>NZ_CACSJW010000006.1:0-447898 GCF_902706145.1 Sphingobacterium sp. 18053
CATAATCAGAATTCTTTTTTTATATCTCTGATCTTGGATCGAATTGAACTAATTCTTGAATTTGTTCATGACTTTCGTTTGTCTACTCGTCACGCTTACATGATTGTGTTTTCTTAAAGAACTTTTCTCGCTTCAACTTCCGTATCCGCTATATTCCGATGGCATTGCGCCGTCTTTATCTTTTTTGTTTTTCCCTTCGTTTCCGTCGGGACTGCAAAGGTAGAAATCTTTTCTGAACTTCCAAAAACTTTTTAAAGTTTTTTTTCTTTTCCCTTTTTTCGATTTCCGCGTTTAAAATAAACTGAACGGGATTTTAAATCCTGTCAGGCTTCTCTTAAACCCTTCTTTTTTCATGATTCCTTCTTTCGAGGTAACCGTTCCTCCCTTGCGGAGTGGTGCAAAGATAGGGAGTTTACTAACAAACTTCCAAGCCTTTTGTTCTTATTATTTTCATTTCGCCCTTAACTACCTGTAACGGTGCGAGATTCTTTTTGGATTTTGTCCACAGGATTGCGCAGAAGGCGGCAAAAAGGCTACTTTCCTAAGATCTGCAGCGGATTTCAGTCCCAGCTTCCCGTGCGGGCTTCCGCTCAGAACACCGGAAAGGAGTGGTTTGCGCATGAGAGTACTAAAGTCGGACGGGAATGGCAGCGCAGTCGGCGAACGGGCATAGGCAGGAAGATAGCAGTCAAAGGTCAAAGAACATCAGGCTGCATAATCCGGTCGGGATCCTCTTTTAAAAGCCTGCGCGGCATCCCCGGGTAGAATCCGTGCCGGAAAGACCGGAAAATTGTGCCGCCGGAAAGATGACACCGGAAGGATACCGCAGCGCAGCACATAAAAGGGGACAGCATACAACGCTCTTGATTGCCTCTTTTAATAGCTATACTTTCTTACCACTTTACTTAGGGTTTAGTTAGGGTTTGTTTAGGTTTAGTTTAGGTATAGCTTAGGTTATAGCTAAACTAAACCTAACTTAAGACTAAGCTAACTATAGACAAAAACTAAACTAAAGGATAAGCAATCCAGAACTCTTCCTCGCTTAGGGAGGAACCATGGGTCGCTCGCATCATAAAACTATCCAAACCCAGTTCGCCTGAGCGTCATGACTTATATTGAAAGATCTTATCCGATTAACGATCTGTTTTAACAATCAACTATCTACTTATATAACAGGCAATTTTACAGCTATTGGAATATCTCTTTTTTCAGTAAATTTGATCTAGGTTAATAAATAACAAAAAAGAAGACCTTATTTTTAAGAAATTAAAGATATTAAATACTTTTATTGCACATAAAACCATATTGGTCCATGATAGATTATGCTCAGCTTTTAAAACAGGTAGAAGAATATGCTGAAACTTATATTACAGAAAATATTTCAGTTTGCCATTGTTTTCACAATACGATACACACACGTTCTGTTGTACGTGCTGCGGAGGAGATTTCATCGCACTATAAACTAGGAGAGGAGGATCACTTTATTGTTATTAGTGCCGCCTACTTTCATGACCTCGGCTACGTAAAATCTGACAATGCTATCGGTCATGAGAAGATAAGTGTCGAAATTGCTTTCAATTTTCTCCAGGATAAAGGAATACCGGAAGCCATACAGGAAAAAATCAAAGGTTGTATTTTAGCAACGAGAATGCCTCAGGATCCAACAAACCTGCTGGAGCAAATTCTCTGCGACGCGGACCTATTTCATTTTGGGAACGAGGATTTCGTTACCAGAAACAAACTGATGAAAGCCGAAGCTGAAGCAGTACTAGGGAAGGAGATCGATAAAGACGTATGGAGGGCGGGCACAATCAAACTATTAATGAGCCATCATTACCATACTGAATATGCGCAGCAAAAGCTCAATGCCAAAAAGGAGATGAATCTAAAAGAACTGGAGAAAAAACAGGAGAAATCTATCTCAAAAAATAAAGAAAGCAAAAAAGAAGACAAGAAGGAAAAGGATAAAGGCAGTAAGCCAGAACGTGGGATAGAAACAATGTTCCGGATTACATCCTCAAACAATCAGCGATTAAGCGACATGGCAGACAATAAGGCCAACATCTTGTTAACGGTCAATTCTATTATTCTTTCCGTTGTGATTGCTGTCTTATTTCGGAAACTAGATGCCAACGAGCACCTTATTATCCCAACAATTATCTTAACAACGGCCGTGGTAGCAACCATGGTCATGGCAATACTGTCAACAATACCCAAAATTCCCTCTGGTAAATTCTCAAAGGAGGAAATCGAACAAAAATCAGTCAATCTGCTCTTTTTTGGGAACTTTTACAAGATGAAACTCGACGACTACAATGAGGGCATGCAGAAGGTAATGGTCGATTCGGAATTTCTATATGGCATGCTTACCAAGGATGTTTATTCGCAAGGTGTGGTATTAGGCCGAAAATACAAACTCCTACGATACGCATATGGAATTTTTATGTTTGGCCTTGTTATATCGGTTGTTTCTTTTGTCGTCGCAACCATATTTTAATGCGATCCTATAAACACAGCGGAATATGTCAGGATCATGTTGTTCAAACTTTCTTTTTTATTTAAAAAGATGCCGCCTTTAAATCAATCATTAGCGACCAATAGACAGGATCATTTATTGATGTTGTTGTAAGCATGTTGCCATAACCATAAATTTATACGGATGAAGAAGAAAGATCTTTATATCAACAGAGACATCAGCTGGCTGTCGTTCAATGATAGGGTACTTGACCAAGCTGGTCGTCAGGAGGTCCCTTTATTGGAAAAACTACAGTTTATCGCTATTTTCTCATCCAATCTGGATGAATTTTATCGGGTTAGAATGCCTGTACTGATGGCTTGGAAAAAAATAATGAAGCAAAATCCCGGACAGCTCATTCCGAACATAGATATTGGGACCTATAAAAAAGCGTCAAAAACCATCAATAGACAACAGGAAAAATTTGGCCTAATACTAGCTGATATTATCCAAGAATTAGCAAAAGAAGATATACTCTTAATTTACAATCAAGCTATTCCTGCCGAAATAAAAGACCTAGCAGCCCAATATTTCTTTACCACAATTGCCTCCTACCTCCAAATTATACCGATTGATGACACCTCTTTTTTCCCGATCAACAATCAGCTCTACTTCGTCGTTACAGACGACAATACTGGAGCGGTATTCTTTCTAAATGTGCCTTCAAATCATATTGGCCGCTTTTTCACCTGTGAGATCAATGGGAATAAATATGTTGTGCTCATAGATGATATTATCAAAGCATTTTTTCCTGAAGCCATAAGAAATACATCATTAAATTTCTATTCCTTTAAAATCACAAGGGATGCGGAATTAAATCTCCAAGATGAATTTGAGGGTGATATTGCCCAAAAAATCGAGACGGAAGTCAATAAACGTGACCTTGGCTATGCGACACGCTTTCTATTCCAGCCAAATCTGCCAAAACAGTTGATAGAAACACTGGCAACATTATTTGATCTGCGGAAAAGTAGCATTGTCGAAGGCGGAAACTACCACAATCTTAAGGATCTATTTTCATTTCCGATTAAAATAGCGGAACTTTCTTATCCAAAACAGCTGCAAATTAATACGAATCAGAATTTCAAAGAATCTATCTTTGACCAAATAGACCGAGAGGATCTGTTGATCTGTACTCCCTATGAATCGTTCGACCCCATACTGCGTTTTTTTAACGAGGCAGCGATAGATCCAACCGTAGACGAGATTTACACGACCTTATACCGTATTGCTGGTGATTCTCATATCGCACAAGCACTCGCTACCGCAGCAAAAAATGGAAAAAGAGTCAATGTATTTGTCGAATTGAAAGCGCGCTTTGATGAAGCAAATAATATACATTGGGCTCGATTGATGAAAGAACAGGGTGTAAAAATCACCTATAGTATCCCCAATTTAAAAGTACACGCCAAAATAGCGCTGGTCAAACGCAAACAAGGTCGAGAAAGTGCATTGCTAGGTACAGGAAATCTAAATGAAAAAACGGCGAAGGTCTACACAGACTACTTCCTCATCACCTCAAATAAGCTATTGACCAACGAATTAAATATGCTATTCGAGTTTTTACCAGCCCGGAGAAAACCCCATAGTCCAAATGAGCTGTCTTTTAGTCATCTACTGATTGCACAGTTCAACCTCAAACATACATTTTTATCCCTGATCGACCAGGCCATCCGAGCTGCTAAAGCCGGAGACACAGCTACAATAAAAATTAAATTAAACAATCTGGAAGAAGAATCGTTAATCAATAAATTGTATGAAGCAAGCCGGGCAGGGGTAAAACTGCAGTTATTGGTTAGAGGAATCTGTAGACTAAAACCACAAGTACCTGGATTGAGCGACAACATTGTCGTGAAACGGATTGTAGGACGATATTTAGAACATGGCAGAATATTTATTTTTCAATATCAAGCCCAAAGCAGCGTGTATCTGGGTTCTTCGGACTGGATGAACCGCAACATTTACCGACGTATAGAAACTTGCTTTCCGCTACTGAATCTGACATTAGCACATCAAATACAGGAACTGTTCGATATTCAGTTTGCGGACGACACCGAAGCAACTTTGTTGGATGAACATGGGCAAAATCAGGCAATAGAAACACAACAGAAGAATGTTTCTCAGCAACAAATCCTTAATTATTTGAAAGGTAAAATGAAAAAATAGGACTATTCAGCAGGGCATCTCATAAAAGCATGACCAGCCCTGAAAGCCCAACAAAATAATCATTGCACGTAAGCTCATTCAGAAACCTGATGACTTCATCAATTTAAATTTAATCATATAATGATGAAAAACCCGACGATATTGACAACGATGGCATTAGGCTTAGCCTCTGCTATTTTTCTCGCCTGCAACCCGAATAATACAGCCAAGGAAAATAACAACAAGCTCGCTCATGTTCAAGCTGAAAAACCGCAACAAATACCCTATACATTATCTTCGGGCATAAAGATGAGTTTGCCAGACGAATTATTAGAAATATCCGGGATAGCCTTTCTCGCGGGACAGGATGATGATATTTATGCCATCCAAGACGAGCAGGGCTTTCTTTATAAGTTTAACCAACCGACACAAAAAGTCACGTTCAACCCTTTCGGAAAAGATGGCGACTATGAGGATATCTCGATAAGCAATACACATTTCTTTATCTTAAAGAGCAATGGCAGCATCTATTCCTTTCCGATTGCCGAAAACGACGATATAAAAAACGTTGTTGAACAGAAAAATTTACTCCCAAAAGGAGAGTACGAGGGACTTTTTGTTGACCGCGAAAGTAACCAGGCATACGTATTATGTAAAGAATGCAAGGTCGATAGAAAACAACCGCAAACCTCTGGCTATGTCTTTTCAATTGACGAGCATGGTCAATTTCAGCCGAAAGGAGAATTTGCCATCCAGCTTGATCAACTTCAGGCATTTGATGCTAAAATTAAGAAAACGTTCAAACCCTCCGCGTTAGCTAAAAAAGCAGACAGTAAGGAATGGTATATCTTATCTTCTGTAGACAAAGCCCTTGTGGTCACCGATGAGAATTTTCGTGTAAAATCGCTCTCTCCATTAGATCCGAAGATCTTCCCTCAACCTGAAGGCATTAACTTTGATTCAAAATTCAATCTTTACATCAGCAGCGAAGCCGGTAATCAGGATAAAGGGATCATTTATAAATTTGAACAAAAATAGGCATGCAAAAGGTTGTACCATTCTTTCTTATTTTTCTTGCTAGTCATGTTTATTCACAACAAAAACATACACAGTCACCTGCACATCAGGGCAAGTCCTTTGCTAAAACCGTCATCAAGGACAGTGTAAGTATCGTTGCAAATGCAAAATATGGTAAAGCCAGTAAATTCAAAAAGTTCTTCCTTGGCGAAAACTACCGCAAAGAATGGGCTGCAGAAACCACCTTACCTTTGCTCCAACTTTCAACCTTATACGGGGGACTGCGTCCTGTTAAACAAGGGGGCGGGATGCAATCGGTTTCTCTACGACTTACAGATTCAAGCGGTCAGGAATGGGCACTGCGATCAGTCAATAAAAGGACTGAATCCCTTATACCAGAAGAGCTACATGGCACCTTTGTACAGGATGTCTTGGACGATGCCACTAGCGCACAGCATCCCTATTCTGCGCTTATGATCCCCGCTTTGGCAAATGCCGTGAACGTCCCACATGCCCATCCAATCATCGGCGTTGTTGCACAAGACAGCATATTGGGTGAATATGCTCCGCTTTTTGAGCATACGGTGGCTTTACTAGAAGAACGCGAGCCTCTTGGTGATTCAGACAACAGCCCGAAAGCTGTACGAAAACTACAGGAAGATAACGACGATAACTTTAAGGCTAAGGCATATCTCCGCGCAAGAATGCTGGATGTACTGGTAAGCGATTGGGATCGACACGAGGATCAATGGCGTTGGTACAATGAAAATCAGGATAGCACAGATCACGATAAAGACTATATTCCTATTCCCCGCGATCGGGATCAGGCACTACGTGTCACACAAGGTTTTCTGATGAAAGATATCTATCAGCAATTTGTCAACCCAGTCATGCAAGGTTTCACGACCGGTATTCCCGATATTCGCTATTCTTTGTTTAAATCACGCTTTTTAAATGCTCATCCGAGCAACCAGCTTCCTCACAAGGAATGGACCAAAGAGGTCAAGCAATTTGTAGCTCGTCTCACAGATTCGGTATTATGGGAGTCGGTACATAGCCTGCCGCAATCGTCCATTGCTATTCGTGGAGAGCAAATTTTTAAAACACTTCAAAGCCGTCGTGATGCACTGCCCATGGCGATGGAAGAGTATTACAATTTCATTAATAACATTGTCGATATTCATCTCAGCGACAAAAACGAAAAAGTAGAAATATACAGCACAGCGAATAAAAACTTAAAAGTCAAAGTTTCGAAGATCAATAAAGATGGTAAGGTCACCAAAGCATTGATGGACAAAACCTATAAAGATTCCCTGACAAAAGAAATTCGTCTCTATTTGGCTGAGGGAAAAGACTCTGTTGTCATCGATAACGCAAATTCTCCTATAAAACTCCGAATTATAGGAGATAACACGCCAAAGACTTATGTGATCAACCAAAGCAAATCGAAAATACAGCTTTACGAAAACACCAAAAATTCCACTTTACTGGGTGAAAAGAACAAAATAAAGCTTCATTATGCACAAGATAGTACCAACACGCAATTTGTTCCTGTAAACCTGTACAACACCTGGCTTCCCCTGGTAACTGCGGGTTATAATGCTGATGACGGTTTTTCGCTGGGGCTAAGCGCTGCTTACACACATCAGCGTGGATTTAGAAAAAGTCCCTTTACTTATAAGCAACAACTTACTGTAGCAACAGCCTTCCGGACCGGAGCTTATAAAATTCACTATAGGGGCGAATGGATAGCTGTTGTCGGGGATGCGGATCTTGTTGTCGATGCGCTAGCAAAAGCTCCTGACAACACGCAGAATTTCTTCGGCGTAGGCAATAACTCGCTCTTCTTAAAGGAACAGTATGGTGCAAAATATTACAGAAGTAGATTCAATATTTTCAATATCAATCCACAGTTAAGGTGGAAACCTTCAGCTACATTAAACTTTGCCGTAGGTCCGCATATCCAATTTTACCACTTAGATCCGATTGAAAATGAAGATCGATTTATTTTAAATCCCCAAGCTTTACATTCTTACGATAGTTTATCGATTACCAAAGACAAAGCTTTTGCAGGTATCAATGCCTTTTTAACACAAGACTCCCGTAATCGAAAGATTAACCCAAGTAAAGGGCTATATATTGAAGCCGCTTTGAATTCCTATTTTGGACTCAATCAGTACTCAAAAAATTCAGCGCAGTTAAGTGCTGCAATGACCGGCTATTTTAGTGCATTCAATGAAGGTATTATATTCGCCAATAGAACAGGAGGGGGCACCGTTGTCGGGAACCCTACATTTTATCAATATCTATTTCTAGGCGGCCATGAAAATCTCAGAGGATTTCGCCAGTACCGATTTGCAGGGCAACAGATGCTTTATAATAACCTAGAGGCTCGTGTTAAAGTACTTGATGTCAAAAGCTATGTTCTTCCAGGTGAATTCGGACTAATGGGTATGTATGATGTTGGGAAAGTATGGGCAAAGGGCTATAACAACGATAAGTTTCATCAGGGTGTGGGCGGAGGCATTTATTATATCGTCGCCAATGCACTTCCTTTACATTTTGTCATGACGAAATCCAATGAAGGCTGGTATCCCTATTTCAGCACAGGTTTCCGCTTTTAAAATTTTCGATCCATGGAGATAAAGAAAGTACAACTCACAACGAAGAAAACGGCCAATACGTATGCAAATGGCAGGCTAGACTTTGAACCATTTTTCAAATACCTGGAATCTTTTATTGAAAATGGCACTTCATCCGATGATATGATTCCTTTGTATGCATTGGAACGCATCAAAGAAATAGAACATCTCAACGGGAAACTCTGCAAGCATAACCTCAAAGCCTATAAAGATATTCTGCAATTGATTTATAGCCTCTCCGTATCGTTGATTGACACTGCTCCAAAAAGGTACTGGGCACTCACAACAGCCCTAGCAGAAGAAGCCTTTTATGGAACGGAAGCCTTTTTCGACCTAGTTAGCCATCAGCTTGTCGAGCAAGAAATTCAAGGGAAGATGCGTACCGGAAGCCTTCTTACCAATCAAGAAAAGCTCTTTTATACCCTCATCTTCGAGCGACTCTATGGCTTTTCTTCCAATGAAAACAGCAGTATTGTTTATCATCAACTCAATGATCGGGGGGAGATCGTCGATTATTACGATTTGGACATCGATTTCAAATTTGTTGAGATCAAGGCAAAAAAAACACTTCCTGCGCTTGATATAGGTCGTTTATCGGAAAATCCCAGTGATTCGCTTTTTGATTGGAATACCGTTATCAATACCGTTAAACTGGAAGATTTTGAGTTATCGGGATTTAGTATTGTAACTTTCAGAAAGACCAGTACGGAACATACTTTACGTCGCATTCAGTCCATTCTCTTGGATCTGCCGACATACAATTATCATCTCTTTTTCGCTGATTTAGAAAAAATCATCACACCGCTATTAAAAGGGGCTGAAACCGTATTTAGTTTATTTCCGTTATTCCAATTAAATGGGGTCCCATTTTTCGATTATTCAATCACCAACAAAAGCATCTTGATTGCGGAAGCGTATACCGCAAATAAAACATTCAAGATCAATCCTGAACTTGCGGACTACCTAAAACATCCGCATGTTATATTTTATACAAATAATGCGACGAATGGCCTCCGAAATACCACATCCATTTTCGACGAACGGATTAGTCGCTCGGGAGTAACGACCTATCTGTGTATTCCACTCATTCATAATCATTCCCTCTCAGGCATATTGGAAATATACAGCCGTGAACAAGATCAGCTCGACAATGATACAATGCAAGCCTTAGGTTCTTTGGTCCCCCTTTTATCACAACTATCTCAGGATATCACCCTAGAATTTAAAAAACGTATCGACGATATCATCATCAACCGGTTTACGACCATACAGCCTTCGGTTCAGTGGAAATTTAACCATATTGCGGCCCAGTACATTCAGGAACTGGAAAACGACAGTCGGGATGCGCATATTAAGGCGGTAGTATTTGAAGATGTCTATCCCCTCTATGGTGCTGTCGATGTCAAAGACTCAACGATCATACGAAACGCCTCCATTCTGAAAGACTTTAGCTTCAAGGTCAAACAGCTCGCAATGCTTATTGATGAGCTCTCTTTAGATGGAAAGCACAAGTTGATTATGACTTTTTCAGCACGTGTTGATCAAATTACAGAATCTCTTGACCATATTTCTTTTGATGAGTCGATGGTCAAGATCATTGAGTTTTTTAGGAAAGATGTACAGCCATTTTTAGAAGAAGCCAGAAAGCAATTCCCGTCAAAAATAGAGGTGATCGAACATTATGCGAAGCATTTTTTCACCAATCGGGACACAGGTGAGTTTTATCGCAATGAATTTGAAACTTCTTTACGCCAGATCAATCAATTGATCAGTAGAGAACTGGATCATTTCAATAGCTTCATCCAGGGGAATTATCCATCTTATTTTCAAAAATTCAGGACAGACGGTATTGAATATGACATTTATATCGGCGAATCCATTACGCCACAACAACCTTTCAGCTACGAATTTATCAATGTATTTAGGCGTCAGCAAATTATTTCGATGGCTAGAATTACGCTGAAAGCTTACCATGCGAAAGATATTCTTCCTCTGACTTTAGAAACAACACAATTGATTTTTATCAATCCACATAGCATTGATATTAGCTTTCGGGAAGATGAACGGAGGTTTGATGTAGAGGGATCTCTCAATATCCGTTATGAAATAATCAAAAAAAGGATAGACAAAATTCGGATAAAGCGAACCAAAGAACGACTTACCCAGGTCAATAAAATTGCGATTGTCTATTTATCGGATGAAATCCTAGAGGATCTCATGTTGAGTATAAAGGCAATCTACGACATGGGCATCATTGAGCATACCATCGAACATTTAAAATTGGAGGATGTACAGGGAATCGCGGGTTTGAAAGCTATTCGCCTTTCTGTAAATTTAAACTATCAAGATTTCTCCTAAATTTGTCCAATAAAAGGAGATTTATCCCCATTGGTGTAAGCGATATGGGGTACCGTCAACTGGAGATTTTAATATAATGATTTAAAAAGGATTACCATGATTACTGATGCCAACTATTTTTATCTGAGCGATTTGCTTGGCACCTTATTTTTTGCAATATCAGGCACCCTGTCGGCAAAACGTAAAGATATTGATATTTTTGGGGCAGCCTTTTTAGGCTTTGTGACAGCCATTGGCGGTGGATCCATGCGGGATATATTTTTAAATCTGCGCCCAGTATGGGTCAATGATAGCAATTATCTCATCGCCATTTTCCTCGGAATTTTAATTGCCATTGTCTTCAATAAACAATTGTATGGTTATTATCGTACCTTGACACTTTTTGATGCCATCGGAATTAGTTTTTTCACTATCCTGGGGGTACAAAAATCACTCAACTACGAAAGCAATACCTATGCTGCCATTATCTTTGGAATGTTCACCGCGGTATGTGGGGGGATGACGCGCGACGTCTTACTCAACGAAACTCCATTAATCTTTAAAAAAGAAGTATACGCTACCGCCTGTTTAGGTGGTGGCCTCACTTACATCTTGCTGGTACATCTTGATCTTGATCTTTCCTGGGCGGCCTTCATTGGGGCAGCAGTTGTATTTTTAATACGAATGACAGCCGTTAAATATCGTCTATATTTACCCCGGTTGGATTGAGGAAAGTCCTTCTTCGCGTGTGAAGTTTTTATAACACGCCTTACTGGATGACCAATTCGGTCTCAAAAATGGATTAAAAGGATGGATCAGTGGGTCGAACGCGGATATTTTTGATCTCCAATCAATTTTACGCGGAGGAAGCAACAAAGAAAAAGCGTTAGTATGAACTAACGCTTTTTCTTTTGCTGTGGGAATTTCATTTTATAACCAACGCGAATATTTCCTTTCGCGATAGCATCTAATCGCCCCTTCAGCATCGTTTTCTTCAAGGCACTCAATTTGTCGGTAAATAGTTTACCTTCAATATGATCATATTCGTGTTGTACCACACGTGCAGCCAAACCTGTTAAGTCTACTTCATGTTCTTCAAAGTTCTCATCTAAATAATTGATGCGAATATTTCTGTGACGCAATACGTCCTCATTAATATCTGGGATACTCAGACATCCTTCACCGAAAGCCCATTTTTCACCAGACTCTTCAACCATGATAGGATTGATGAAAACTTTTTTGAACGATTGGAGCACTTCTTTGTTTTCTTCATCATCTTCTGCGAAAGGAGTTGCATCGATAACGAACATACGTATAGGCAAACCTACCTGTGGAGCTGCCAACCCAACACCATGAGCTGCATACATGGTATCGAACATATCATCAATCAATTTCTTTAAATCTGGATAGTCTTCATCTATTTCTTCAGCGACCTTTCTTAATACAGGATCGCCATACGCCACTATCGGAAGTTTCATATGTATTATAATTATTTATAAGTGCCGATACTCATTGCTATACCTGAGTCCGTTACACGCTGTTTGCTTTTAAAGGTCACTTGGCACCTGTTGTAATTTTAGCACGATTTAATTTCAGATTATGTCAGGCTGATTGCTCACCCTGAGTCATTGTACTTTTTTAACAAGGATACCTTGTATCACCATTATATTCTTCGGTACAAAGGTACGGATAATTATTAAAAGTGAATATTTCGTCAAAACTTCCATAAAAGTTACTTTTGTTTTATGGATCCTTCGTTTATAAATTTGTCAACACAGTTCAAGCTTAGGCTCGAGCAAGCTCTTGAAGCCCCATTAGGGTTTTGCCAGGATGATGGATTTATACAAATATCCTCTCCGGAATTAGCAATTAACATTTTACTATATCCTCACAACAAATCCGTTAGAAGTGATACTTCCGACCCTTGCATTCATATCGATGAAGACCAATTAATAACAAAGTTTGATTTGATCGTCAGACGCATTGTTTCTAGAACAAAAAATGACAAACGCATTTACGCACGCAATACTGTATTTGCCCGGATTGACAAAAGAACGAGTTTACAGTTCCTCGTGGAACATCATTTACAAGCCGCTCTTCCCGGCAAGTATCGTTATGGCCTTTATGAACAGGGAGAGCTTGTCGCGGTCGCGGTATTCTCTGGAGGGCGTCGAATGTTGAATAAAGATGAAGACTATCGCTCATTTGAACTAATACGTTTTTGTAATAAAACAGGTATTAATGTTATAGGAGGCCTAAGCAAATTAATTAAAGCCTTTTGTAGCGATTTCTCGCCAGGAGACATTATGACTTTCACCGACCGTGATTGGAGCCAACACTCTTCGCTCGAAAAAATTGGGTTCGTTGCGAAAGAAATTACGGCACCGATTAGCTTTTGGATCACAGGAACAAAGCGGTATACCTATCGAAATACAGATGAATTAAAGGGGCTTAGGGAGCAGTTCCCCAATGGCTTTCCCAAAGAAAATATGGGTAGCATCAAGATGATTTTATACATAAAATAAGCTAAATTGTGTATATTGTACACTGTAAAAGTTTGAAAAATAAATAATCAAAAATAATAACGTTATGAAGAGAAAACTTCGCATGGGTATGGTCGGAGGCGGAAACGATGCCTTTATTGGAGCTGTACACCGTATTGCCGCTTTTATGGATGGCAAGATTGAACTGGTTTGTGGTGCATTTAGTATTGATCCACAGATTTCAAAACAATCTGGAGAAGACTTATTTGTAGCTCCTGAGCGTGTCTATCTAAACTATGAAGAGATGATCGAAAAAGAATCTTTGCTTCCCGAAGGCGAACGCATGGATTTTGTAACGATCGTAACACCCAATTTTTTACATTTTGCTCCCGCTAAATTAGCGCTAGAAAAAGGTTTTGATGTTGTCGTTGAAAAACCAATGACAGTATCCGTTGAAGAAGCAAAAGAATTACAAGAAACGGTAGAACGTACTGGTCGTACTCTGTGCCTTACCCATACGTATTCAGGCTACCCAATGGTTAAACAAGCTAAAGCAATGGTCAAAGAAGGTCACTTCGGTAAGATCAGAAAGATTGTTGTTGAGTATCCACAAGGTTGGTTGAGCCGTTTATCGGAACGCGAGGGTAATGCTGGGGCCGCTTGGCGTGCAGATCCGAAACGCTCGGGTAAATCGTTGGTTATGGGTGATATCGGTACCCATGCTGCGCATTTAGCGGAATATGTATCGGGCTTAAAAATCCAAGAGCTATGTGCAGACCTAACAACATTTGTTGAAGGCCGTCTATTGGATGACGATGGTTCGGTGCTTTTACGTTTCGAAAATGGTGCTAAAGGCGTATTGATGGCTTCGCAAATTTCAGCCGGAGAAGAAAATGCTGTTCGTATCCGAATCTATGGTGAAAAAGGTGGATTGGAATGGGCTAATGAGGATCCGAACAATTTAATTATCAAAATGCTTGATCAACCTCGTCAGCTTTATCGCACAGGAAATGCTTACGCAGCGCCTTATACGTTGAGTTCTTTTGCAACACATAATACCCGTGTACCAGCCGGTCACCCTGAAGGGCTATTAGAATCATTTGCGAATATCTATCGTAATTTTGCGGCAACAGTTACAGCCAAACGTGAAGGAAAAACCCCTACAGCTGAACAACAAGATTTCCCAACAGTTTACGATGGCGTAAGAGGCATGGCTTTTATCGATACTGTCGTAAAAAATAACGAAGGAACAGAAAAATGGACTAAATTTGTTCTGTGATAGACAGATTAAAATATACACTTTCTCTTTTGGAACAGCAAACCGTTCCAAAAGAGAAAGTTGTTGTTATCTTAGGGCCTACAGCTTCTGGAAAAACGAAACTGGCCGTCCAACTGGCCCAACACATTGATGCTGAAATCATCAGTGCTGATTCCCGCCAAATCTATCGAAGGATGGACATCGGTACGGGAAAAGACCTATCGGAATACCAAGATATTCCCTATCATCTTATCGACATTCATGAACCGGGAGAACGCTACAATCTCGGAAACTTTATTGCTGACTTCCGTCAAGCCCAACAATCCATTCTAGAAAAGGGAAAACATACCATCCTGTGTGGTGGTACAGGTTTATATATTCAAAGTGTAATCCAACAAAATCCCTATGCGCTGATCCCATCAATCGAAGGCTTCAAGGAGTCATTACTTGCATATCCAGAGACGGAGCTGTTAACGCGTCTTCAGGAATATACGCTACCTGTGAACTTTCAAATCGATCTTTCGACAAAAAAACGTATAATCCGAGCAATAGAAATATTAGCGTTTTTAGAGAATCACCCCGATCACATCACCCAGCAACAAGCGGTAGATAGCATTGTTATCGGATTAAATCCCCCGTTGGAAATCAGACGCGAACACATTAGCCAAAGATTAAAACAACGATTGAATGAAGGCTTCTTAGAGGAAGTGTGCGGGCTCTTGACAGAAGGTATTACACACGAGCAGCTTCAATACTATGGTTTGGAGTATAAATATGCGTCACTCCATCTCCTTGGGCAGCTCGATTATCCTGCTTTTACCACAAAACTGGAGACAGAAATACATCGCTATGCCAAAAGGCAAATGACTTACTTCCGCAAAATGGAAAAAGACGGCATAATTATCCATTGGGTTTAAACAACACAATAATATAAAAACAAAAAAGGGTTAGTATCACTACTAACCCTTTTCGTTAATCTCTTTCTATTATAACTTGATTTCCTCATCCTTCGCATTGAAGAAATGGAATTCAGTTAGATAATATGACGTCATTGGATTTACTTTAATCCATTTTCCGTACTTCATGAACCATTTCATTCTCTTAGAAATCAAACCAGACTTAATGTAGGCGTCTATATAAGGGTGAACACATAAGGTCACCTTCTTTTCGTTCTGTTCTTGAAGGATAAAGCTCAAATTATTTTCAATATCATCCATGAGGACAATACTTGATCGGATTTCACCTGTACCATCACAAGCCGGACATTTTTCGTTTGTGACGATATTCATTTCAGGTCTAACGCGCTGACGTGTAATTTGAACCAATCCAAATTTACTTGGAGGCAAAATTGTATGTCTCGCTCTATCCGCTACCATACATTCTTTTAAGAACGTATACAACTCTTTTCGATGATTGGGTTTATGCATATCGATAAAATCGATGACTACAATTCCGCCCATATCACGCAAACGCAGCTGACGCGCAATTTCTTTTGCTGCTTCCATATTGACCAGCAATGCATTGTCTTCCTGATTCTCCTTATTAGCAGAACGGTTACCACTGTTGACATCAATGACATGCAAGGCTTCGGTATGCTCTATAACGAGGTACGCACCGCCCGGCAATGTTACAGTTTTGCCAAAAGCTGCCTTGATTTGCTTTTCAACTCCGAAATGATCAAAAATTGGCTCTTTATGTTTATAAAGTTTGACAATTTTCTCCAAGTCTGGAGATATATCGTGTATATATGATTTTGTTTCTTCGAAGATCGAAGGATCATTAACATAAATATGCGAAAACTCGTCTGTCAAAATATCTCGTAGAATAGTGGATGCACGATCCATTTCGCCAAGAACCTTTTGAGGCGGTTCAGCATTACGAAGACGTTTGGTAAATAGCTCCCATTTTGAGATCAGGTCCAATAAGTCACGTTGTAGTTCTTCAACACCCTTACCCTCGGAAACTGTACGAATGATAACACCAAAATTAGCTGGCTTAATTCCTTCGACAATCTTTTTTAGGCGATTGCGTTCATTACTACCTTTGATACGCTTGGAAATGGAAACAGTACTTGAGAAAGGTACCAAAACGACAAAACGACCCGCTATTGAAAGGTCTGAGCTCAGACGCGGTCCTTTTGTTGAAATGGGTTCTTTGGCGATTTGTACTGGCACGAGCATATTTTTGCTTAAGACATCAGAGATCTTACCAGCTTTATCGATATCCTTTTCAAGTTTTAAACTATTGAGCAGTTTCTCTTGATAACTGCCATTCTTCACTATACGCGTAAGCTTTAGCAAAGATTGAACTTGAGGACCCAGATCTAAATAATGTAGAAAAGCATCCTTTTCGTAGCCTACATCTACGAAAGCTGCATTAAGCCCAGGCATAATTCGCTTAATACGTCCGAGATAGATATCTCCAACGGCGAAGTTATTATTTGCGGGCTCGCGGTTAAGTTCAACAAGCTGCTTATCTTGTAGTAAAGCAATAGTTACCCCTTTATCAGGAGTTGAATCGATAATTAATTCCTTTACCAAAAGCTACTCATTTTTGATACCTATGCAATATCCTATCGCAATCTTGGGTATCCGATTAAACATTTAAAGAACGTTGTAACGAAAAAAACAATCTACATCCCCTTCACAGACATGTAGATCGTTTCGTAAAGCTATCTCAGCAAAATGGGCCAAGATGTTTAAAAGCTTATCACAAGACTATTTTTTCTTGTGTCTATTTTTTCTTAAACGTTTTTTACGTTTGTGAGTAGCCATCTTGTGTCTTTTTCTTTTTTTTCCGCTTGGCATAGCTAAATTTTTTAATGATTATAAAATAATAAATTAATTACTTGCTCAATTCCGCGATCTTTCGATCGATGAATTGTGATAGGGAAGGATCGGCTGCCAGTTCCTTACTTTTTTGAAAAGCTGTAACGGCTTCCTTTTTCATCCCAATATTTTCATAGCCTGTGGCTAAGTAAAAGTATGACTCAGCATCGGGTTTTTGATCGATAACGGTCTTAAAACGCTCGATGGCTTTGTCAAACTGACGGGATTGTAATGAAAACAACCCCAAAGTTTTGTTTGCTTCTAAGTTTTTAGGATCGGCAGCAACGACTTCGCGCAATAAGGCAATACCTGCCATAGGGTTATTCGTTCCTGATACCATTGCGGCACCCAATCCTGTTTTTGCATCCAAACTACTTGTATTCGCTTTTAACGCAGCTTCATATGCATGAATAGCATTTTGATTCAACGCTTGGGATAAAGTAGAATCCTGCAAATTTGTATAAGCGGCACGATAAGCATTACCTGCTTTCAACCAATATTCAAACTTCGGTGAAACCTTTGCCATTTCCTCATAGATGAAAGCCTGAGGGGCTGGTTTTGCGACATCATCCCACTTATTTGCCAACTGTTGCAACAGCTTTATCTTATCCTCTCCAGAAGCTTTTGCAACTTGGCCCTCAATATCGGAAATTTCTTTGACTAAACTAGCATCTAAACCTTGTTTTGTCATCGAAGATATATTTTCCAAATTAACTTCATTGGAAGGCTTCGACTCAGATGCTGCAGCAGTTTGTTTTTCTTTGTTCACCAAACCTTTAATAGGCTGCGCTAAAAGCACAGCAACCAAGGCTACTACTGATCCTATTACTATTATCTGTTTGGTTTTTGCCATTTTAATCTATTTTAAAGATTATTTATTGCCATTCTTTACTTTCTCTACGAAAATTTTAGCTGGCTTGAAACTAGGAACAAAGTGTTCAGGGATAATGATTGCTGTATTTTTTGAAATGTTTCTTGCAGTCTTCTCAGCTCTTTTTTTGACTACGAAGCTACCAAAACCTCTTACATATACATTTTCTCCTCCGATCATTGCGTTTTTGACAACTTTAAAGAACGCCTCTACGGTTTCTTGAACATCTACCTTCTCTAAGCCAGTTTTGGTAGAGATTTCTGCAATAATTTCTGCTTTAGTCATATCTATTTTACTGTAATTATTTATTTTTCAACCCTTAAGCCAACTAATGTTTGGGGATGCAAAAGTATTGTTTTAAAATGAGTAATGGAAATTATTTAAATACTTTTTTGATAAATAAGCTTCCAAAAGCCAAACATTTACAATCAATTAACGAGACATTGCGTCCGACCAACCATTAAATAGACCTCAAAAATAAAAACAATTATCTAATTTACAAGATGTTGACTTATTAGTTGTCATATAAAAATCAATATATGCCAATTGCATGACTTAGCTGATCCAAATCTGCCTTGGTATGGTGTGCGTTTACCACAATTCGATTTAATAGGGGATCTGTAGCGAGGGGATAAGGAAAACTTGAAACCAGTATTCCAGCATTCATCAGCCTCGCATAAAGGCCCGTATCCTTTGAAGAAAAGACCGGAAAATTAGCAACAGCGTTTAATCCAGATCCCATATGTGTTTTGAAGGAATCAATATTATACCGCAGCTTTTCGAATTGCTGTAGATAGATCTGCTCTCCATGAACAAATGCATATAAGCTCGCTGGTGAACTTGGGGAAGCCCCTGTATAAAAGTTTGATCGCTTGAGATACTTGATCCGTTCCCCATCGGCCAAAATCAATCCTGCATCTGTTGCCAGGCCTTTTGCCAAGGATGCGACGACGATCAGTTCAATATTAGTTTGTTGAACACTACTTTTATCCAATGAAATGCTATTCTTGCGCAAAACTCCTATTCCGTGAGAATCGTCCAAGAGCAGTATAATCTTTTTGTCCGGATCAATACGATTGAAAACAGTGAAATCGTACAATTCTGGCCGCATATTGTCCAAGCTGTTGCTAACGATGATAAATGATGTTTGGGCTGAATGATTGATATACTCGATCGTTGCATTGGCCCACGCAACAAAATGCCCAGTTGCGACGGGCTTCTTATCTAGCCATAAAGAAGGGTGACAAGCGGGAGCATACAATACTTCTCCTTCGGTCGCCAAGGTTCTTACAAGAAATTGCGTTGCCAAATACCCACTTGAGAGCAACAGGCTTGCTTCAAAACCAAAACGCTTTGCTGCATATTCTTCGGCTTGATCAAATATGGCCTGTTGCACATTATTATTTCGTGAAGTGCCGTTGTTGATACCATACCGCTGTATACCTTCTATAAAAATAGAAGCATATGCTTGATCTGTTGCCAGCCCTAGATAGGAAGTTCCACCAAAAAAAAGATATTCCTTACCGCCGACCACAATAACGCGACCTGTTGGTTGTTCTAAATGCGTAAAATTATTCATCTATGTATAGCCGATTCATTTAATTAGCGGGTCAATACTTCGGGGTTAGCGATATGCTGTGGATCGCCCCCGGAAAAGGCTACAATATTCTCAAAAGCAAGTCTAAATAATTGTTCGTAACCATTTCTCTCCACATAGCCAATATGTGGCGTACAAAGCACATTTGGCAGCTGCAATAACGGATAGTTAGGATCAAAGATTGGTTCAGACTCATAGACATCTACCGCAGCCATCCCTGGAACACCTGTCTCGAGCGCGGTCAATAGTGCCCCCTCTTCAACCAACTCAGCACGAGAGGTGTTGACAAAAAGCGCTGTCGGCTTCATAGACCGGAGATCTTCGAGCTTTACGATACCTCGCGTCTCAGGCACTAACCTAAGATGTAGAGTAACAACATCTGAAAAATGAAAAAAATCGGATTTACTGGTAGCAGCTAAAAAGCCGTCTTTTACAGCTTCTTCTCGAGAATTTTCGCTTCCCCAAACAATTACTTGGGCACCAAAAGCCTTTGCGTATTGCGCTATTCGCTTCCCTATTTTTCCATAGCTCCATATCCCTATTGTTTTCCCGGCGACACAATCTCCTATGTTCGTTTGCCATAGGCCTTTGTCCATATCTGAAAGAGCCTTAGGTAAACCACGGAGGGCATTCATGATCAAAAGCCAGGTCAATTCAGCTGGAGCAACAGGAGAGCCCATACTTTCAGCAACAGCCACATGGAAACGGCTACAAACAGCCAAATCCAAATGGTTTGAAATTTTGCCCGTCTGGCTAATTAACTTTAGCTTGGGAAGCTGAGACAACAGGTCTTCTGTAATTCGCGTCCGTTCTCTGATGAGCACTAGCGCTTCCGTATCGCTCAATTTTTCGGCCAGTAAAGCCGGATCTGAATAGGACTGTTTCAATATTTGGACATCGTGACCATCAAGAATTTTGAAACAGTCCAACTTTCGGACAGCGTCTTGATAGTCATCTAAAATGGTTATTCGCATTTTTCTGACTTAATTTTAAACTCGTATTTTCAATATCAAACGAAAGTAAAATGACTTTTATATCCGCTATAAGTACGTCGCATATAAAAGCAATTTTTCGCATTCTCCACTTTCCATTGCGGAACTTATTTATGGAGGAAATTTTGTTTTTCGATATCAATTTACAGCATAAAGTTGGAATCCTGCAATTCGTCATGATATTTTGACATTCCATCCACTCTTTTTCGCAGGAACACTTACAGCCGCTGATATTTGAATAAAATTAAAGAAAAATGAAGCTGTTATTAACCTTACTATTTTTAAGTATTACCATCGTATCGGCGCAGTCCATCTTGAAAGGGAAAGTGCTGGGCAAAAACGGCAAACCTATTCATTTGGCCAATGTTTATATTGAAGGCACCTATGATGGCGGCACCACCGATTCGCTTGGAAACTTTGTGTTTGAGACCAGTGAACAAGGTACTAAAATCATTAAAGCGTCTGTTGTGGGCCTCCCAACATATAACAGGTCTATCCAGCTACCCCAAAAAGAATTGCTGATTATTCAAATGCAAGAAAGTGAAAATCGCCTACAGGAAGTCACGATTCAGGCAGGGGTTCTACAAGCCAATAGCTCCGGAAAAAACACGGTAATGAGTCCATTGGATATTGTCACTACGGCAGGCAGCATGGGAAACATTATCAGCGCACTGGCAACATTGCCCGGAGCACAGGTTGGGGGAGAGAATGGACGTCTTATGGTCCACGGTGGAGATGCTTCCGAAACACAGACCTACATCAATGGAATCAGAGTAGCCCAACCCTACACCGCAACACCAAACGAAGTCCCTGTAAGGGGCAGGTTTTCACCCATGCTCTTTAAAGGCGTGAATTTCTCTACAGGCGGCTATTCTGCAGAATTTGGTAATGCGCTGTCCAGCATTCTAGCCCTAAACACCGAAAATGCCATAGAACAGTCCAAAACAGAGCTTTCGCTATCTTCCGTTGGATTAGGGTTAGGACATACCTTACAATGGGGCAAAAACTCCCTCACCTTCAACAGCAGTTATACAAACTTAAAACCCTATTCCAAAATTATTACACCAGATATAAAATGGACGAAACCCTATGAAAACGCTTCTGGAGAAATGATTTATCGCCATCAGTTTAAAGAAGGTTTTCTAAATATTTATGGGGCTTACAATTTCGAAGATATAGGACTTTACCAAGCGGACATCAATTATGAGCAACCTGTCCCATTGAAAAAGAAATCCAACAATGCCTACGCCAACATCAGCTACAGTCAGAATTTAGGAAACCGATGGACATTCCAGTCTGGTGTTGGCCTAGGCTACCTGACCGATAAGCTGCATTACGATGACGTTTACCTCCCTAATGAAGAAAAGAGTCTTCACTTAAAAGCAACGCTAAGCAAGATCTGGAACAATAAGATTAAAAGTATTGGAGGAATAGAATATTTCGACACGAATTATCAAGAAGAATATCACCGACAAACCCTTGGCTATAGCTATGGTTATCATAGCAAGATGACCGCTGTATTTACGGAAACTACCTTCGGCATCCTCCCGAACTTAATCGGGAAGATTGGCCTACGAGAAACTTCCTCCAATTTGCAGGCGAAGAGCACGTTAGAGCCGAGGGCTTCGCTGGGCTATGCGTTAAATAAATATACGCAGCTCTCACTTGCTTATGGGAACTTCCATCAGCAGGCGCCAACACCGCTGTTAAAGTATGCTCCGCAACTTGACTGGATGGAGGCAAATCATTATATCGCAAATTATTTCTATGCGCGTGGAGGGCACTTACTTCGCTTAGAAGCCTATCACAAAGAATATAACAATTTGGCAAAATACAATAGTATAACTCCAAAATATGACAGCCAATATGACAATAACGGAAGCGGTAAGGTCAAAGGCTTTGATTTATTTTATAAAAACAGCAGCAGCATCAAAAACCTCCAATACTGGATTTCATATTCCTATACGGACAGTAAGAGAAATGAAGCGAATTATCCGACGACAGTCACTCCCCCTTATGTTTACAAACACAGTTTCTATATCGTTGGAAAATACTGGCTATCAAGCCTACGTTCACAGCTCAGTTTGACAAATTCGTTTGTATCCGGCAGAAATTACAATGATCCCAACCAAACAGTATTCATGAATGGCCATACAAAAGGCTACAATAGTCTGTCTATGAGTTGGTCGTTTCTTTACAGCCAGCAAAAAATTATCCATTTCTCCGTCAGTAATGTTCTTGGCGCTAGCCCAATCTATGGGTATCAATATGCAGACCGACCAAATTCACAAGGAATCTACGACCGTAGACCGATTGTCCCTACGGCCAAACGCTTTGTATTTCTAGGCTATTTTTGGACAATCAGTAAAAATGAAAAAGACAATCAATTGGACAATCTATAATAAACATCAACTCATCATCGAAATACGTCGGTCCATCCAAAATTATTTCTGTTTGCAGAGAAGGATTACCAACTTCAATAACTTAGAAAAATATTTACTACTAAAAACGAAAGATCATGAAATCATTTATTATCGCCCTCATCTGCCTTATAAGTGGCAGCACATTTGCACAAAGCAATTTTGAAAAAAGTATGGGACAAGCCATGAGTCTATGGCAATCGGGTGAGACGCAGAAAGCGGCCGCTCTTTTAGAACGCATCTCACAGGCAGAAAAGGACAATTGGATTCCTGCCTATTATCAGGCCATGGTACTGACAACAGCATCCTTCAGGGAGAAAAATAAAGAGACACAGGCAAAATATATACAGTCTGCAGAAGAAATACTAAACAATAGCGCCCAGGACAATAATTCAGAATGGCTTGTGCTGAGAGCGATGAACCAAACGGCCTTGATGATTACAGATCCAATGACAAAAGCCAAAGAGCTTTCACCTAAGATTATAGGGCTATATAAAAAAGCCATCACCCTTGCTCCAAACAATCCACGTGCGGTATTGGGACTAGCGGAATTCCAAATAAACTCAAAAAAATATTTCAACCAGGATACCAGCAAAGAATGTGAGGATGTCAAGAAAGCGCTATCTTTATTCGGTGAAGAGAAAATTACTACGCCATTTGCACCTTCATGGGGCAAAGATCGGGCAGAACAGTTGATAAAAGAATGCAAATAACACTTTGTGAAGAAAGCACCATTTAAAGCTATTATACAAGCACTACTCGCAAGTTTGGTCGTAACCATCTATTTTGTGGTTGTGGCCAAACTTGACCACAATGATGTCCCTTGGATATCCATCATCTTTCATCCTAATATGGTCAGAGGTTTACTATACGGATTTTTTCTCTTTCTAGGTCATAGCTATCTATCGAAATGGGTCGGGAACAAATACCCAAGCAGTAAAGATTTTGGAAAAAAGATGATTGTTTTTTACAGTGTCAGTTTCTTCTTGACCATACTGGTCGTTTTTATTGTCAATGCTTTTTTCTCCGGACTGTTTAACTCCGGTGTTACCCAAAATTTCCTGCAGCGTTTCCACCAATTTATTCACCAACAACGTGTTGCATATTATTTTCAAACTGCGATGATATCCTGGTGTATTTCGATGATTTTTTTTGGTTTCTATTTCTATAAAAGGTTCAAAGACTATCAAATCAAAGAATCTCATCAGGAAAAACAGCAAATAACAGCACAATTTGAGTCGCTCAAAAATCAACTCGATCCACATTTTTTGTTCAACAGCCTGAATGTATTGAATGGATTAATTGAAGAAAGCCCCAAAAAGGCCAGCATGTTTACCACGGATCTTTCTAAGATATATCGCTATGTATTGGAACAAAAAGACAAAAGCCTCGTTTCTTTACAGGATGAGCTCACTTTTTCAAAGGCCTATTTAAACCTCTTGAGTCTACGCTTCGAAGCCGGTATACAGATCGATTTACAGATCAATACGGAACAACATACTGGTTTTATATTACCCCTTTCCCTTCAATTACTGATCGAAAATGCAATCAAACACAATATTATTTCGGTCAAGAAGCCTCTTTTATTGAAGATTTATAGAAAAAATAATTACCTCTATGTTGAAAACACTCTTCAAAAGAAGAAAGTGCTCCATGATCATTCGGGAATCGGTTTGAAAAATATTCAGGAACGTTATGCTATACTGTCCAATCTATCTGTACATCTTCAGGAAACTGATATTTTATTTTCTGTCGGACTGCCCATTATCAATGAAATAGTCTCTTAAAAGCAACCTGTTCTTAAATAAACATGCGAGGCCTAATAGCAGCAAAAAACAATAGCTAAGGCACAACGATGCTCAATAAATTAAACAATACAACGGTCTGATGATCAATAAGCATGCAAAAAAAACAATGAAAATAGTAATTATAGAAGACGAACTCCCATCGGCGAGATTGCTCCGAAGAAAACTTGAGGATCTTGGTTATACAGTAGCTGCTGTACTTCAGACTGTGGAAGAATCTATCGAATGGTTTATGTCAAATATCGAACCTGACCTACTGTTCTTGGATATTCAACTCGCCGATGGGATTTCATTTGACATCCTTGAGCAGGTGAAGCCTAATTCGGCCATTATTTTTACCACCGCATACGATGAATATATGTTGCGGGCATTTAAACAAAATAGCATCGATTACCTCCTGAAGCCAATTGAAGATGAAGAATTGGAAAACGCAATTGAAAAATTCCGCCAATTTAGGCACCCAAAACCACAGTTCGATCTGGCATCTTTTGAGGCTCTATTTAGAAACACCGTCCAAACATATAAGGAACGCTTTACCATCAAAATAGGCCAAAACCTAAAAGTAGTGACCACCCAGCAAATCGAATGTATTTACAGTGAAAACAAAGGCACTTATGTTTATACCAATGAAAATGGCAACTATCTTTTGGACCAAACATTGGACGCCCTGATACCGCAATTGTCCCCTAAGGATTTTTTTAGGATCAACCGAAGCACTATAGTTCAATTTGATGCCATCAAAAATATTGCTGTACATTCTAATGCCCGGTTGAAAATATACCTTAAGCATTATGAATCGGATGAGCTCATTGTTTCACGGGAGAAAGTCACGGCTTTCAAAAACTGGCTTGACAATTAGTCTAGTCGTTCCTTAAAAGTGCTTTAGCACAATTACTTTGCAAGCGAAATAGACTATCATAAAAAATGATCCTGTCAAGTTTAGCTTTTTGGAAGGTAAACCAAGCGAAGGGGGGCATGAATCTAAGCTACATATTGATTCGATAATTTAGCGGAATACTAAATCGCAGAGACACCGCGAACCCCTTTATCGGATTGTAATCTTTTTTTTCATTGATGGAAAATCCATAACCAAAGTCGATATCCACCAATGTGGCCAAACTCACTCCAACTTTGGGCGTAAAGGTATACGGAGTAAGCTCTGCACGAACAAAGGGAGTTAAGACATATGTTTGAGGATAATACGTTACTGCAGCCTCAGGTATCACGGCAAACTTCCTTTGTGTCCAAGTGAAGTTGGCTGTGGCATCTGCTCGGAGAATATGATCTCCTATAAAAGGAAAAGCGAAATAAGCACCAGTTTTTATTATACTCCCTTTTTGAAACTGGTAGCTTAACGTCGGACCGATTAAGTGGTCTTGCGCTTTTAGGTTGCTAACTATAGCTAACAACACAACAAGTGACCCCAGGAGTTTATAAATTGTCTTACTGCGCATTTTTCAATTAATAAATATGAAAATTGAGCGGAATATTTACCCCTACTGAAACGGTAATTCCGTCAATCGGCTTAAAATTTTTCTTAGTATTGTAATCAAATCCATAACCTATTCCCAGATCCACAATAGAGAATAGACTGGCACCAACTTTTGGCGTTATGGTATAAGGTGTTAACTCTGCTTTTACAAAAGGAAAAACAACAAAATCATTCAGATAATAGGTAAACCCCAGCTCTGGAATAACAGTCGTTTTACCTTCCATCCAGCTGAAATTGGCTCCTGCATCAATTTTCATATATTGAAAATCATTAGGTGCAAATAATCCCCAGCCCGAAACTTTCAGAAAATTACCACTTTGATACTGATACCCTACTGAAGGGCCCCAAATCCATTTATTATGCTGTTTCCATGGCTTATCTTGTGCCATAGACAACGTGGAAAAGAGAAGAAGGATAGTAAATAACGATAATATTCTTAGTTTCATCCAGCTAAATTACAAACTATAATCTATTTTATGGAATACAACAGGTGCATGCCAGAATAGTTTTACTTAAAACAGAAAAACAATAAATATATACGCCTGCAGTAAACCAATAAAAGTATGGTTTGTGCCTGTTTAATGGGGTAATATCTTGATTCTGATAAATTGTGATCTTTCGTTCAGCGATCCTTCTTCACCCCAGTAACCGTCTACATGGTTGGCAGCAGTATAGATACAACCGTCCTTGCC
Source organism: Sphingobacterium sp. 18053 (assembly GCF_902706145.1). Lineage (NCBI taxonomy): Bacteria > Pseudomonadati > Bacteroidota > Sphingobacteriia > Sphingobacteriales > Sphingobacteriaceae > Sphingobacterium > Sphingobacterium sp. 18053. The sequence goes on from NZ_CACSJW010000006.1 coordinate 27,095, forward strand.
CCAGAACATTAACTCTTCTTTCCAGGTTGGCATCCACTCTTTAAAACTAATAAAAAGCATCGGTGTCACCTTTCCTTGTTTCACGTGGAAGAGCTGCAGGTCGCCCGTCGATTCATAGGGGTCGGCGTGCAAGGTCATCAGGTAATTTTTATCGGCAGAGAAGAATGGATAATCCCCACATTCCACAATAAGATGACCATCCTGTTTATCAAAAAGCCGCACATCAGCACTTTCCCAATAATTCCCATCAACAGCAAAAGCATTTAAAAAATCGTAATGCCCTTTATAAGAATAGCTGGCTTCTAATTCATTATCGATATCCTTATCCTTAAATGTTAGCTTTTTCCCATTTGTCAACGGCAATTCCAAAATCTTTCCATTTTTCGGATAAGACAGGGTATCCTTAATCAAGTAGTTTTTAGCCGTATTCCGAGCGGCTAAGAACGTTTGCTCATCAATCAACTCTAGCTGGAGATACTTATCTAAAGAATGTCCATTTTCGTAATGCATTTCTTTACCATTTATCGTCAGTGAAACGATTGAATTTAAATCTTTGGGAGAGATTGTAATTTTATCTTGTTTCCCCAGCTTGGACTTCGCTACATAGACCTTTTCCCATCGCGTTACATCACCTTTTTCGCCATTGTTCCCGCTATAATCGCGCTGGATACGATCCATTACGGCAATCCATTCTCCTTCTTCACCGATCACATCGAGCTTGGTACCATAGGGATATCTTCCTAATAGCGGGGCAGCCTTATCCGCGCCTTGTCTAAGCTCGGCTCCAGCTCGATCAACAACATAGGTATTTTTTAAAACCTTCGTATTGTCAAAGTCAATTGGTAAAGGAGGAAATTTAGCAGCAGCCATCGTATCCTTCACAGCGACTGTTTTAAGTTCAGCAGAATCCTTTAAATCCGCACCTTTGACTTTTGTATTGTGTCCACAGCTCAAAATTCCCATGGATAACGTCGTTCCTAGAAATAAAGATAGGAGTGAAAATAGCTGTCTATTCATAAAGGTCAAGGTAGCGATTCCCATGCCAAAAAAAAATACTGGTTTTCAGGGGTTCTTCGAGAGCCAATGCTATTATCAAAAGGTTCATAGTTTTGGCAACCTAAAATCTAACGCTCATTCCAAATATGGACGAGATCATTTGAAGAACATATCTACAGCTATGAAGGTTCATTAAAAAAACTCCGGATTTTTAATCTTTTAGCCACAAATTTTTCCTTTCAATTTGTAGACCGCCATTTGACTTCCTTGAATGGACAATGGTCATTATGATTGCTACAATGATGGTCAAGAAGCGGAAAAAATTGCTCCATCCATTTCCCGCAGCATTGTCCGAAACATCAAAAATCATCCAAGCCGAATTCATCAAAACATGAAGTGTTACTGGTATCCAAAGGTTAAACTTCCACTCAGCATACAACCACGAAAATAGGATAGAGCCGAAGAAAGTCATACCGAAAATCAGGACCAATTCTCCCAAATCCTGACTCTGATAAAGATGTAGTAAAGCAAACAGGAGTGATGTAGCTAAAATGGATGGAATAAAACCTAGTCGGGTATAGCGAAAAACTAAACCAAAAAAATAGGCACGAAAGATCATTTCTTCAAAGAATCCTGATGACACACTATTTATTAATAGCGCGTTTGGATCTATTTTCCGATTTAAGGTAAAAACAAAGGCATAACCCAAGAACATCGGTAAGGTAGCTATTATTCCAAAAGAAAGCCCCTGTAAAAAATTACCTTTCAACCCAAATTTTTCCAAGAATTCATTCTGCCCTTTCGGTTTAAGCAGCATTGCCCCAAAAAGCAACGGTACAAGGCTAATTGAATACGTCAGCACATGCCCCAAAAATCTACTTTGGACATACTTGATTATCATGGATTGAAGGATCGCAAAAAACAAATAATCGAGGATAAAATATATTCCGAAGAAGAGAAATAATACCAGCAGGTTTAAACTTTTTGTGTTCATCTTTTTTTGAACAAAATTATGCTACCCAAGACGAGTATACAAAGTTATGTGGCGTATGGCAAGATTTAGGGACGATAACGTGGTGGTCAGTCCGACAAATAGGGTCTAACTGATTCTATAGCAGACCTCGAAATAACAGCACAATCTTCAGTATCTGCAAAACGTAACAAAAAACCTTGGGCATTCCCTTCCCTTACAAGGATTTTTTCAAAATTGACAAGAAAGGACCGATGACATCGGTGAATAGACATTGTATTCAACAGTTCAGATAAGCGGCTCAACGTAATTCGTACCATCTGCTTCTTTACCATACCATCCTTCCTAAAGTAGATCATGCAATAATTATCCATTGATTTTGCAAAAATAAAATCGCTTGGCAGCAACTTTAACAGTTGATTACCATTAGGAATATCGACCGGAGCCAAATGGCAGTCATTCGCTTGGCTCAATATCATAGCTGGCTTTATTGAAAGACTTTCCATCGACGAGTTATTCTTTTCATGATTCGAATGACGCTTATCAACTCGAAGCAAAAAATAAATCGCTGCAATAGGGCTGTAAAGTGAAAACGTATAACATACAATATAGGGTAGGTTATTCCACTGCAAAGGCGCCTGATTGATGAACCAACCATGATAGACGAAATTTAAAAAACTTGATAATAGGAACACAAGAAAAATACGAAATAGTTCTATCGCAACTGTTCCCCTTTTTTTACGCAAGACGATAGAAATTAAGGCATATGCAATGGATAAAATCGCCCCGTATCCGGATAACAAGCTAAATTTATAGACATTCTCAAAATTATACGTTCCAAATGGCTGAAAAACCAGTAGGAATACATAAGCTGATAAGCCGAGTAAGAGGGCATAGGTGAGCAGCTCTCTTATGGAGACAATCTTGGGAATTACGATATTTAAATAATTTATAATAGATTTTTTATATATCATGATTGGATAAATTTAGCATTTTTCTTGTGATTAACAGCGTACATTACACAAAGACTTCTTCAAAAAAGGCTGGCAGAGCCAAAATTTATAATGAAAAAATTGAAATATATTGAATTTATGATTTAACTTAGAAGATATTTTTTTCAAGCACATTAGTTAGCTTGAATTAAAATTGATTTGTCATATTATATTTTAACGTAATTCTCCAAGCTATGCGTTTAGGTCAACTACTTACTTTATTTCTTTGTTCGGCTTTTGTACATGTTATCCAAGCACAGGAAAGCCAAGTTTTAATAGAAAATGTCAAACTGCTCGACTATACAACTCAAACCTTAACTCCACCAAAACATGTTTTAATAAACGGAAACACAATTCAGACCATCAGTACATCCCCTATTGACGCACAAGGAAAGAATATCGTCAGAATTGACGCTAAAGGCAAAACACTGATACCTGGATTGATCGATGTGCATGTCCATTTGGTATTTGGCGCTTTGACAATGCCTCAAATGATGACAAATGACCTATCCGAGGAATTCTTGATCAAGACGGTGGGGCTATCGGCTCAACAGATGTTAATGCGGGGTTTTACAAGCGTACGAGATGTTGGTGGTCCTATATTCCCATTAAAAGCAGCGATCGACAAGGGCCAGATTTTAGGGCCTAGAATCTGGCCTTCTGGTGCCGTTGTAAGCCAAACTGCAGGGCATGGAGATTTTCGGACACCGGAGGAAAAATCGCGTCGTTTTTTCGGCGTTGTCTCTCGTGCGGAGCGATATGGAGCAACCTTCATCGCCGATGGTCGTGATGAGGTCCTGACTGCAGTAAGAGAGAATCTAAGATTCGGGGCAAGTCAAATTAAACTCATGGCGGGTGGAGGAACTTCCTCAGCATATGATCCTGTGGACGTCACCCAATATACGCTAGACGAAATGAAAGCAGCAGTAGAAGCAGCCGAAGATTGGGGAACTTATGTCACTGTACATGCGTATACGCCAAGAGCAATTCGAAGAGCAATCGAAGCTGGCGTAAAATGTATAGAGCATGGACAATTGCTCGATGAAGAAACTTTACAGCTAATTGCAAAAAAAAATATCTGGCTTAGTTTACAGAATCTTGTGGAAGATACACCCGATATGGATCCGCAACGAAGAATCAAGCGTAAGCCTGTCATTGAAGGTCAGGAAAAAGTATGGCCTATGGCTAAGAAATATGGGGTAAAACTAGCTTGGGGTACAGATTTCCTTTTTGAACCGGACCTGAATAAATTGCAGAATACTTTTATTTTGCGACTTCAAAAGTGGTTTACAAATGTCGAAATCATTAAAATGATTACCCAAGACAATGGCGAGCTTCTGCAGCTTTCGGGATTAAGAAGTCCTTATCCTGGCAAGCTGGGAATAGTAGAAGAAGGAGCTTTGGCAGATCTAATCCTTGTAGACGGAGATCCTCTTAAGAATTTAAAACTCTTGGCAGATCCAGAAAAAAACTTTCTGTTGATCATGAAAGACGGTCAGATTCATAAAAATAGCCTCCAGAAACGTTAATATTTCCAAGGTCAAATTTATTGTATATCGAAAATACAGCATATTAAGATGATAAAATGTATTTTCGATGACATCAGTTAAAAGGGGCTATTTGGGCCCTTAAAGGTGATAAAGGAATCAAACAATTTTTACCATCACTAGGTGCAGGCGGTTGCATTACGGTATAATTTATTTGAAGAGTAAACACCTTTGCATTTAATTGATTAGTTTTGCGTTTAAACGATAAATCAAAGCATTCGGTGGCATTATTATTCAACGACGGGCGTCCTGTAGTAAGACTAAGAGCATTTCGGGCTATCGACGATCCCCAAACCTGTGAACGTTTCATAGAAGGACACGCGCACGTGTTAACTGCTATAGGCGTAAAGAAAGTAACTTCTTCCAAAAATGACTGGATGTACAATCCCGCATCATTCGTACTGATCGTAGAATCCCTTGATGGCGATAAAGTCTATGGTGGAGTACGTATACACGTATCGGGAGGGAGCGAACCACTTCCCATTGAACAGGCCACGGGAGCGATGGATGCTAAAATCTTAGACCTTGTTTATGATTATGCGCAACAGGGGACAGGTGAAGGTTGTGGCCTTTGGAACTCCAGGGAGATTGCTGGATATGGCATTGGCAGCATATTTTTGACGAGAGCTGGTGCCGCCATCAGTACACAGGTTGGCATTAAATCACTCTTTGCTTTATGTGCTCCTTACACGGTGAAATTAGCAGAAAGTGTTGGCTACCGCATTGATACAAGTGTTGGAAATAATGGCACATTCTATTATCCGAAGCTGGATCTATTGGCTACCGTAATGATTATGCGCAATCTAGACACCTTGACCGAAGCCGACCAAGAAAACAAAGATGCAATTTTGTCGCTTCGTAATAATTCCAATATTGTCCGCATAGAAACTTTACGGAATAAGGAGATTGAAATTCATTATCAAATCGATATTCCAAATCTCAATCAATGGGATTTAAATGAAATTATTAAAAATCTGAAACATACATCATTAGATCATAAACCAGATGATCGTAATTTAAATATCTTATAATGGACACTAAACATTATGGTGCCGGCTATTTAATGGATACCGGTGATTTTCTTAAACAATTAAAAATACATTCATATACTCCTTTTAATACGATTAAAGAGGGGGTTGTCGTCGATCTTGGCTGTGGAACTGGAATGGATGCCATCAATTTGGCTAATATGCTGGGCCATAATGTACTTGTTGTTGGATTGGATCATGATAAGGCCTTAATCGAGCATGCCAAAACAAGCAGTGCAGAGGTAAAGAACGTCGACTTTGTTCAGGGTGAAGTTTATCAACTTAGCTTTACAGATAATTCCATTTCTGGCATTAGAATGGAACGCGTTGTACAACATCTGCTGGAAGCACCAAAAATGTTTGCTGAGGTTCACCGTGTTTTGCGTGAAGGTCAACCCTTAGTGATCGTTGAGACGATTTGGAATAGCCTGACGTTTTACAGTAAGCATGTTGACATTGAGGCTAAGATATGCCATTATTTGACCGAAGAAAAAGTCAACAATGGCTGGGCTGGGAATAAATTAACTTCGGACTTATTGTCTCAAGGCTTTAAACAAGTACAATTGCAAACATTCTGTATGGTAGCCCGTTCGAAAGAAGAGGCCAACCGCTATCTTTTCTTAGATAAAATTCTTTTGGAAATGGTCGAAAAAGAGAAGTTAAGTACAGCTGAAATGGAGGAATTTCAAAACACATTGGATCAAGCTGATGAAGCGGGTTGTTTCCTTGTTTCTATGAATTTAGTTATTGCCGAAGCAAAAAAATAGCATATAGTGATGAAATGCTGGCTTAACTTGATCTTCTTATTTATTTTTACGTGCAGTTCAACTTGTTTTGGAGAGGTTATTATCGATAAACCGACACAGCGTGTATTGATCGGATATGGCCTGGAGCGTTATACCGGGAAAGGAGAGCCTAACTTTGCAGATACTTCAGCTTCCTCCTTTCAATCGTTAGAAAGCAAGGTCCCCAATTTGGGCATATCACCCGCTGACATCTGGTTTCGATTACCCGTGACAAACAAGGGCAAAGAAAAGCTTGAACTCTTGCTCGAAATTGCCTACCCTCTCTTGGATGAGGTCGAACTTTTTGTACCGTCATCAAACGGGCATTATAACTCGATCAAGTTGGGCGAGCATCAATCTTTTTCGGCTAGAAAATATAAGGTCCCTAATTATGCATTCGATATCCAATTACCTGGAAATGAGAAGACCATCTTTTTTCTTCGCATAAAAAGTACGGAACAGATTATTCTCCCGATCTATTTAAGTAACGAGCGCAGTTTCTTAAAAGAGATGAATGACGACAGTTTGTTAAGCGGCATCTATATTGGTATTGTCGGTATTATGGCGATATACAATTTATTCCTGTTTTTTTCTGTTCGTGAAAGGGGCTATCTGTACTATGTCCTTTATGTCCTTTGTGCAGGAATAACACAAATGGGTATTAAAGGTTACAGTTTTCAATATTTGTGGCCAAATTGGATTTATTTTGCAACAAAGGGTCCTATTATCTTTGGATGTTTATCAGGCCTATGCGCCCTGCTTTTTGCAGATTCATTTCTTCAATTACCGAAAAATGCTCCTCGGTCAAGACGTGTGATTACTGTTTTTATCATCCTTTTTGTCATTGGCAGCCTTCTTACACTGCTCAACCTGACACAACCAGCGTTCATGGTTATGCAGCTAACAACAGGGGCTGGGTCTTTATTTGTCCTTTACTTATCCTATCGTGTGATGATAAATGGTTATAAACCGGCTAAATATTTTGTTTACGGTTGGACAATTTTATTATTAGGTTCTGTCGTGTTTTTACTGAAAGACTATGGCATCTTAAAATATAACGATTTTACGAGCAATGCTGTACAAATTGCATCTGTTGTGGAGATGGCCTTATTGTCCTTCGGTCTAGCCTATAGTATCAATATTTTAAAAGAAGAAAAAGAAGCATCACAAATCAGGGAATTAGCAATCTCGTTAGAAAACGAGAAGTTAATACGTGAACAAAATATTGTATTGGAACAAAAAGTAGATGAGCGGACACGTGAATTAACAGAATCTAATGAGTCTCTACAAACCACTCTTACTCACTTAAAGGAAACGCAATCTCAACTTGTCGAAGCCGAGAAGATGGCCTCCCTTGGTCAATTGACTGCTGGGGTTGCTCATGAGATCAACAACCCAATCAACTTTGTTACGTCTAATGTCGCTCCGTTAAAACGTGATATTAAGATGATCTGGGAAACGCTGGAGGAAGTAGAGCGTATCGCTTTTAAAGAAGGGATATCCGATACTGAAAAGCAATCTCAGATCAAAAAATTCAAAGATGATCAGGATATCGATTATCTGAAAACAGAGGTAGATTTTCTATTAAAGGGAATGCATGATGGGGCCCATCGGACTGCCGAAATAGTAAAGAGTTTGCGGATCTTCTCGCGAGTAGACGAGGATACATTAAAATTTGCCGATTTAAATGAGGGGCTGGAGTCAACAATGGTTATCCTCAATAGTTTATTAAATAACACGATTGAAGTTGATAAGATCTATGGCGATATGCCAAAGGTCGAATGTCATGCAGGAAAACTTAATCAAGTCTTTTTGAATATCGTGACAAATGCTATTTACGCCGTAAATAAAAAGTTTAATCACGATGTTGGTGGTAAAATATGTATTGAGACCGGAGTTAAGGAGGATAATACAGCTGTGTTTATCAAAATCGCAGACAATGGTATCGGTATTCCAAAAGAAATCCATGAACGGATATTTGAACCATTTTTTACAACGAAAGACGTTGGCGAAGGTACTGGTTTGGGAATGTCCATTGCCTATAATACCATTGCGAAACATCATGGGAAGATTATTGTAGATTCAGAAGTGGGACAGGGCACAAGTTTTACACTCCTCATTCCAATTCAACAAAACAATTAATACCGCTATAAACTGAAAATAGTTCAATTAACTATTATTTTTTCATATCTTTTGTAAGGGAATAAAACCATATAATAAAATTATGCAGAGGGAGCTTGAAATATTATATATCGATGACGAAGTAAACAATTTGGTTAGCTTTAAAGCGAACTTTAGATACGATTACGCTATCCATACAGCATCCAATACGAGTGAGGCCGAAACGATCCTTCATGCTCATCCTGATATCCGTATTATCTTCTGTGACCAACGTATGCCGGATGAGATGGGCATCGATTTTTTGCACCGCATTAAAAAAGATTTTCCAAAACCAATCCGTATTCTTTTAACGGCTTATGCCAATATGGAAACTGTAATTGATGCAGTTAACAAGGGCCATATTTTTAGGTTTGTCCGAAAACCCTGGATGAATGAAGAAATCGTTTCCGCTATAGAAGAAGCAAATAAATTTTATGTTGCAAACTCTATGCTAGAAGTTAAGAATCAAGAGCTGCAAAAAGCTTATGATGAATTAGATAAATTCGCATATAGTGTTAGTCATGATCTTCGTGATCCATTGACAGGGGTTCTTTCTGCGGTGAAACTTGGGTTAGAATTTGACAGCATAGATCGTATTCATGAGTTGTTATCACTAATGGATAGTTCATTGGTCAGCTTAGATGCTTATATTGACAGTCTGCGAGACTATTATCTCTTACGAAGAGGCGAGCTTATGTTGTCAGCCATAAATTTCGAAGAGCTCTTTGACAATATACGTCAGTTTTACAGTATGTACACGCAAAATAAAGATGTTGCTTTTGAAATTTCAGTGGATCAAAAAGAGATCTTTAGCGGCGATAAAGCACTTCTAGAACTAATTTTGCATAATCTTCTTTCTAATGCGTTTAAATACCAACGTAAAGGGCAGGAAAACCAGTTCGTCAAACTCTCCGTATTCGTATCAGAACGTAAAGCTAAAATTATTGTGAGTGACAACGGAATAGGCATATCTCCAGAGTATGTTGAAGATATCTTTAAATTATTCTTTAGAGCAAGTGATCAAGCTAAGGGCATGGGATTTGGGCTGTATAATGTTCAGAACGCACTCTTAAAACTACAGGGAAAAATTGAAGTGCAATCACAGCCAAATCAGGGCACAACCTTTACAGTCATCATACCGAGCAAATAAGGCTTCTCACTTTCGGCAATCCTATGCGATTGTAGCGAAGGGTATCACAAAGCAAACAGACATTTTAAATAAAAGTTGACTTTCCTAAAATTATAATCTTTTAGGAAAGTAGCTTTTGTCGTAGCAGAAACTCCAACTGGTCATTTGAAGTCTCAAGTTGAGAATTCGTCTCCACAATCTTTTGACGCTCAGCATAGACATCATAAGCGCGTTGAATCGTTTGATCGAGCTCCTCTTCACTCCACGGCTTATTGAGGTAATGAAAGATCTTTCCTTTATTGACAGCATCAACGACAGCTGCCATATCTGTATACCCTGTCAAAAGGATACGCATTGGGGCTGCATTGATCTTAATAATCTCTTCCAAAAACTCTACACCGGTCATTTCCGGCATCCGTTGATCAGTAATGATAATATGTATTTGGTTGTTTTTGACAATATCGATTGCATCGGCACCACTAATTGCCGTAAACACTTTATACTTTAGTCGAAATGTCGCTTTAAAAGAAAACAGATTGTTTTCTTCGTCGTCAACGTACAATATCGAAATCTTCTTGTCTTCCATAAGCTTATCGTCTGAAATACAAATTTACGTAATAAATTCGCTGAATTAATAACAGATTAAAGAGTTTTATGTTTTCCTAGCAGAAATAATACGTGACCTCTGATAAAATAATGGATTAGTTATCCGAAAATTATAGCAGCCGACGCCGGAAAAACGATTTAAAGTTAATATCTCAACAACGGTAATAATCCAACTTGCATTAGACACAAAAAAGCCATCCTACATTTGTAAAACGGCCTTTTTGAAAGTGACCCCGCTGAGGCTCGAACTCAGGACCCACAGATTAAGAGACTATAGGTTTCAGCTCGTCAACAAGGTCAAAAATCTTTATTTCCTGCTTGCTAAGGCAATTTATGAACAATTTTTCAATATTCAAAATTTAGGGCTGTGACGTATTTGTGACGTTTTTTTTGATGTACAGTCCGGTGCACACTTTTAAGAATTTAAAATTCTACTGTTAGCCGTTAAAATATCAACACCAGAATCTTTAAAATCTTTATCATTAGTCAAAAGCACATATGAATTTTGAGAACAAATTGAAACAGTTCCTTTATCTACAAAATCTAAACTATCAACTTTAAGAAATGTCCTAACTTCATCTTTAGAATATAACTTTTCAGTTATATTAAAATTGGGTAAAATAGTCTGATCAATAATAGTATATAAATCACTTAGCGCTTCCTTTCCTTCTTCACTCTCTCTAAAGTCTTTAAATGAAATTGTAGAAGCTTTTTTTTGATATTCAATCCTAATAATTCTATTAACAATCTCTGAGATAATATTAAAATCAACGTTCAATGAATTTCCTTGTTTTAAAAGTTTTCGAAAAGCTTCGGCATACTTAGCTTCCGGGGAATAGCTGCCAGTGGGCCAAAACAAATATATTAATATATTAGCATCAAAAAATATATCCCTTCCAACAAGCTTCCCTATATCTTGAATTCTATAACTTTCCGCCATTCTATTCACCTAAAATATCATCAATACTCTTTTGTAAAGCCTCCGGATCATTATAAAATCTCTTAGCTGCCTCAACGACTCTTTTCAATGAAACTTTTCCAGAGTCAGAAAGCCCATCAAGCTGTAGCAATCCTCTAATTGTTGTTTGTTCATAATCTTTATAAAGCTGACCAACTGCAGTATTTAAAAAAGCAGTTGTCAACATACTCATATTTTGGAAAGATAATACGACTTTATGCTTTTGATCAAAAGCCTTTTTAATTAACTCATAGACTTTTTGCCCGTCACCTGCCTCAACACCATAGGTATCACCTATTACATTTACTATATTTATCTTAGTACTTTCCATATTTTTATAAAATATCATCCATATCAATTTCTGATTTTAACACATAATTGCTCTTATCATTAGTGTTAAATTGTAAATTTACAACCGTGCCAGGAAATTCGTTTTTAAACTCACGGATTGTTTCCCCATTTGTATCATATTGATAAAAACCGTCACGACTTACGATTTGCATCATGCCCTTATTCATTCCTACAAATTCTTTTAAAACAGCTAAACCCAACCCTCCAGAAATATCAACTTTTGTTGTCTTTTCATTTTGAATTGCCCACTGGATAGCTTGGGTTGAGGAAAGATTAGAATTAAATCTTTGATTAACTTTATGCCTGAACCCAACTCCCGTATCGACAATCGTGAATAATATTTTATGAACATTGGGGAAAAATTGTCCACATGTATATATAAAATTTGTTTCACTATGTATTTGTGCATTTACAAACATTTCGTAAATGGCTTCTACAATTTTTTCTTTGGCCTGCACTGACATATTCGGTAGCTCATCTCGGCCAATTAATTCTTCAATGACATAAGTTTTAAAATATTTTCCATCTGTAGGTTTTAACTTTTGAAATTTAATTGTCGTATGATTTGTATCGGACAATTTGTTCCATCCGTAATAAGATAAAAAATCATTTCTTTGAAGGATTGATTCAATCGCAGGATCAACCCACTCAAAACCGATATCATTGATATTAGCGGCTAGCAAATCCAATACTGCACCAAGAGCAGCAGACATATTTGCAGAAAAAAAACCTGTCAATGTTAACGATATTTCATCAAAATAACGACTTTTATTATTTTCATAAAAATCAATTATTTGGTGATAGCTATCATATTTATCATTTATACCACGTAATACCGTTGTCATTGGAAATTGGATTTTATATATAGTCCATAATTAATTTCTTATAAATGCTTTGGTAATTTACGATATTCAAAATCTATACCAGCAATATATAAAATCCCGCAAAATTAATGCTTTGTTTTAAATAAAAAAATATATTATCCTCTCATCTGATTGATAATAATATGTTTTCAACATTTCGAAATTAAAGATACGGAATTAATGAATTGATAGCTATTAGATCACTTTTAATATATATTGCTTATACGTAAATAAACTACGAATTTACAAACAATAACCAACCTTGTAGATCTCTCTAACTTGTAAAGTACATCGAGAATTGTCAAAATATCCTTGAAATACTTCATTAGTCAAAGCATATAAATGATAAAGATAGTCTTATTTAACCTAAAATTGTGGAAGGAAAGAAACGATGTCCCCTTTTGATCAAATAGTGTTTCAATCTTCAAATAATATTACATATTTTTAGAATATTAGATAACCAGAATAGACAATTTTCCCTTAATCTTAACAAGATTACAATTTTTCAATATTCTACGGATTAAACACAAAAAATATTGAAATCAATAAGATTTTAAAAAAATAACGCATTTTACTCTGTATTTCGACTGCGAAAACAAGTAGTTCGTCGACGGATAAATGTTTTCAGGTTTTGTTCGGATTTTTAAAGGCTGGTAGTAAGTAGATTTGTGTAAAAGAATATTATGAACCATTTACGAATCCTCAAAATTGCCACACTAATTATAAGCATATTAGCTAGCAACAAGTTAAGAAGTCAAGAACGGCCACAAACCCCTCAGGAGCCATTGCCATATCAATCTATTAACGTAAATTATCAGGTCCGAGAGGATACTTCTGTCCACCTTGCGGCGACACTCACTTTACCTAATGGTAAAGGACCTTTTAAGGCCATCTTAATTATCGGAGGATCGGGACAAACATCACGGAATCAACCAATTTACAATCATCAAATGATGTTTGTGCTGTCAGATTTTTTGACTAAGATGGGATTTGCTACGCTGCGATTCGATGATAGAGGGGCGGGAAAATCGACAGCTGGGCCAAAGAAATTCAGTCAAATGACCGAAAGCGATTACTTAGATGATGCCAGAGCGGGCATAGAATTTTTAAAACATCAAGACCAAATAGATAAGGATAGAATTGGTGTCATTGGACATAGTGCCGGTGCAACTCAAGGTCTTATTTTAGCTACGGAGAAAACTAGCAATATATGGTTTTCCATCATGCTCGCAGGGGCTGTCAATAATTATCCCCATATGATCGTTGCACAACAGAGCAAATTAATGGCAAAAGCCAGTGGTCATTCTTTAACCATGCAACTGGCAGATAGCTCATTCATCGCAAGAAGTATTCAATATACAACAACTGAGGCCAACTATGAGAAGAGACGGCAAGAAATCAATAGAGTTGCAGAGGAGGAACTTCAAAAACTTACACCCTCTGAACAAGATAAATTACGTAAATCTTTTGAAACCAGGGTGAAAATATTATCAAGTGAGCAATTTTATACTGCAGCACAGCAAGAACAAGAGGATCAACTATTAAAAGTGAAATGCCCGGTGCTAATTATCCTAGGTGGAAATGACTTAAATGTAGACGCGAATTTCTATGGGCCTAATATGCTCGAATCATTAGAACGAAACTTTAATCCTAAATCAAGATTAGTGATTCTTCCAGAGATCAGTCATCTAATGCAACGTTCTAAAACTGGCCTTTTCGATGAAGCCAAGGATATTTCTGAGACTATTAGCGTCAAGGTCCTGGATTCTATCTCTGCTTGGCTAGGTCTACTTGAGAATTAATAAATTCTGACAGAAATCCACCCAAAGTAAAATCGGCCTATTTATAATAGAATTTTCCTTAGTTCCTTCAATGCTAGCTCCTTCCATGCTAAAACTAGTTTCTAATTATTAAAATAAAAGAATTTAAGTCTTCATATGACCAATATTATAATATTTGAAAGCAGCTGAAATAGAAACCTGCTTAGCTAAACTGTCAATGAGTATCGATAAATAATGTAGATAAAAACAATACTAAAATATGAAAAGCAATAAAAACATAGTCACAGACTTCGTAAATGAAATCTGGAACGAGAAAAAGATAACAAATATCCAAAGATATTTAACGGATGAATTTGTCGACCACTCACTGCCTACGGGTATGCCCAAAAACTGGGAAGGGACACAGAAATGGATAATGGCAACAAGTGTATCATTTCAGCACTTAACAGTTATTGAAGATATAATCAGTGAAGGGGATAAAGTGTTCATGCGAATTTCAATGAAACTTAGACATACTGGACTATGGAGAAACTATCAGCCCACTGGCACAGAAGTAACCACAGAGGGCTATAGACTATTTAGAATCTCCAATGGACAGATCACTGAACATTGGGCAACAATTGACGGTAGCAAGATTGAAACTGCTATTTTAGGATCAGAACATCGATGTAAGGTTTAGCGGCCAGTTTTATTCCCTACATCTTCAAAACTAAGTGAGGCATCCTAAGTTTCTAGGATGCCTCACTTAGTTTTGAAGAGTATAACTTCTTTTAGGAGTCGGAAATTAAATGCATTTTGTCTCTAAATATCAAAAAAGAAATGTCAACTATATTCACTATACTCATTGCGTTTTTTTGAACATTAGAATTTAAACAGGAAGTTAATAACTTAAAGAACTAGTATTGAACCACTATGCTTTTCAATTACCCTTCTAGAATTGCAAGTCAGTCTCCTAAAAAATACCGGAGCACATTTTAGCCGTATGTTGAAAAAATTGGTGATCAAGTCGCGTTTAAAAAAATTGAGGTAAAATTGCCACTGAATGTAATACCCTTTTAAACTTCTTCCAGAAGCTTAAACTGCTTCACTATCTAGCTGATTTTTTTAAATAAACTTTATCTAACTATTTGACGAAAATATATGAATTTTCATTTCCATTCGTCAAAACCGTTTTAGGGTTTTTTGGGTCTTTTATTATTCTGTTGTCGACTATAAAAACATAACTTAAATCACCTGGCTCAACTTCTGTTTCACCCACCCATTTTTCGTTAACTTTGGTCAATAAAAAACTTTTTCGGCTGAATGAGTTAAAAGTCCCTGCTACAGCTACTTCTTTCGCTCCATCAAAGCCCTCCAATTGAAAAGTAACTTTCATTAAAATAGGTTTCTTTAGTTCAAGCAATGCTTCTTCTAATCCACCTCTACTCGACTGATTTTCTGCACAGAAAAGCAATTCCTTCAATGCTAACAGGTTAGCCTCATATAGTGCAAGAATAGATTTTACTTCTTTATCAGGTTTAACACCAACATTTTCCCAGTTTGTATTACTAATAGGACTTATGCTTGCTGCATAAGGAACGGTGACAGAAAAATTAGAACTTATCTTTTGCATTTCAGATGGATTTGCTCCCCCTCTGGTCACCTCCCCTATAATGACTCCTCGTTTCAGTTGCTGAAGATTATAGGCGAAAGCCTCTCCCCCTGAAAAAGTTTTTCCACTGGTTAACACATAGATCGGCTTATCCAAGTACAAACTCCCAGGCACATAACCATAAGTCCAAAATTGCTTTGTGGTATTAGTCTCACGAGTATAAAAGTTATCAATGTGAACTGGATTTTTAAAGAAATAGCTAAAAACAAAAGGTATTGTGTTTTCATCAAGACTTCCCCTACAATCCCGAAGATCTATAATCAATGCTTTTGTATCTTTTACGTAATTCATTGCAGCTATTAAGGTATCTGCACAATCTCTCAAGGGGCCAAATAATGGGATACTAAGATAGCCGATATTTCCCTTAAGGATAGCCTTCTCCTTTATGCCATAGTTATTTTCAATCATCAGATTTTTCAACCATTGATCTCCTGATAGTTCCCGCTTTGTGGTTCTTTGACCATCCATTTTGTTTGTTTCACTATACAAAACCTTTAAATGCTGATCTTTTGTAATCTTTTGAAGATCTTGAGTTAACTGGAATGCAAATTCATTGCCTGTCGATATCGTATCGTACTTGCCCTTTGTATAACTCTCCCAAATCGTTCTTTCAAGTTCCGGTAAAATATCTGATGACACATATTTGGCTTTTAGAAGATTGAATGTCGAAATGATGGTCTGTTTTTTTTTATCGCTGTCGAGCTGAGCATATCCGTTTAAGGAAGCCATGAGGCTGCCTATGAGTAAGTATGTTTTTAACCTATATCGCAAATACATAACTTTTGTTTTAAAATATGATTATAAATAACTTAGCGCAAATGCTGGAACAAATATAATGAACGAGTTTAATTAACTCCGTTTTCATTATTCGTCATGTTTTTCATAATACTTTTCCAATAGCTTTTTACCTGTCCTTTGATACGTGAAATCAGATAACCGAGCTTTTTACATACCCAACCCGCTCCAAAGCTCCGCTAACATGCCTTTTGGTGTAACATAAGACCCCGAATTAAAGCCCCATCCCAGTTCTACACCTGCTTCGACCTGACTTAATGAACCGGCAACTTCGCTGTCTACTCCAGACCAAGCACTGGTCATTGCAGCTCCTTTGAGCCCCGCGTCTCCGATTTGCCCCTTACCATCGAAAGTAATATAGGCCGTCGTAGATACCTCTACCTTTGCCCCCGCCTTCCAACGAATCGGGGTAAGCATCGAGGGTACTTCGATTGACTCATCAAGCCAGCTTTTAATTACACTGATCGTATTGCTTTTTTTGATATGGTCGCTCTTCAGCTGTAGCTTAACTCCATCGAGCCAAAAAGCTACTTTTTTGCTTAGTTTCCCAAATTCTGCTGCCTTTATAAAGTGATCGAGTTTCAGTGATATAATACTTTCTTTACAATTTATTTTGAGAGATATTGCTCCAAAGTCGAGCTGACTATTTATGGGACAATAGGGTTTTACAAGATCCTCGAAACGATAAGTTTCGAGCATTTTTTCCAATTGTAAGCAAAAAGGATCTTCTGGCTTAAAACCGACAACTTTTCGTATGTTAATTAGATAATCCTTCGCCGCGTGATAGTATTGTGCGTTGGCCATGTGTGGGTCTGTGCCCAACAGATAGCCCCATTTTGAGTTGAAGAAAAAGCGTTCCCTAGCCAACTGGAGCTGCCGCTGATCATAACGTTCAGCTGCAGTTGCACAGGCTTCAAGAAATACATCCAACCGTGCGTTTTTGACTTTACATTCTTCCAGAGTTAACTGTTCCAATATCTTACAATCATTTCCCTTCCCTTCACCGCAATCGTAAGGGCTTTTCTTTTCGACATATTGGGTAGTTATATTTAAGATATCATTTTCGTAAGTTTGTTTTCGATATGCTATTTCTGAACGGTATTGTTCTTCGATTTTTTGCATCTCTTGCGGAATAGCAGTATTTATGTACCTGTTCGTGTATACTTTTGTAGCGATCTGGTTTATTGGGGAAAATAGCATCTTATTTATCTTACCATACCGCATCGCTTCTTCTTGAGCTCGTTTCACAGTTTCCCTCGTTTGGGCCAAAGAACGCTGTTCTTCTTCCTGGATGGATACACTTAAATTTTCGATCATACGATCTATTTCTGTCATGAAGGCCAGCTGTTCTGCTCGGACAATTTCGGTTTGACCATGTTTACGCTGTAGAGTTGGTTTTTTAAATTTATAGATGTTAAAATAGTCCGGAATATTTTTTTTATGGGCTAGAAAGTCGAATTTTTCAGAAGAAGGATCCAGCTGGTCTAAAAGTTCCAGCGCCTCAATAGTCATTCCACCTTCGATGGAGTTTTTTGCATATTCCACCGCTTCCGTTTTATTACCTTTTTCAGCGGTCAGGTTTGCAGCGGTTTTGTTGGCCATAGCATGCTTTGGTTCAAGCATGAGGCATTGAGCAAAATAATACATTGCACTATCACCCATCCCTACGGACGCAAATGCCTGTCCCATATTGTTGAGCACCATAGCATTTTTTTTATAATGAGGTACCAGTCCGCGTAAAATGGGAATAGCTTGTGGTGCTGCACCACAGCTAGTGAGCATCGCACCAAAATTATTTGTCGAGAGATCATTTAACGGATCCTTTAAAACTGTTCGCCCCCCCAATAAGAGAGCGGCATCTTCAGATTCCATAAGATATAAATAATAGGAGAGTTGGCTCATTATGTTGGAATTGGTATCCGTTCTTTTTTCGATATTATTTACAATGTCAACAACTTCCGGATCCATTTTTTTTTCCAAACGATCAAGTAACTTATCCACGTATTCGGTTAACTTCTTTCCTGTAAAACTTGCCTTGGACACTTGTGTCACATTCGTCTTTGCTGTTCCCCGCCCCACCTTCTCAGTATTGGTAGAAATATGCTGAACTGGATATTCTTTCTTCAATCTTTCGAGCATGGCCTTGTCTGGAAGACTTCCATTACGCATGATCTTTTCGATCTCAAGTTTAAGTGTCTCTGCGCCTGGCTTGCCCGTCGCCACCCTTTTACGTTGAGCGTATGATTGAAAAACCATAATTAATATAAATACACTGATAGTGAGTGCTTTAAAGATATTTTTCATAGTAAATAAATAATCCTTATGCGTTCAGATTTGAAAAAGGTCAGGTCCCTTGAGAGGATATCCTAAATTTTGATAAATTCAACCCGACGATTTTCAGCTTTACCTATTGCGGTGGCATTACTTGATAAAGGTTCATTTGATCCTTTACCATCTGTCGATAACATTGCTTCTTTTACGTTATAGCTGTCTACCAATATTCGTTTTACTGATTCGGCACGTTTGAATGACAAGGAAAGATTCGATTCTACATTACCATCGTTATCCGTGTGCCCGACAATCTTTATCTTCATAGTTGGAGATTCATTTATGGCATTTGCGATTTCTTTGATCAGACCGTATGATGCTGGTTTAATCTTATCAGAATTGACATCAAACTGAATACCATTTGTGACGAAGCGACCACTATCCAGCAATTTGCTGCGCATATCAGGTGATCCTGATGCGATCCGGAGATTGCTGATGTAAAAGGCTGGATACCCCTCTCTAGTTTTAGGGCCATTGAACAACATCTGGTTAAAATTAGCGGGATTTGCCACTGCTGTAGGTAGATCAAGTACTTTAATTTGTCCATACCACAACCTGAGACGTTCCTTTTGTATTGAAAGCGCAACATGTACCGCTGAACGATAATTACTTTGAAATCCAGCTAAAAAAACTTTATCTGATTTCAATTTCTGATTGTTATTTTCTCGGGAATCAAGAGCGGCCACGACTTTATCTCTGTCAAAACTGTTACTAAAAAATAGGGCATTTTTGAGCGTGTAGTTATAGACATCTAAGCGTTTTGCCCTATCTCCCCTATCGAAAAGCTCAAAATGAAAGCCTGGAAAAACAGCGGAAGATTTAAGATCCAAATTTACAAAGAGGTCAAATTCAACTGTGAAATTTTCAGGGAGCTTAAGGGTAGGAGATAACATACTGCCGGAATTGATCTGTAACCATTTTCCTTGCTGTCCTTCAAGCGAAACAATCTCACCAGAGCCGTTAGTAAACCATTTCAGGGGGAATTCACCCATTGCATCCTGTTCAAAATTATCAAACAACAATGTATTCTCGCCAGGGATAAAATCAAATTTGGAATAAGCGGTAATTTCGGTAACTTTTTTTTCTTCTCCGAGCTTTACTTCCCTCATTTCACCTGCAGAAGATTTGTTCTTTGTCGGAACTGGACCATCAATTGCATTTTCTATTTTTTTGGCCCCCTTCCTAATAATGAGTTCTTGGCCTGCACGAGAAGCCTTTTCACCTAACCCTTTGAGAAAACCTTGACCATGTGCGGCAAGGCATGTTGCTTGAACAGCAAGCATCATATATAGAATTTTTTTTACCATTTTTTTATTTTTAACAGGTCACAAGTTATATCTAATATTACATGAACGGCAATACTGCATATAAACAATGAACTTTTGTAGATAGAAAGCTGATTGTTTATCATATTAAACTTATTTAAGGACATTTTTATAAATACATGTTATTGGTCTACAAATCATTACTGTATATCTAATTATATCACCGAATGGAAAAAAGGTAAATTTGATTATCGAATCAATCATCAATTTTTATGAGCCAATCTCCAATAGACAACAAAACCCTTTCAACATATGCTTGATGCCCTTAAGCACATGAATAGATGATTTCGGATTATAGTTTTTCTTTAACGATTCAGCCATACGGGAGCTACGATAACTAACGTCTACAGCTACAGTAATATCTTTGTCACGGTTAATTATCAAAACAGGGCATTTTACTATTAATAGAAAGTCAGGATATTTATTTGGGCCACATGATAAAACTGTGGACTGCTTAAAATCTTTACTCGCCTATAGAATCTTTAGTCATTGCTTTACGCTCATCTGTAGAGGATATTTTACCAAATTCTTCATCAGCTATACCTTTTATAGATATGAGCTGGCTGAAAAGCGTTTACAACGTATGCTCAAACTATAACGATAAACCGATTTCCAAAGCATCCCAGTTACTTTTAAATGATGATACCATCGTTGGAGTATTTTTAAAATTGGGTGTAAAGGCAACGGTCGATGTACCTGTTGCATTATCAGGCTTTAGGCCAAGGTTTTCATAGACATTGGCCATGGTGCCTGTTGCCTTCATCTTTAATTTTCGACCATCCGATAACTTTGCATTGATGGTATATTTACCGACCGGAATATTGTGGATACTGAAAATGCTGGTATTACCAATTTTCTTGGTAATTCTAAAAGATTTAGTCTCTCCGTAGAGACATTTTCCAATAGGGATCAGTTCAATATCAATAGTGCCGTCTTCGGGTAAATACGCATCATGTTGATAGGGATCATTTTTGTAATTCACATTAAAATTAAACGACAATGCGCCCCCATAGTAGTTACTTTCATTGCTTGGCTGTTGTGCTACGTTATCCGGATCAGCCGGCCCGTAAGACAATAAAGTAAAATTTCTTACAATACCTTGTCCGGAAGGAAAAGATGTTGTGCCACCGACAGGATACAGAGCTAAAACAGCGGGTGTCTCTTGATAGGTGATAGTTGTTGCCGTCCCAAAAAAATATGCGGCTCCCATTGGTATATTAAATTCATAATATCCTTTTTCGTCAGTCAAGGCAGACCCACTGGAATACCAACCTCCTGTCAAAGATGAAGACACCGCAATATGTGCTCCCTTTAATGGTTTGCCGCTAAGATCAGCCACATAGCCCCGAGCGACTCCGGGTTTGGTAGACAACGCGGGAAAAATAGGCATACGTGGAATAGTAGCGCCCATCACATTGACATAATATTGTGTACCGGACAAGCTGAAAGTTGCGCGCCCCTCTACAACAGGCAGTTCAGGCTGCGGTACCCAATTTGCGTTCTGTTCTCCGCCATCGGTTGCTTTCGAACAGCTAAATAACAGCAAAGCTGCTAACAATAAATTCATTTTCATAATACAATATTTTTATTTACAAAGATCTTTTCAGAACGTCACTAATGAAAAAAGAACCTCCAAACAATCCTTTAATAGCGTTATAAGAATAATTTTGGTAGACTAACGACACAAATTCGTAGCTGTACTACATTCGATAATATGCAAAAACGTCGGTAGGCGGCTACCTTAACTTTCAACCATTCCTCCAGATATTCATTGCAGCCTTTTAGTTCATTAGGTATCCACTGGGATTCACCACAATAAGATTCCCTCCTTTCCAAACTCCAATAATAGGGGGCCACCTATAGATTATATATTCGATCAGCGAGCCCGATTGCCCATATTTCCTTCGGTTGTCGTTTGATCCTTGTGAGACTATCGCTCATCCTGTCTCTCTCATTTGACAGAAATGAATATTTAGATAATGCCGATACACCGTTCGCAACCTCCGGTCCAAAACGTACTATCAATTCAAACAGTGTATTACGGGGTATCTTCTAATGTGTCGTACAATAATGCACAAGTCAACGCTAATGTTCCTTCCATTTCAGGTGTCTTTTCAAACGCATTCCTAATTTCAGATACAACGCCTGCTATATGGCTGAAATATTCAAAATCAGCCGCCCTCAGTTTCTGAAAAGTTATGTTATTCATTTCAATCCATTGATTTAATTTACGATGCTTATTCTGCCCAGTGACAAGAACCAAAACGCTCCAGATCAAAAATTTCCTCGGTGAGTTTCCTATCCGATGAAAAATTCTGATATCGTACTGTACCAACCTGCTTTTTACCGACAAATTCTTTTGCTGATTCAGGAAACCAGAATGATCCATATTTTTTTATCTGGTATTGAATATCCCTTACTCTTCCACTCCGTCCTTCAATAAACCGCACTGGGTATAAGCCCTCCGTATCATACCAAACTTGGGCATTGTATCGATCCTCCAGCGAAGTAGCTCCAATAACGATAACTGGCCTTCCTTCCCAGATACCGTGCCCTTTTAGGCTACTATCCACTTGACTATAGGCAAGTACTTTTTTAAATCCAGCAAGATCATCGTAGTAGATATCACCCAGCATGTAATCCGTAAAATACTTCACTGTCTCTCCATTACTTACATGCTTAAATCGTTTGAACCAATAGCTCATCTCCCCATGAATAATTGTAGCCCTACCTTCATCTAAACTTCCTTGATCAATACGCGCTATGCCAGGATATAAATAGGCGTGATATTGAATGGAAGAATCCTCACGTCCATATTGCCTGGTGTCGACCTTCTTTACATAACTTATTGTCTTCGGCCATTTCCCTATATATCTTTGCTGTATTGATTCCAAAGAAATCATCTTGTGGGATTGACCGTAGGACTTTATTGTCAATAGACATAATAACAATAGGAAGATGGTGATGTAGCCATTAGGCTGATACATGCTGTAAAACGGTTTAATGACCATAACTCCTTACTTGTATCGGCGAAACCTTTGGTGGCAAACTCTTCAAATACCGGTAGATCGCTTTGACATCTTCGGGACTCATGCCAGCATACATTTTCCAAGGCATTGGCGAATTGAGTTCATCCTGGAGCAGTTGATGCAGTCTGTAGTTACTGTCGGCGTAGATCTTAAACCTACTGACAAACAGTTCTTCTGTCCAGTTACCGATCCCAGTATTGGGATCCATCGTGATATTAGGTGCACGGACAACGCCATTGGGTTGTTTAAATTCCATTCCCCCGGCAAACTCAGTTCCCGGCACGATCTTACCTTTATCCTGCTTGCTATGACAGTCCACACAACCTGCCGCATTGATAAGATATGCGCCATATTTAACCGTATCCCTAGGGGATGGCAGCGGTTGATGAGCTGCCAATACAGGTGATAACCTATTCAATAAATTAATGGGAAAATCCAGCTCACCTGGAGGAACCTCAGTTTTGACAACAGGTAATGTACGGATATATGCTATTATACTATAAATGTCTTCTTTGTCCATCTGGCCGAAGCGGTGATAGCCCATCACTGGAAACAAAGCCCGTCCATCTTTTCCTACCCCACTGGTGACAGCGCGATAAATCTCACCGTCAGTCCAGGAAGATAATTGATAGGGAGTCAGATTCGTTGAATAGATAGTACCGGGAAAACCGGCTTCTTTGCCGAATTTTTCACCTCCACCTCCGAGTGTTCCCGGAACTATAGGGCCACTAAAGGAAGACCAGTCCCGTTTACTATGGCAATCCATACAAACAGCAACATGATTGGACAGATATTTTCCCCGTTCAATACGGGTTGCTGTCTGTTCTATACGCAATACCGGAGCAGGACCTATGTCCGGTTTGGTGAAACGAACATAGGTGCCTGCAAGGACAACAAACAATAATACAACCCCAAGGATAATGACAAGATACTTTACTATTTTCATACCATACTATTTTTTGATAGAATCAAAATTCACCAAAAAATAATCCAGCATATAGCTTTGTCGACAAAGGGAGTATATGCAGCGACCAAAAGACGATCAGAACTGACCAACGGTTATATTAGATTCACTGTCGCAGTCTCCTACGACATTCATCTTTATAGTTTCTTCCTATTGGAAGTTCCTTGCCGAGAACTTCTATTGCATATGAATGATAGCTTTCTATTTTATCTATGGCAACAAGAAACGATCGGTGTATACGTAAAAACATATCCTCTGGAAGAAGTTCAGCCACAACACTGATCTTCTGCTTACTGACTAACGTCTTGTCAACCAGCACAACTTTAATATAATCCTTTAGGCTTTCTATCCAATAGATGTCCTTTATATTGATCTTGACTGTTTTCCGCTCAACACGGAGGTAGATAAAACTATCCGTTTTAGTTTCAATTTGGGGGACTGCGGCATGAAATTGCTGTATCAATGGTTTATAACCATTGAAAATCTTGTCCATTGCCCGTAGGAAACGATCGAAGGAAATAGGTTTAAGTAAATAGTCCACTGCATTCAAGTCAAAACCCTCCAAGGCATAGTCCTGAAAAGCAGTTGTAAAAATCACCTTCGGCGGGGCTTTTAGTGTTCTGACTAGTTCCGTACCTAGTAGCCCCGGCATTTTGATATCCAGAAATAGGAGATCAATATGATCTTTTTGCAGGATCTGAAAAGCCTGGATGGCATTACTACATTTTGCAACGAGTTCAATCTCACTGAAATTGCTCACATACTTTTCAATGACTTCAATGGCATGAGGCTCATCATCCACGATAAGGGTACGTATATTCATAAGCTACTGGTTCTGGTTCCAAATTCCACTTCCGGCACCGGATATATTTTGGGATGCTCTTTCCGCAAAATTGCAGCAGAAACATCCCCTCCGAATTGAATCTCCAAGATCACAAGATACATATCATCCTCTTCGAATATCGTTAAAGCATGCCTTTGTGGATACAACAGCTCGAGCCTTTTTCTTAAATTCAACAATCCAATATTACCACACGAGGAACCAGCAATATGATCGGGATCAGGGCGTCCATTTGAGACTTTTAATTTAAGTCTCCTGTCGTCCACATCTAAATCAATATTGATCCAAGCCTCCTCCATCATTTCACTTGCCCCATGCTTAAATGCATTTTCAATCAGAGGAATCATCAATAACGGCGCCACGAGCTGCTCTCCAATTTCACCCTTTAGATTAAAGTTGAGATCCAATCTGTCTCCATACCGTAGTCGCTCAAGTGTCAGGTAATTCTGAATGATGGCCACATCTCTTCGAAGGGCAACATAATCTGAGTCACATTCATAGAGCATATAGCGCAGGATATCCGACAGGCCCAACACGACCTCAGGTGATTTGGTAGATTGCTTCAGTGTCAGCGCATAGAGATTATTGAGGGTATTGAACAGGAAATGTGGATGGATCTGCGATTTTAA
Organism: Sphingobacterium sp. 18053; assembly: GCF_902706145.1. NCBI lineage: Bacteria > Pseudomonadati > Bacteroidota > Sphingobacteriia > Sphingobacteriales > Sphingobacteriaceae > Sphingobacterium > Sphingobacterium sp. 18053. The sequence goes on from NZ_CACSJW010000006.1 coordinate 52,823, forward strand.
AAAGTTCAGTTCCGACTGCAATGCCACCTGCTTTCTTTCATGCCACATCTGCACAAATTTAATGACAAGTCCTATCCAAACGACAGAATTACTCTGTTCAAGGGCGTGAATAAAATACTCTGGGTTGGACAGTTGGTGCCAAAATGTTCCATCTAGTTTTTTCCATTTCGCCATGGGATTGAACTTACGCATTTCTTTGAGGAAGTACGGGTCAGCAAAAAGGATTTCTATTAGCCGATAGGCCAGCGCAGCGACGAAAGCCAAAAACAAAAGCATCAAAGCGAGCTGCAAATATTTCCTAGTATAGAGATATCTTGGGATGACTATATAGCTCAGGGTATAGAAATAGCATATATGTACCGGGATCAACATCATTAGCACTTTGAATACCGCCCAATAACCGGGCCCTCCAACTTGAAAAAGCACGGACAGAAAAGCGATAACACATATCCAAAAAATCAGGTGCGCATACAATCGGCTATTGACAATCCTTATTCCCATATACAAAGATACTTAATATTCTTTTCTGCCAGCCAGATCGTAGACGAAAGACAGTACTTTGTCGACCAACGGCAGAACCTTTCCATTCCAATATATATACCTCTTAGCCAGATTGTTCAACAAGGGTATATTGTGTTTGCAGACCAAACATATGACCAAGTAAGGTTATCTTCTTAGCCTCATACGATTTAATACAGAGACGTTTTAATCAATTACAAAATAAGAAAAGAGTATAACGATACTATCCTAAAAACTGAGATTGACCATCAGTACTGCAATACATCGGCGATTAACGCCCATTGGCCTTTACTCAAAAACCAGACCTGAACAAAATAACCACAGAATTTTCCGTTGGACCGATCCGCTTCATCCCTACTTAAGTTTCCAAAGCGATAATAAACTGTTCCCGTACAATCACTCCCCTCGCCTCGAAGTTGCATTACCATATTAGGGTCTCTTTGGGTTTCTGCATGCCGGAAGAATGCATTGCTATTAGGCCTTAAAAAGATCGCCTCAGGATGTACGTATTGCCCACCTGAAATAGCAAGAGCGGGAATTACTACCTGACCTACCATTCCATCCGATGCCAAAATATATTCTTTTCTCTCCTGTTGCTTCAAGTAATGGATAGGTTCCTTTGGAATATCCCTTAGATTTACCCCTCCATCAAACAGTATCTTAAAAACTCCGGCACTATCTTTTTCCCAAATAGAGAAGGTTAAACCGGCACTTACAGACGAGCCATTACGCTCCCGGAAATAGCGAAATGGTCCTGTCGCAAAGCCAAAGTCCCCTATACGGTTGGAAAATACGTAAAATGGAATCCACCACAAGAGATCGGTGGTATCATTAGAAACGTTCCGATAATAGCTCAATGCATTGACGAACTTGTTTCCTACCAGGATCTGCCCCGTTGGTGCCATATATTTTTCAAAAGCATTCTTTATACCCTCCCTTTTCGCCGTCTCGGCAAATGCCAGCTCACTGGCCATTACCGTCCCTTCTGTCTGCGCAATTACCTGGTACGAAAAAAACACTGTACCCACTATAAGAGATGAATAAAATAGGCTTTTCATAATAATTATCTTTTCTTGTAAACTCTATAATCAAAAATATATAATAGATTTGCCAGAACGGATTAAGTCCGATTGATAGCTTGATTCTGTCGATAGATAATTTATATCGTCGACAAGTGTCAGCGATCCAAAATGGATTGATGAATAAAAAAAGGGTACCAGAAAGATATAGTAAATCAATTTCGGCACCCCAAATCATAAAAACATCAAATAAAAAGAACCTTCCAGCACGCTGGTTTGAGTAGTAATAACCTATATTTCATTTTGCACAATATTTGGATTAGCATCCAGTTCGGTTCGGGGAAACAAAAACTCCCAGCGTTTATCACCTGCAGGTACCTCCATTAATCCATTTACTGAGCCACTGACATAATTTGGTACGATCGTACGCTTAAGTGGCTGGTTTAGGCGCTTGAGATCGAGAAAACGGAAGCCCTCGCCCCAAAGCTCTATCCGACGCTGTATCCAGATCTCCTCTGTCAAAGCCTGTCCGGATTTTGTGGAGCGAACTGCCTCCGGATCTCTTGCCTTCATAAATTCGTACAGAATATCCCGGGCCAGCTGATCCTGATCTCTTTCAACATAAGCTTCTGCGGCAATCAGGTATATCTCTGCAAGACGCATCAGTGGAACATCCCCAAGCGTACCACCCGCAGCTTTTATAGAAAATTTTCGAGACATATAAGGTTGTCTTGAAAAAGTTGTTAAAGGCAATGGAAAATTCGCAGCAGTAGGATTGGGTTCCCAAATATTCTTCCGAACATCGGTCGCAGAAATTCTATCATACAGCGCCGAATTGATACGTTTTGGATTTGCCCGCATAAAAGAAGTATTTGCATTATATCCAATCTGGGAAAAATAGGAAGCAAATACAGCATCCTGATCCGCAGTTGGCATTGAAGCCCAGATAAATTCACTCAGCGCATTGGCGTCATTAAAGCCCTTGAGATATTCGGAGTGCGTCATGAGCTTATATGTAGGTAGGGCAATCAATTGTTTCGCATATAAGATTGCATTATCATAATCCTGCATAATCAATGCTACCCGTGCCCTAAGGCCTATCGCTACATCGATATTGGCCTGGGACTTATTTGCTCTGCTCGAAACCTTCATGGAAATTGCACTATCCAGATCTTTTATGATAGCTGCATAGACTTCTTCCACAGTAGCCCTTGGGAGAGCAACATCACCCGACTTTAAAACTAATGGTACCCCCAATTGGCTATTGGTACCATTAACGGCACTATACCTTTTGCCGTAGAGCTGCACAAGAAAAGAATAGGCATAGGCGCGTAAAATAAGTGCCTGTGAACGAAGCACATTACGTTGGTCTTCACTCGCATTCACCTGGCCCACGTTGTCTAATATAAAATTGGCATCGCCAATAATCTTATAGAATGTCCTATAGTCAAATTCCATCAGCGCATGGCTCTCATTACGATGTCCTACCCAATTTCCCTCGCCAGTAGAGGTATACCAATTGGATGAACTGATTCCTAAATCCTCTCCCATAAAGTCCAAGGCAAGCATGACTCCACCCACACCGGGCTTATTTTGCGTATTATCTGTAACTAAGGTGGTTCTCGCAAACATAAATCGATAGATTCCGTTCACAGCGGTAGTTGCATTTTCCAATGAACTAAATATTTTGTCCGATGAAACACGATCTGTTGGCAACGTATCCAAATAGTCTTTTCCACAGCCCCCAACAAACACAGGCAGAGCTGCAATAAAAATAAATCTTACAAACTTTTTCATAATGTACTTCTTAAAATGATGCATGTAGTCCCAGTCCCCATATGCGAGTAGGAAGGTAAGTAGTTGAGTTCGTTCCATCGAACTGTTCGGTCGGATTCAGTCCTTGGCGCTTTGAAAATAGCATCAGATTCTCTCCGCTTGCCGTTATTCGCGCAGACGAGATACCTATCTTCGTCGTCCACGAATCCGGTAATCGATAGAATAAATTGACATTTCGGAAACTTATATAGGATGCATCGATAAGCCACCGGCTTGATGCTGCATTGATATTCGCGCTATTAGCCTGATCTATCCTGGGCATGTTACTTCCTTTATTAGAAGTGGTCCAAGCATTTACTGCATCGATGTGATAAGATTTCCCAAATGAACTTGTATTCATCAGCCCGGCATACTGACTATCATACACGTTACCGCCGATTTGGTAAGTCATCAGAAAAGAAAGACCTAGTCCCTTATATTCAAATTCATTCTGGAGCGAGCCTGTCCACTTAGGAATCGCTGTTCCCGAATATCCAAACATTGCTAAGTTCGAATTGGTCACATATTTTTTCCCATCAATGATTCGCATAGCATCTTCGGCTGTACCTTCGGCGGGGATATAGAGCGCAGCACCATCAGAAGCATCAACGCCTGCATATTGGCGTAACCAAAAAGCATAATAATCCTTTCCTACTTCCCTCCGTTTGCTTCCCGTTGTGATCACTGGTGTTTCTTTGGGCATTTTAGTTATCTCATTTTTAAATGTCGATAAGTTATTGGTCAATGTCCATCTAAAAGTTTCATTCCTTAGAATATCAGCTGCAAGAGAAATTTCCACACCACGGTTATACATCGACCCGACATTCTTGTATTCAAAACTCACTGCTGACGACAATGGGCGAGGTACTGACATTAGGAGACGGTCGGATCCGCGTCGATAATATTCGAATGTCCCTCTTAACCTATTTGAAAACAACGAAAAATCAAGCCCCAGATTAAAAGACTTAGATGTTTCCCATGTTAAGTCGGGATTTGGCAAACTATAGAGCAGTGTTCCCGGAAATGCACCGTTGCTAAAACCTAAGTCATAAAGTCCTTGGAAACCAAAAAAAATCTGATTGCCTGCTTTATCCAACAATTGGCTATTTCCGACCTGACCATAGGAAGTTCTAAATCTAAGATCATCTATCCAGCCATGTTTTGCTATAAAGTTTTCTTTAGATAGCTTCCAAGATCCTCCGATGGAAAAAAATGTTCCCCAGCGCTGATCGGGATTAAAAATGGAGGATCCATCCTTACGCACAGATCCATCCAAAAAATATTTTTCATCCAAGTTATAAGAAGCTTTAGCAAAATAGGATTCCAAACGGTTAACATTTTTCCGGCCATCTATAAAATAATTGGATACATAGTTTATCAATTCCGGGATATCCTCCGCAATCTGGCCGGTCTTTATGGCATTTCTGTCTCTATATAAAAAATCATAATTTTCATGGCCGGCCAAAATAGTTAGATTATGCTCGCCCAATGAACGTCTGTAAGTAAGTATTTGGTTAAACGTATAGGATTTTACGATGGAATTCGTTACTGAGCTCAGGCCAGCGTAGGAAAGACCATCTCCTACTGTATTATTATATGTATAGTCAAAATTACGATTGGAAAGGTCGATACTTACTGATGGAGTAAAAGTAAAATATTTGAGGAAGCTAATATCCATATAGCCCCGTCCGCCCAGCAGAACCCGGGTGTTATCCCGATGGTTTAAAATGGTTTCGTAGATGACGTGCCTGCCTGGGCTAGCACCCTGGGGCCTGTTGATCGCGCCGGGATGTAAACCATAATCGTAATACTGGCGGCCCGTTACGGGATCAATAACAGGCTCAGCAGTAACCTTGTCAAAAGCATGCACAGGATAAATTGCTCCCATACCCCGTATAAAATTAAATGGATTTGCAATGGCATTTGCATTGCCCGAACTGCTTCCTGCATCAAGAGCCAATTTGCCCGTGGAGCCTGTGCCATATATATTTACACCGGCCTTAAGCCAACTTTTAACCTTTGAGTCAATATTGATACGCGCGCTGAACCGCTGAAAATCAGAATTCAACATATAGCCTTCCTCATTCAAATATCCCAGCGAAGTATAATAGCTGGTCTGTTCAGCACTACCGGAAAGATTGATATTTGCTTCCTTTCTTTTTCCGGTACGCTGCATCGCTTTATACCAATCAAAATCATCGTATTTCAATCCCGCTGTTGGATTCATCTTCCCATTGCTATCCAAAATCTGATTGTCGGGAACATTAAATGGATTATATACCAAACTTTTAACTATATTGTCCAAAGCATATTGTGAGGCATCCTGCTCGGAAAGTCCCGTTCCAGAGTTTGGAAACATCTTGGAGTTTTTGATGGCCTGAAAAACGACCGGATAGTAGTCGTAGATGTCGACCCGGTCATATTCCTTAATCCCTCGTTGGGTAAAGCCTTGCTTAATACCCACATCAAGCTTTAGCGCACCTTTACCTTTTTTAGTCGTAACGATAATAACACCATTTCCGGCTCTGGATCCATATAATGCTGCAGAAGTCGCATCTTTTAGTACAGATACGCTCTCAATATCGTCGACATTGATATCGCCTATCGCCCCGTCAAATGCAGCACCATCTACAACAAGCAGCGGCTCGCTGGAAGCGCTGATCGAACCTATACCACGTAAGCGTATTGATGCGCCGCTCCCCGGTTGGCCATTGCCCGAGCTGACAGAGATACCGGGAGCCATACCCGCCAGAACGTTGGTCACATTTGAAACCGTACGTTTCTGCAGATAAGCTGCACTCAAAGTTGCAACCGATCCCGTTATTTCCGATTTTGCAGATTTCCCATAGGCGACCACAACGACCTCTTCCAATTCATGTCCCTTTTCCTCCAGTTTGATATTCAGGAGCTGAGATCCCTTTAATACAACATCCTGCGGCAGGAAGCCAACAGATGTAAAACGAAGCGTACTACCTGCGGATGCTTGGATTGTAAATCGACCATGATCATCGGTCTTGGAAACACTGGGAGATCCAAGCAATGAAACTGTTACTCCAGTTATCGGCTTTCCACTTGTCAGTGAGGTTACCTGCCCAGACAGTGCAGCAACCTGTCCTTTGGCCTGCATAACAAACAAAGTTGTGCAAGACCAAAGGCAACAATAGATAATTTTTCCTTTCATTAGGGTTAATATATTAGTGGTAAAATTGAGCCGACAAGGAAATCGGCCTGTACTGAATAGAAATAAATAACTGAGCATCTACCTCTTATATGCGATCGTTAAAAGCGTATAGCTTTTAGTTCCAGTTCTACTTCGATATCATTTTTAATCTTGTCCTTGGCAGGAAGATTGGGTTGCGATGCAAATGCCATTCCCCATTTCGTCCGGTCGAACTTAAACTTTGAAATGACTTTTACATCTGTTTCGGTAATATTGATTTTCGCAGGGATATCTAATGGAAGAGATTTCCCTATAAGATTTAAGCTTCCTTTGATCAGATAGTTATTTCCTTCGGCATCAATTTTACCTGTTTTCTCCGCCGCATCGATTTTATAGGTTACAAATGGATATTTCGCCAAATTAAAAAAGTCGACGGTCTGCAAATGTTCTCTGAGCTCATTTTTATTCTCCTCAGGCATACCTTCATTGGTTACTAGGATAGACCCTACAGAGATCTGTATTTCCCCCCCTGTAATCTTATCCCCTTCGATTGTAAGTTCTTCACCTTTCAGTCCGATGGTACCCTGATTAAAATATCCGGTTTCCAAATAGCCCCTCCAAGTTGCTTTAGAACCAGTTTCTAATACGAGTGTCTCATCATCATTAGTTTGTATTGAACCTTTTTCTTTTTTACAGCCCATTAAGGCCATTGTCAAACAAATTGCTGCAATTACATTTTTAGTTTTCATAGTTTAAAATAGTTTTTGATGCAATTATAACCACATACAAAGAGATTCACTACCTGTAATCGACAGAGAGCAAGTATTCATCGACAATTATCATATACCGGTTATTAACTCATATTATACCCCAAAATTTCCGTTTAACTAATTTTTCTTGTAATTGGTCGACAAGATTGTCGCGTCTATCGAATAGTCTACGAGCCAAAGTTTATTGACCTGATATTAGCGAACAGTTAGTAATAATTAAGTTTCATATTTTCATATGTGAGGACATGTCGTGAGGATATCTCCATCGTTTATTTAAGCAAGACCAGGGTCTCCCATAGATCCTGGCTCTTTTATTTATCAATTCTTCTCTGGCCAACAATACATCACCTGACCAATCAGTTATATATAGTTGAAAAATGGCCCACTTTAAAATACGTCTATCGACAAAACCACCCCATTTGTCTTTAATGTTTGAATTTAGTAGCACACCGATTTATTTTTGTAGTGACAATGTTTCCATGAAATATGCCTACAACAACGATCAAACAATATTAAGGTGTAGACTAAGGAAAATAACTAAAAAACAAAAAGCAATGAGACCTCTAAAAACTATAGCAATTTTATTTTCGTTTTTCTTGATCACGACCTCCTGCAAGAAAGATCCCAGCCCACAAAAGGAAAAGGCCAAACCATTAAAGGGTGACCATGGAATGCCCATAGGTAATGCTGTCACCAAAATCATCGGACCATCGGGAGGAAGCATTACCTCACCTGACGGCAAAATATCGCTTGAAATCCCCCCCGGAGCAGTAAATAGTAATACCCAGTTCGTAATTCAACCGATCACCAAAACGCTGGAAACAGCTACTGGTCCCGCTTACCGCTTAAGCCCGGAGCACGTGACTTTTCAAAAAGACATCAAAATCGAGATGAAATATACCGAGGAGGACCTACTCGGTACGAATGAAGATTTCCTCTACTTAACTTCTCAAAATCAGGAAGGCTTCTTCTATCGGTCAGTTTTAACTAATATAGATAAAGCAACCAACACGCTTTGGACCAATACCCGTCATTTCAGCGACTGGTACATAGAGCGCATATTTACTGTGGTTTCGAATAAGAAGCTCCTAGAGGCTAATGAGGAAGCAGCGATATTGCTTTTTTTTACCGAGACATTTCCAGATGGACAACTGAAAACAGGAGAGGCTGAAAAAATTAATAATGTAAGCTGGTTTGTAAATGGTCCGGGAGAGGTGAAGGGAATCGAAAATACAGGGCCATATCAAACTTTAGTCAAAGCGGTCTATAAAGCTCCCGCCAGTATTCCCGAACCAAAAATCATTGCAGTTGGAGGCCAAATCAAAAATATGATTAGCAAGACGCATCCCGATAGACCCGGTACCTCGGGCCTTGTTATTGTACAAACAGAGATTAGTCTTCAGGCCCAGGAATTTTTTACATGGGAATTGGGCGGAGCCAAACACATAGCCCTATCATTCGACGCTGGATTGCTCGGTAATAAGACCATGTTAATAGGAACCGGACTAACGGGCGGTATTAATATAGATCTGAATGCTTCAAAGCCTGGAGAATACGAAATCGGCCCCCCTAACGAAAGCGATAAATACAGTATTGTGGCCTTTTTATCAGGGAGTACACAAGTAATTTATCAGGGGAATTACTATAGATGTAATGAAAGTAATGTTAAATATGGGAAAGGTAAGCTTGTCATAGAGAAATATGGTAATATGGGCGGCTTTATCTCTGGAAGTATAGAGGCTACAGTCTATGAAATCGGTTGTGATCCCAAAAGTAAAAAGTTGAAAGGTAGTTTTAAAATGAAACGTAAAATGTAATTGTCGATTTTAGTCCATCCGACCCAAGGTAATCGCACGACGAGAAATGAAGTTTGAAGCACAGCAGCGCGCATAAAGGAAGATGTCAGTATGACATTCAGAGCTCCTTATCCACAGCAAGATGAAATTGGTCTGCCTCGTAAAAATATGATTAATTAAAATGCTTTTTTAGGTGAATATAAAGTTTGATGACGTACATTGTATTTGTATATTGTGAACAAAAGCTATTAATTCCATCATTACAAGTTAACCCAGTTATGAGCAATTTTGCAAACATATTGAAAGCACTTAAAACCAAACTTCAAGATATTGAGAGACAGGAATATGTAAGATTATCAGAGATTCATAAGGAACTAAGTGAAAAAGCGTCTTTTGCTACACTTATCGATAATTTGTGGATTGGAGGGTGGGGAAGAGAAGATTATAATCATTATACTGATCCCAACAACAGAAACAGAGCGATAGATTACATTTAAATCTATCTTTCCTGTTTAAAAAAAATCGTTTTTATTACTTAAGGCTCTGCCATTACTACCACTATTAAAATCTATTTGTTTGCGATGTCGAAATCCTGTCTTGATTTTTCAAAAAACTTATTGAAATAGACACTTTCGCTAGAATTTAACAAAGGAGGGCCGTCGATCCACTAAATTTATCTTTGAGGCTCGGTTGTAATCCAAATAAACAAGAGCCAAACAGAAAATGCTACGCCAAATCCAATCCATGGTGTTTTCATGCTGAGAGCGGCAAAAAAACCTATGGTTGCTATTATACAGGTGATAAAAAATAATACTACATTTTTCATAACCTTTTAGTTTTTTAATTTCTTTAGAACAGTAGGAAACAACTTCAAATAAACAACAAAACGATCTCTACGGTATCATAATATTTTGTCAAGAAATGTATCCATGACGTGTCCGTCTTGGATACTTATTTCTTAGGCTGCATTTTTTTCGCTATTTCTTTCTTCTTAATCAACGCCAATATTTTAGGTTCTGATTTTCTCAAAAATTGCATCACTTTGTGCTGAACATCATCAATGATCCTCCAATCTTTAGCTATATAAATATCCGTTACCCGATTCCCATTTTCTACATGATTGAGTGCTAAGGCAACATCATCTTTGCTCATTCTACAATCATTCCGAGCAGTATTGGCAAAGGTATGACGCGCACAATATAACGTAACACCATCTACCCCGAAAAGCTCCCTTAGCTTCTTCATACCGTGCTTTAGTGCAGAGTTAAAAGTCGTCCTGCTTGCGTATCGCTGAGATAGATTACCAAGATATTTCTCTAACAAAGGTTTTGCCTCATCTATAATCTTAATACTAATAAATGCTTTATCTTTTCGCTTTCCTTTGGTTTTTGATCGATTGTAATCTACTCTTCCATTCCTTAAATCATACTCGGTGATTTTAAATAGATCGACAGCATTCATACCACATAGATAGAAAGATAACATATATAAATCTCTAGCAAGTTCTGCTCTGCTGTTGGGAAGTACTTCACAATCACGAATTCTAATAACTTCTTCAAGATTATTATTTCTATTTTCAGTAAGAGGAGCTGAGCCTACTTTATATTTTTTGAATGGATAATGTTTTATTAATATAATGCCCAGATCTTCGTTATTGTAATTGTCTAAAGCGGCGTTGAATAATGTGCGAAGATCACGCATATAATTGTATAGACTTGTTTCAGAGACTGGCTTTGAAATTGTCGTAACAGGTTTGCCTAACTGATTTATTCTTGTTATTGTTCGTTTTGACTTTAAATAGCGTTCGAATTGAACTAGCATATTGTAATGAATTTCATTGATTGAAACGCTTTCCCTTTTAAAGAAATCAATTAAATGATTACGCACTGCACGGTGATTAGCAGCAGAGCCATCCCTTCCGTCGTCTTTTTCCTCTTGGATATAATTGCCACAAAACTTGATGAAGTCAATTTCTTCATCTTTGTTTTTGAGGTAATCCCTTAACGATTCTGCTGTAAAAAAATCCAGCTTATCTTCCAGCTCGCTAATTGTCTTCCGATACTCCTTTAGTTTCTTATCAACTATGTCTAGGACAAAAGGATCTTTGATATTAAATTCTTTTTTTCCTTTCACCTTAGCAAGCTGCTTTAGTGAAAGAAAGTGAGGAGTATCTATAAATTTTTTCTCCTCTTTGTGATAGACCCTAATTTTTACATTGTAAGTTCCATCTGCTTTTTTGTGGTGTTCATAAACCTTTGCGCTTACGGTTGCCATAATCTTTTCATTACCACGAAAACCTTTGTGACGTATTTGTGACGGTTTTACGTGAAGTTCAACAAAAAACTATGCAAAACACACCGTTTTGAAGGATTTCAAAACGGGTAGGGAGGAAGTTCCAAAACCGCCCTAAGGAACGCAAAAAAGCCGATTTACGCAAGTAAAAACGGCTTTTTTAGAAAGTGACCCCGCTGAGGCTCGAACTCAGGACCCACAGATTAAGAGTCTGTTGCTCTACCAACTGAGCTACGAAGTCATTCGATAATCCAAATGTAAGGTTCACCGTAGAAAAAGTCAAGTGGAAAAGCATATTTTTTTGACTTTTATGACATTCAAGCGAGATTTTTGGCAGCTGCCCGATAAAAAACAGACCAAAATAAGACAATTAAACTATTTATTCTTTCGCCCAATATTGCCTTGCGTCCCCACCACAGCGATCTTTCCCATAATCATTGGCTTAACTTCCATTTCTATTGGTTTATCCAGTTGCATTTTACTCCCTTTTTTGAATGGAATCACAACAGTTTTATAGCCAAGCATCTGTGCACGGAGCTCTTGATCTACTCGAAACAAAGATTGCGGTACCCAAAGTTGAAAATTTCCATTTTCATCCACTTTCGTACGATAATTTCCTAAGGATACTTCTGTGCCCACCATGCTTACATCGTTTCCAGCACAAACAACTTTACCTTTTATGCTTACCTTAGTACTATCATGGCTTCCTTTTAACGCTGAATTATCATTTGTTGATGAGTTGCCCCGACCTTGCTTCTTTATCTGATCATTTTTCGTTTTTGTTTGGACAACGACAACTTCTCCAGTCAGTTTGTTTTGTGCTTGAGCAGTATGAAAACTCAAGGATCCAACCAATAGGAGGCCCGCAGCAATCCCTGTCCACCTTCCTTGCCAAATAGGGTTTTTAGAAAAAGAAATAGTGGCATCCAATTCGCGCATCAACTGATCTTCATAAAATCGACCACATAACCCCCTACTGGCTTTTTTTATTTGATCCACAATTTCCTGATCATTCATCTGTGAAAAATCAACAACCATCTTCTCACATTGACCACAGAAACGGCCTTGTTCTTGTGGCGTCATCTTACCCCAATCTGCAGAGCAAGATTCTTTTACCTGTAATATAATCTTTTCCATATTGCTTTATATTTTGAGAAGGGATGCAGAAAAATCGCCAATTTCATAATGAAACAGCGTACAAAACAACTAAACACTGATAAACAGGCACTTAAAAAAATAAAACTGCTTAAAATCGTCTATTAACTTCCACTGAGCAAAGGGTGGGACCAAATGAAGTAAATTAACCGAATGAGGCAAATTATACGCTGAAGGGCGATAAATAGCAAAAATCAGAAGGTCGTATTCATAAAAACATGAGACGTTAAAAAAATAGGCTGTCCAAAAAAATTTGGACAGCCTATTTACAGTAGGTAATTCTAACAGTTACTTCCCTATTTTATATTGTCAAGAATTTCTTTTATCGCTCTTTCCAACTGCGGATCTTTATTTTCCATCCGATCTTGTACTGTATTTTTTACAAGAATATCGGGGGCAACTCCGGTTTGCTCGAGATCCTGACCATCAAGGGTATAACATCCCCAAGACGGAAGTCGATAGTTTGATCCGTCGACTAAGCCTTTAGCAGAAGTAAAAATAATCCAGCGATAGGTTTCATTACCAATGATTTTCCCCAATTTAAGGGCTTTAAAGCCCGCAGCCGTCATTTCAGCATCGCTCAGCGATTGCTCATTAATCAATAAAACAATAGGCTTGGCAGATGGCGCAAAATTACTTTGTGGCGCACGTTTACCGCCTCGGTATTGCCATTGTAAGTAAGGGCGTTGTGACAGGAATCGTAAAACTTCATCGTGCACATTTCCGCCTGTATTATACCGTAAATCTAAAATAATCCCTTGTTTGTTATTCTCCTGTTCAGCCATGTCGATCAAGAACCTTTGTAATTCAGTATCCGACATGTTTTTCATATGTGAATACGCTATCTTATTGCTACTCAACTGATCAACTCGACTTCGGTTATCTCTAATCCATTGGTCGTAGAGTAGGTCTCTAAACACGGCGCTTGATACCGGACGAATGTTTGTTTGAATTTCCTTACCATTACGATTCAAGGTCAATTGGATTTCTTCTTCCAGTGAAGGCAAAGTAAAATAACTATCGCGATCTGCCTGCGTATTCAATTTTGTTCCATTAATCGCCATGAGGATATCACCAGCATGAATATCGGCCTCTTTCTTTGCTGCGGGGCCATTCGGAACGATATAGCTAATCTTATAAGGGTTGCTTGTATCATAGATCACACCGATTTCATTCGTTACAAAACCAAACGGCTTACGTTCTTCCTGTCCCATAGAACTGAACCCCAAATGTGACGAATTGAGTTCGCCCAACATATCATTTAAGAGGATGCGCAAATCTGTCCTATCGTTGATGCCTGGAAGATATTTCTCATATTTCTTTTTAACAGCGGTCCAATCTACACCATGGAAATTGCTATCGTAGAAATTCTCCTCCAGATTGGCCCATGTCTCATAAAACATCTGATTGAACTCTTTCTCAAGATCCCGATTGAATTTAAAACTCATTGTGACCGCATCAAGCTTATTCAAATCAAGATTATATTTCTGAATTGTTCCTCGACTCAACACAAAGTACTTGCCTGCAGACTCTACAAATTGCCCCATGCCTCCATCTGTGACTTTCTCGGTTTTGGCTGGTGTAAATAACTCATATACGGTACGATATGTACTATATTTTCCTTCATGATTGGAAGCATAGAACAAATAGGATTTATCGCCCTTTTGTATCACCAAAGGATCAGATTGTGTTCCAAATGCTGGACTGACTTGCTCAATTCGGTCACGCAATCCTTCTAAATCCAATTGGACCAAAACAGCTTTCTTGGCTTCGGCTGCTGTTGTTGCGGTTGACTTTACCTTGTCGGCATCATTTTTCTTCTTATCCTTAGTAGCATCTTCCTTCTTAGTTGCACCAGTTTTATTTACTGTCGTATCTTTCTTTTCAGCTGTTACAAATAATTCATCAAACTTTGCGCTACGATAAGGTTGGTCAAAGTTGGTCAATGCCATTCGGAAAATGCTTGAGTTTTGCATACCAGTAGGATAAGAAGGCTTAGTCCTATTACTCGCAAAATAAATGTATTTACCATCAGGAGACCAATATGGTGCTGCTTCTGTAACACCTGTATTTGTCAAATTTGTCGTTTGCTCATTTTTCAGGTTATACACAAAAATATCCTGTTCAAAATTGCGTATAGCCGTGAATAAAAGATAATTTCCATCGGGAGAAAATGAGGGCGAAGAATTTTGAAATGCCCAGATTTCATCTCTAACTACTGTTTGGCTCTTCAAACTTGTCAAATCCAATAGACGAACTTCATCACGTCCGCTGAGATATACCGCTTTTGTTTTATCTGCATTGAATGTAATATCCCGATTGTTACGCAGATCTTGTGTCAATTGTTTTACCTCTCCTTTACCGTCTGCTGTGCGTGAAAACCAGTTCTGATACCCTTGATACGTTTGACTATAGAGCAATGTTTTACTGTCTTTAAGCCATTTAACTTCCATGATGCGCTCCCCTTGACTTGGCATCTGACGAACAAACTTTCCTTCGATATCCGAAACGAACAATTCCCCACGGGATACAAATGCCATCTTTTTCCCGTCCGTTGAAACGTCAAAATTACTGATGCTACCTGAAATGTTAAACTCTTTCAGCTTTCCCAGAACCTGATTGCGGTTAAGCGCGATGTTGGGCTGTATGGTTTTCTTTGCATTGACATCGTAAATATAAAGCTGGTAGCCTTTTTCAAATGCGATCTTACTACCATCTGCCGCGACAAACGGACGCTTGATAGACTCTGGGAAAGATGTCAATTGGGTTTTCGCTTTTCCAGCTATTTGATAAAGATTGTATTCACCATTGCTTTCGTCGGACACATAGAATATGTTTCCTTTCTGGTCCACTGTCGGCCAAAAATCCTTACCTATATAATCTGTATACTGTTGAAAAGCTTTTGTTTTGGGATTATAGGACTTTATATCCGGATTGAAAGCTCCCTTATATCGCTTGCGATTGGCCGAGCTATAGCCTTCCCAGCTGTCATTGAATAATAATTCTCCTAAAGGTGTTGGCACCACATTACTGATATAGTTAAAGACATGGGGAAACAACCTAGTTGCCGTTCCACCATCCAAAGCGACTTGATAAGCACTCATTCTATTGTAACGCGATGACGTAAAATAAAGCGTCTTACTATCCCAGCTCCAGCTGTCTACTTCATCCGAAGCATCGTGCGATGTAAGCTGTCGTATATCTCCACCAGCCAAAGGCATCACATAGACGTCCATGTTACCATTTTGATTGGCCGAAAACGCTAGCCATTTTCCATCAGGGGAAATTCGTGGATTGATCTCATTTCCTTCCATTCCTGTCAGCCGAACTGCAACACCACCCTGGCTCCCTACTTTCCAAAGGTCACCTTCGTAACTAAAAACCATTTCCTTACCATCGGGACTCAACGTCGGATGGGACAAAAATGTGGGTTGCTGCGCAATAACACAGGTAGTTCCAGCATAAGCTAGTACTGTGCTTAAGATTAGTTTTTTTATCATTTTATCTAGGAGGCTAATAATTGTTTGCCAATACAAAGGTAGAATAGGTATTGAACAAACCAATATGAAATAATGAAGAATTTTATATTTTTATTTCTTCACTATTTCAGCATTTTATCGTAGACCTTTTCCCCTTATTCATAGGTGTTTATTTTCTAAAGAAGTAGAAGCTCCCACTCGGCCTATTTTTGACTTCCACATCTAATATCTTTTTAAATTGAACCATGCTTGAAAATAGACTGAAACAAATGTGTGTCTTTCCGGTTCTTATACAAGGAATGGTTATGCAAAACATATCATATTGAATAAATATGATTTAGCCAAATTCAAAAAGGACATCGTATTATTTTCTTACTGAAAAGATTGAAACAGAAGATAATTATCGAATTAATCGCGTATAATTATCAACAAGCCGATGAGCAATTTAAATATAGGCATATTTCTGTATTCCTATTGCAACCTAAAAGTTGAAGTATTTTTTGAATCATTATATTTTTTAATGGGATACTTATCCTTAACTTTGCACCCTCAAATCAGAAACTATGGACGCAACGTTAACTCACTCAGAAGAAGATCTTTATAACAAACGAAATCGCATAAGAATCGCGGTATCACTTTTCTTTTTTTGCCAAGGGATCGCGTTTGCATCTTGGGCAAGTCGAATTCCCGTTATTAAAGCTTATCTCCATTTAAGTGAGGGGCAATTGGGTACAATTTTATTAATGCTTCCTGTTGGGCAGCTTGCAACAATGGCTCTCTCAGGAAAGCTGGTCACAAAATATGGCAGTGCAAGTGTTTTGCGTATTGTACCTATCGCTTATACCTTGGTCCTGTGCTCCATCCCCTTTGCACAGAATGCCTGGCAGTTGGGAGGCATATTATTTCTGTTTGGTGTCACCGGCAATATGTGTAATATTTCCGTTAACACGCAAGGCGTTGCAACTGAGCAGATTTTCAAAAAATCAATAATGACTTCTTTTCATGGAGCCTGGAGCATCGCTGGCTTCACAGGTGCACTAGTCGGCTTGTTAACGATGAATTTGGGTCTGAACACCTTTTACCATTTTTTAATCATATTAGTCATTGTCGCAGCGAATACACTAATCAACCAAAAGTATTTGGTTCCGGGCAAATCTCCTCAAAAGGAAAAGCGTAGTTTTTTCTCTAAACCGGAAGGTGGCCTACTTCAACTCGGCATTATCGGCTTTTTCAGCATGGCAACAGAGGGGGCAATGTTTGACTGGAGTGGCGTTTATTTCAAGGAGATCGTTCAAGCTCCCGAAAAATTTGTTGTCGTTGGCTACGCTTCTTTTATGATTATGATGGCCACTGGGCGCTTTGTTGGTGATGCTGTCATTCGCAAATTAGGTAGAAAAAGAACCCTGCAATACAGTGGTCTGCTGATGTTCGTCGGAATGATGACATCGGTTATTTTTCCTGAATTTATCATCTGCACCCTCGCTTTTATGTTAGTAGGTATAGGCGTGGCCTGCAACGTCCCTTCCATTTACAGCATTGCTGGGCAGAACAAAAATGTACCATCTGGAGTAGCCTTAGCCATGGTTTCAAGCATCAGTTACCTGGGTTTTTTAATGGGACCGCCTTTAATTGGATATATTGCTGAAGCTTTTAGCCTACGCTATTCTTACGGTGTTTTTGCCTGTTTCGGCCTATTGATGTTTATGATGGTTGGACGATTATCTTTATTTAAAGAAACACGCCCGGCCTAATCTATCAAAGCACATGTTTACCGAATTTGCACTTTAGATTTTGACCTGAAGAAATCTCAGGCTAAATGACATACGTTTACTTCTTAAAACATAAGGCATTGCCAATAGATAAAAACAAGCCGTACCTGTCCCTAAGATGGAGCCAAACCATACATCTTCCACAAAATGCTGGCCCAAATACACCCGAGAGTAACCCGTTAATACAGCGAGAACAAATAAAATTATCCCAAAAGCCCTATTTTTTGAGATAATGGCTAACGTAGCCGCCATTGCAAAGGCCGAAGTTGTATGTCCAGAAGGAAAGGAGTTAAAGTGCGCTACACGCAACCAAGAAACAACATGGAATGTTGGGTCTCCATGAAATACCGTTGCCGGTCTATCGGCATCGAAAAGGTTTTTCAGTACACAACAGATCAGCCCTGAAAAGATATAAGTCCCGAGGATAGCTCGAGCAAAATTCCACTGCTGTGTACAGGAGTAAGCAATAAATACACCTATAACAAAAAGACCATCTCCAAAATAGGTCTGTATTGTAAAAAGAATATCGGCCCAAAATGCATGACGTGTATTCACAAAATGGAATGAATCTCCCTTCGGAATAAATACAACTATAGCTGTCATTAAGGCCATCCAAATGGCAAAGCAAACAAAAAAAGCAGGATTAGCTGCATATACCTTTCTAAATTGGTACAATAAAAATTTTCCCATTCAATGTATGTTACAGAATTACAGGCCAAAAGTAAAATTGCTGTATGTGTAAATAATGATCCGAAAATAAACATTCTATTAAAAATTTACAATTCTATTACGTATTTATTTTGATAAGAAAAGAAAAACTATTAGGCACTAAACAAAAAAAGCGATGGAAATCCATCGCTTTTCTCAGTAGCCCCGAGCAGAATTCACATGTTAATAATAAAAACAGGATTATTTATTATAAAATTGGAAATGCAAAAACTTTATTAAAGCATAAAATTTTTGAGATTTCCAAATGCATATTAGTTTATTACTTATTGATAAAAGGAGAATTTGTATGAAATTTTGTATGCAAAAATTAGTTAAAATTACGCTAAGCCGATATTCGTTTATTTATGAAATCCAAAACTTTTATTTAACACATAATTTCAATTTTTTTTTATTCTAAAAATTTTATTTATATTTTCGTGAAAATTAGCACAAGAACCAACAAAACAAAAGTTACCAACATCTGTTGATAACTTTTTCTATAAAAGAGAGTATAAAATAATCACTTTTAACAGAAATTTTATTCTTAATCTGAGATATATGTTATTCGCTGTAAACAACCAAAATGAGGATTTAGGATTCATTAAGTATTTCATTGCTAATGCAAAAATGGATTCATCTTATTTAGAGTATGTAAAAAGTATATTAAAAGATTCCAAAGATTTAGCTTCCGGGAATAAACAATTATTCGAAACTGATCCAGAATCTAGAAGGTTAAAAATTCTTATTTCAAGAATAGCGAAACCTTGGCTTCAAGAATTAAATCTTGAAAATGTATCAAATCAGGATCTAGATAAACTAGAACAAATTTTAGCACATAAAGAACAAGAAAAATTTGCATTATCCTTTTAATGGATCTATTAATTAAAGTTTTACAACTTCAATTGGAAGAAGTTGGACAGTTACTATCAAATAGTAGGGAAGACACTTACTCAGACAGCCACAAACAAGATTACCATAAAAATTTAATAAATCTATTCGATCATCTTAAAGAAACAGATTTTAATGGTTTAACAGATCCTAACCAGCTATCAATTTATAAGACCTATTTAGAGTTTATTTTAAGTAGTATCACACTCTTGAAAGATAACACCTTAAATACGATACCTTATGAAATGGTTTTGTGCTTAAAGGACGCTATGGAAGATTGGATTAACCCAGATGACTATATTATTGTGACTGGCCTAAAAAAGGAATTGTATTCATTTAGTTATTCCCTAGAATCTTTTACAGAGCTATTTTATAAAGATCTACAGTTTAAATTTGGGATATCTTTTGAGAAAAAATTAGTTAAAATAAATCTGCCATTTACTTTATCCAAAGATTATTTCTGCACAGTTCCTTTATACCATGAGCTGGGCCATTTTATAGATAATCAGCTGAGTGTGGTGAGAAATACTGTTAGTTTAATTATAAATGATGGTGAATTTGGATTTAATCACTCAGATTTACATTATTACTTCCCCTCAATAATCCCAGATATTTTAAAAGTTGATGTTGATACTCCAACGGAAAATTTGGATAGAATAATGAACTGCTTTATTAACCATTTGGCTGAATATTTTTGCGACATATTTGCTTCTCAATATATTGGAATAAATTCAAATATTTATATAAATTATATTTCTTTCCAGTATGGCAATTCGGAATCATATACACATCCTGATACGAAATTAAGAATGGAAATGGTAGAGACCTTTCTATCTGGCAAAACAAATAGGGTAATAGAACTCTTAATCAATTCAATTAGCCAGCTTTCAGGTCAAATATTAAGAATTAGATATAAAACCATAGAGTCAGACGATTTTTATCATTTAATTCCATTTGAAGCTTCGTGCAAAGATGAACTACATGGTATCTTCGATTATGGGTGGAGAACATGGCTAAATTCCAAAGAAAAATTCATTGCAACAAATGGTGATAGTTTCCAAGACATTACCCAAAGTAATTATTACAACATAATAAATAATCTTGTTGAAAAATCAATTGGAAATTATTTTATAAATAAAAATTGGAAGGAAAATAAATAATGTCAACGATACTCTCCCACAAAGAAATTGATGCCCTTATTAAAAAACAAGATCTTGTAATTAGACCATTACTTGAAGAATCACAAATAGGTGAAGTAAGTATTGACTTCCGACTAGGAACCAATTTTCTTGTTTCATCATTAGGCAGAAATCCATTAATAACAACATCACTTAACGAAGAATTTGGAAAATCTCAAGATTTAAAATCTTTTTTTTCTGAAACGAGAAGACAGTTGGGAGAAACTATTACTTTATATCCTCATCAAACAGTTTTAGCATCTAGTCTTGAATACGTAAAACTACCAAAAGACATCTTATTAAGTCTTAATATGCGCAGCTCATATTCACGATTAGGATTAACATTATCGACCATCGCTCAACCTGGATACTGTGGATGTCTTTCATTAGAACTAACAAACAATAATCTATGCCCTATAAATCTAACGGTTGGATCCAGAATATTTCAAGGTATCTTACATAAGATAAGTGATGAAGTAAACTACTTCAAAGTTAATAGGAAATATTCATGTGCAATACGTCCACAACCTGCCAAGATCTCTTCAGATAACGATTTAATTATTTTAAATAATCTATGGAAGAAAATCAACAATAAGTAAATTTATAAAATTATATATTATAAGTGGCTTTCTATATTATAGAAGGCCATTTTTGTTTTCCAATTCAGTATCCGAAATTTAATTTATAAAATAACTATAGGAATATATATCAACCTGTTATTTAATAACGACTTTCTCAACTTTTTTCATTGATCTTTCATACATCCTTTTTAAAATTGTAAACACTTGATATATAAATAATTATATATTAATTATATAAAAAAACAATTTTAAAAAATAGAAAAAAAATGGCAAAAGCTACAGCAAAATTAGAGCAAAGAAAAGATCCTAAGACAGGTTTGCTCAGAGAAAAAAATGTCCCAATTTTAATTGATTTCACTTTTAATGGGAAACGAATTTGGGTTCAAACAGGGATTTCGATTGAAAGAAAGAATTGGGATAATAAAAATCACCGAATCAAACCCTCTGCAATAAATAGTATTGAACAAAACGCTATTATTCAAAACCATATAGCTGAACTTGAAAAAATTTATTTAGATGCTCAGCTTAACGGGATAAATGTATCGGTCGCCTATATGCGAAATAATCTCAACAAAATAAATACAAGTAATCAAAAGACATTTTGGGAATACTACACGGAGTACATAAATCACGTGAGATTAAAGTGTGCTAATAACACTCTCAAAAAACACAACACATCTCTTGATATTCTAAAAAAATTCTCTACAACAAATAAAATAGCAATTGATTTCGATTTCATTGATACAGAATTCTATCAAAAATATATAGTGTTTCTAATGAACAAAATGAATCATTCAAATGTAACAATTGCCAAATACACTCAAACGTTAAAACAATTTCTCAATTATTGTAGCCAAAGATCGTACAATAAAAATATGATCTATAAAACTTTTTCTTTTTCAGCTAAAGAACCTGAAATAGTTGCTTTAAAGAAAGATGAGATACTAGCCATCAAATGTTTAGATCTGTCTAACAACAAATATCTTGAGCGAGTGAGAGACTGTTTCTTATTTCTATGCTTCACTGCATTGAGATACTCTGATGCGGCTAATCTAAAAAAGAATAACCTTGTTGGTGATACATTAGAATATGTTTCAATTAAAACCAAGACTCCTGTAAGTGTCCCTCTACACCCATCTGCATTAGAAATTATTGAAAAATATCGATATAACGAAAGTGACAAGCTTCTTCCATTTATATCTAATCAAAAAATGAATGGTCATCTTAAAGATTTAGGAAAGCAATCTGGATTAAATAGAGATGTAATTAAAGTCAAATACTATGGCTCTGATCGAAGAGAATTTCCTCGTAAGCTTTACGAGGTCCTTACTACGCATATTGGTCGTAAATCATTTATCTCTTATTTATTTAATCAAGGGATGGACTCGGAGCTGATTCGTTCACTGAGTAATCACAAAAGTATATCCTCGTTTGCTAGATACAACAAAATACAGCCCAGCTTTCAAAGGGCACAACTACTGGAAAAATTAGATATATAAAAAATTTTTAAATATATTATTAATTTATAATTACAAATATTAAATAGAAATGTCAAAAATAAATATAACTAAATGCGACACCCAAGAAGTTACGCTTGAGATATCTGTATCAATTGAAAATTTAGTTGAGGTCTTTTTTCAAAAGTTTAACCAAAAGCTCCAAGAAGCAAAAAGAGAGTTTATTAAATCTGACCAAGAAAAAGATGAGATACTTTGCAGTTTAGCAGTTTGTGATCTGCTAAAGATATCACAAACTACTCTTACAAAACGTATAAAAGATAAAACTATCCCATATTCTAAATGCGGAAGAAAGCTACTCTTTTCCAAAAATGAAGTATTGAATTCAATTAAGAAAGGCACATAATATGATTGATTATATAGTATTAGTCCTGCATAGTTTAACTATGCAAGACTTTAAAAAGTTTTTGGATTTGATAGATGTCGAAATGCCAAAGGAAGCAGAGAAAATGGTTGTATACTTCGAAAACCTTAAGATTGAGTATTATCCAAATAGCAAGCAGTTGAAGATAAAGAACAGCCTTCATCGTTTCTACAACAGGGCGTATGCCGATATTAGAATAGATGGTAACCATAATGATTTCTGTCGGTCAAATTTTGATTCTGTATGTTACCTGTTTTCTGAACTTTACTTTAAGAGAGATATAAAAGATTTTAAGGTATCGACTAAGCTTGAGACAGGCGTAAATATAGATGTTGGAGGATATAAACCAATGGAGATAATGGAACGCTATGAATCGTTTCAGGTACATAATTCGATAAATCTCTTTGAGACAATAGATGCGTGGGGAGGAGTAATAGGCAAGCCGTTAACGAGAAAAGTCTTTATGTCAGATTATCAGCTGAAGTTTTATAGCAAATCAGGAGTGTCCAAATTAGCTGGCATTAATCTGATGAGGATGGAAGTCGTATACGGACAGATTAGAAAGCTCAGGTCTGTTTTAGGCATGGATGCCAAAGAAGAGATTAATCTCGAAAATTTAATGGGTGTATGTAATTGGAAGTTACTGGGTAATTATATGATGGATTGTTATAATAACATCAAAAGAATCCCCATAACAGAACGTAATTTAACGATTGATGAGCTGAATAAGGTATATGCCTATTGCAATAAAAGTCAAAAAAAAGACCTTGCAAAACATTTG
The DNA here is from genome assembly GCF_902706145.1 of Sphingobacterium sp. 18053. Classification (NCBI taxonomy): domain Bacteria; kingdom Pseudomonadati; phylum Bacteroidota; class Sphingobacteriia; order Sphingobacteriales; family Sphingobacteriaceae; genus Sphingobacterium; species Sphingobacterium sp. 18053. The sequence goes on from NZ_CACSJW010000006.1 coordinate 76,614, forward strand.
TCCCGACATCATTTTTCCAAATATATGGACGATTGTAAAGAGGTGTATAACCTAATCGATAAGTCGGAAGATAACTTCCATAATGTAGTTAGAGATAAAATTTTAAACAAAATAGATTTCTTATTGAAAAACTAAATCAAAAATCTGCACGATTTCATCACTCGTCAGTAATGATGAAACGGGTAATATATCATGAAAGTAAAGCCAAAAAAATTCAAAAGAGCAAATAACAAAAAAAATGAAGACAATAAGATTAATTGATAGTATTCCATTAACAAGCATGCAAAGATTGGATGATTCAATGTATGAAATATTGAAAAGTATTGATATTTATAATTCATCAGAAATATGTGATATACTTGATGGAGATAATGATATTGAAGAAATAGAAAATAAACTGATTGATCAATTCCATCAGGCACTCCGAAAAACTCTGACAGAAAATGGCTATAGTGATTTATTGACAGAAAATAAGATACTGGTACATGATTCCGCTTCCCACTATGTGAGAACGTTTGTTATAAATTAATGTTTATGAATATGTAGGGTTGTTTCGGCGACCCTAGTTTTTATAATTGCAAAAAAGGAGCTATGAGAAATATAGCTTTAATAGGGGCGATATACGGTAGAATTCTTTGCGGATTGGTAAATCTTGCGTTCGTAAAAAATTCTTCGATATACAGCACCTAAAAAAGTGTGGTGCAATTTTTATATAGAGCGATTAAAGTCGATAAGATCTTTGAGATCCACCTTTAGCGCCTTTGAAAGACTAAAGAGTGTGCTGAGTGTAGGATTACCTTCTCCTCTTTCTATTCTGCCTATTTGAGATATAGGAACATTAGCATAATTAGCAAGCTCTTCTTGAGATAATTTCTTACCTGTTCGGAGTTTTCTAAGGTGTTCACCGAAGGCCTTATTAAGTTCTAAATTCTTGATGCCTATCACATAAGCAAATTGGGGTATATTTATATTTTGAATAAACGCATATATGCGTTATTTTTAAATAAAAAACAGATGAAAAGATTTAATATATTTTTTTATTTTCTATTGATAAACATATTTTTTAACACAGTAGTTGCTCAAAACAGAAATCAATTATCCTTCGTTGGTTATCAATTGGCAAAATATGACAGACCTGTATTGGTGAGGCAAAATGAATACAAAGCATATTATAAATTTTATGAGGAACGTAGACAAGGTCGTGTGATTATTGATGAAAAATCTAAGACCTTTTCAATAAAATGGTTAGATGGGGAAGATTGGATTGCAAAATTTTCAAATAAAGCGACGAGGTTTGATAAGGAAGAATTATATGGAACAGTATTAAAAATTACATACTCCGGCAAATGGATAGATGATAATATTGAATGTGCATTAGTTATTACAAAAATTGACGAATCTAATTGTATTATAACCCTTAAAACAGCAAAAGTGATAGATGAAGACTATAGTATAAATACATGGAAAAAGATCTTCACTCTCGCAACAGGAGGAAAATGCTTTCCTGATATAGAAATCGAAACATTATCAACAAAAAAACAAAATGAAATCCAAAATACAAAAGGGAAAGCACTATTCAGAGGTACTAACCAGATCAAGAAAAGTATAAAAGATTAAGGTTTTGATTTCGCAAAAACCTTTTTTACGTTTGCAAATTAGAATAAAACTATAGTATGAATTGCGAATTTAGAAAGGTAGAGAACATTATTTTAGCTTACCCAAGGTCATTTAAAAACAATTTCAATAAGACTACAATCGTAATTGAAGAACTAATTAAAAAGATACCCAAGAACATCAATATCCAATTGATTTCATCTTCTCTACACGATCTTAATATATTGTTAGACAGAATAGGAAATGAGAGAGCTATTGAATCAATTATTATAAAGGACTGGGACGAAATCTGGCTTCGGGACTGTATAGGCTTTATCAACAACAACAAATTGGTAAAGCCTATTTATTTTCCAATGTATTGTGATTATCGATTTAGGTGGAAATACTTTAAGAAAATCAATCAGCTCTCAAAAGAAATCATAAGGTCTTTTATCGGTAAGGAAATGATAGACATTCCATTGATATGGGACGGTGGTAATCTAATAAACAACGATCGATATGGGTTTATGACCTCTAAAATAATAGAGGACAATCCCTCATTTTCCAAATTCTATATAGAACATATGATAGAAGATTATTTAGGAATAAAGTCGATAGTGATACCTCGTCAAAAGGAAGATGCAATAGGTCATATTGATGGGTTTGCTTCATTTGTCAACGACAGAAGATTGGCAGTCAGTCTCTATCCCAATATGCCCTTTTTGAAAGATGACAACATCTATTTGGATGGGATACTAAGTATAGCAAACGATGTTGGTTTAGAAACAATGAGGATACATGACAGGCCTATTGATCAAAGTATTAAATGCCAATGCAGAAAAAAGAAAAGAAGTGGCTGTTATTCGGTATCGAGGGGCATTTACATCAATAATATTATTCTAAATGATACGGTGATATTACCACAATATTCTTTACCAACAAAAAAAGAGACTGATTATTACAATAGAGTAAACGTAGAGTTATACACCAAATTAGGTTTTAAAACAGAAACTGTGAATTGTGATAATTTATCTCAATTTGGAGGATCTCTACACTGCCTAAGTTACGTCTACTAATAACTATAATTTGTTAAATAAAATATTTTTAGTAACTTTGAGTAATATAAAAATAAATTTATGGTTGCTAACGAAGTCGCTAAAAATTGGATTCTATTAAATAATGAGATTACCATATTGGAGAACGCCTATGAAATAGTAGATTTCTCCAATTCTTATAAGCTTCTTTTTGAATTAAAAGATTCAGTCTATTACTCATTTTATGAAGACAAAATACTTCATGATTTTTGTTCCTTTAAAAGCAAGAAAAATATAAAAAAATCTATAGGTAAAAAACTTCGAATCTTATATAGATTAATAGACAGAGTACAAAATTTCAAGATTAATGGCTATTATTTTGATTTCAGATTAACGATACAACTATTTGTTTCAAAAATACTTTTCTTCAACAATGATGATGATGAATATACTAATTTATTTTCTGTAAAAATGCTCTCCAATACAGCTAAATCAGTAATAAATAAATTAGCAAATAATGAAACAAATTATATTAGACACTTTAAATCATCTTCTTTCTAAAAGGAGGGTTCCCAAAGATATCAAAAAGGAATTATTACTATTAAGACAATTAGTTGAATCTTCCAAAGATGAAGATTTAATTGTTACTCCAAAAGGATTAAAAAAAATAGATAAATGGGAAATTGGTAAAAGAATAGCCGATATATCCATTATACTATATAAATTGTTTAAGGATACATAAAATGAATATTGGAAATACTATAAAACAACTTAGACAAGCTGCTAATTATAATCAAATAGAATTATCATCAAAAGCAGGTATTACGCAAACGTCTCTATCGCAAATTGAGTTAGGAAAAAAAAGACCAACACAACAAACATTAAATAAGATTTGTGACGCCCTAAATATAAACGAATCGATTTTATATATAATGTCAACTTCAATTGAAGATATTCCAAAAGAAAATAGAGAAGTATATCAAGACCTGTTTCCAAAAGTGAAAGAAATGTTAGAAGCAATGTTTGTTGTTAAATAGTATTTTGTGAAAAATTCTTGCAATCCTTGTACATTGAAAGGAATCCTAAAAATTTCGAGACTATAAAGCTTCTTGTGGAGGAAATCGATAAATTGTATGGGATCTTGTATGGGAAGAAATGAAAATCGCCGAAGTCTTACAGATTTCGGCGATCTTTTTCGAAGATTGTAGCCCCGAGCAGAATCGAACTGCTATCAAATGTTTAGGAAACATCTATTCTATCCGTTGAACTACGGGGCCTTTTCAGAAGCCAAACTTAGGTTTATTTTATATATAAGTCAATAGCTAGTCTAAAATCCTGTTATATTTTTTTTAAAAAAGAGAGGTAGCCCCTATATAGACTAGTTTTACTAAGCGATTAACATCCACAATAGCCAAAATCAATATTAAATCGGTTTCATCTACTATGAAATAGTCTAGATCAAACGCAAATTTAGAACCTGTAAGATAAACTGGATTTAGAAAATGAAAAATGGTGGAGGGAGAAGGATTCGAACCTTCGAAGCCGAAGCAACGGATTTACAGTCCGTCCCATTTGACCGCTCTGGAACCCCTCCAGCATTGTGTTGTTCTAGAATTGAACGTCGCAAAAGTAGCTTTTGATTTGCAAAACTGCAATTATTTTAGGGCATAAATTTGTAACTACCCCAGTATTAATTCATTTATTTTCAAGAAACATTCAAATGGTCTGTTCTTCGCCAGATCAAGTTATCATTATTATAATAAAAACTTATTGTTATAATCTAGTCATAATAGATTTTGACGATAGTGTATTGGTAAAATCAATTCGCTTTTTGCATCGAGTTGCTGTATCTTTGTATCAACAAAAAAAAGAAAGATATATTATGAGTTTCACAGGTAAAAGTTTTCCAAGCATTACAGTAGATGCAATTGATTATTTAGGCGACAATTTACAAATCAACATTTTTGAAAAAGCAGTTAAAGAAGGTAAAAAAGTGCTTTTGTTTTGGTATCCAAAAGATTTCACATTCGTATGTCCTACTGAATTACACGCTTTCCAAGAAGCAGCTGCTGAGTTTGAAAAACGCAATACAGTCTTAATCGGCGCTTCTTGCGATACAAATGAAGTACACTTTGCATGGTTAAACACAGCAAAAGATAATGGTGGAATTGAAGGTGTTGAATATCCTCTTTTGGCAGACACTAACCGCAACTTATCAAGTATATTGGGAATCTTAGATGTTCAAGAAGTTGAACACCCTGAATACGGAACATTGGCACAAGGTTCTGCAGTTACTTATAGAGCAACTTACTTGATCGATGAAACTGGCCGTGTATTCCATGAATCAGTAAACGACATGCCTTTGGGCCGTAACGTTAAAGAATACTTACGCTTGATCGACGCTTACGCTCACGTACAGAAATTTGGCGAAGTGTGTCCTGCAAACTGGGAAGAAGGTAAAGATGCCATGAACGCAGATAGAAAAGGTGTAGCTGATTATTTAGCTAAACACTAACAATACAAGACCACAGCGTCTTATCAGCAGGAGCTTTTCCCAGCTCCTGTTGATTTCTCCAACAATCACCTTAATAATAAAATCATGTTACAAGAATTAGAAAACGATAATTTACAAGAAATTGTAAACAATAACGATATTGTTATGGTTCAGTACTCCGCCACCTGGTGTGGTAACTGCAAAATCATGAAACCAAAATTCAAAAAATTGGCTGGCGAAAATGATAGTGTACCTTTTGTTATTGCTGATGCAGAAAAGTTCCCTGAATCCCGCAAACTAGCAAATGTCAATAACCTACCCACTTTTGCCGCTTTTAAAAAAGGTAAATTAGTCAATCAGGTACAAACAAATAAGTTAGACGCATTAGTAGAATTATTCAATGAAACTACCAGTAATTAAGCATTTGACAGAGTTCATCGAGCAGAATGATGTAGATTATGTCTTGGAAACAATCGAGACACTGGAAGCATTAACCGAGGCTCCTTTGAAAGATGAAGAACTTGACGTTCTTGGTGAATTGATTTCAAACCTATACGGAGCTGTAGAGGTTGATAAATTGATTAAAGAAGGCAACTCAAAAAAAGACGCGTTAAATATGTTTATGAAGCGTGTTCTAGGTGCGATTGATAAATAGTCTTTGCCCAAAAAAGCATTCTTGTGAAACTTTCTTTAAAGGTTGTTCCTGTCATTTTTGAGCATTTGAAGCATAGAAACTAACATCAATTGAAATTTTTCAAACAAATATGCAATTAGATTTAGACCAATCCAGATTTTTTTGAAGGTAGCAGAGAATCTATCTTATCCTAAATATCGTTGTATTGCAGCATCTTAAATGTATGGCGCCTATATATTATAAGTTTTCCAAAAGCTAAAATGTTGACAAAATTTAGCAATGTGGAAAACTAATTAAAGTAATCTGACAGAACTAAATATTTTCTACATATATTTACTATGTTAAAGGTTGCCACTTGGAGCGAAGCGACAAAATAACTATTCTCTAAAAATTCGTTTCAGGAAAAAATATTTTAATTGTTAAACGGAAATTCCAACTTGATTGGGATTTCCGTTTTTTATTTATGCCTATATTTTACCTTTCAGCGATCGATCCCCTTACTTCGTCGCTAAAACTAAATTTTTCTTATTGACCTAAGTTTATTCAGCATGATATCCATAAGTCAAAGCAATAAACCAACGTCACAAACGGACTACTTAAAGACTTTCAATAAAATTACAATCTCCAACAATCCGTTGTTCACCAAAATCTTTATCTTTAAACATGCGAAGACCTTTTCTCTCTGTTATCATTATTTTGGCTGGTATCTTGTCAACTTCAATCGTTAAAGCACAGAATCCACAGTGGAACGCTGCTGAAATTAAACTTAATCTAGAAAAACTGAACGTACTGGGGTCGGTACTCTATTTTGCAGCACACCCCGATGATGAAAACACCCGGCTAATCGCTTGGCTAGCTCAGGAAGAAAAATATAAAACAGGTTATTTATCCCTAACTCGAGGTGACGGCGGACAAAACCTCATCGGAACAGAACAAGGTATTGAACTTGGATTAATTCGAACGCAGGAATTACTGGCTGCTCGAAAAATCGATAAGGGCGAACAATTTTTTTCCTCAGCATATGATTTTGGATTCTCAAAGACTCCAGAAGAAACTTTCGAATTCTGGGATAAACAGCGTGTTCTTAGCGAAGCCGTATGGATTATCCGCAAATTTAGGCCCGATGTCATCATCACACGTTTTCCTCCCGATCCAAGGGGTGGACATGGTCATCATCAAGCTTCCGCCATTCTAGCACATGAAGCCTTTAAAGCTGCTGCTGATCCGAATCAATTTCCAGAGCAACTTCAATTTGTACGCCCCTGGAAAGCTAAACGCTTGCTTTGGAATACAGCTAATTTCGGAGGTCAAAACAATACACGTGAAGATCAGTTAAAAATAGATATCGGGGATTACAATTCTCTTCTAGGAGCCTCTTATGGGGAAATTGCCGCACACAGCCGTTCATCACACAAAAGCCAAGGCTTTGGTTCGGCAAGCCAACGCGGCTCATCAATCGAATACTTTGAATATGTAGACGGTGTCCCTGCAAAAAATACACTCTTGGATGGTGTTGACACCTCATGGAAAAGAATTCAAAACGGCAGTAAAGTTCAGTCCTTGATTGATCACATCAATCAAACATATCAAATTGATAAGCCCGAATTGATCATTGCTGAATTGATCCAACTGTACAAAGCACTGGATCAAATTGATGATGAATACTGGAAAACTGAAAAGAAAAAAGAGGTTGAAAAACTAATTCTTGCCTGTGGTGGAATTTGGGTCGAAAGTATCGCTAAAAATCCATCTTATGCCTTGAATGATCAGATCAAAGTGGAACATTCCATTATTGTTCGGCGTCCAAATGTAACTGTTGATCTGACCCAAATAAATGGAAACAGCATTCATGAAACACTAAAAATAAACAAGTTACAAAGAGACTCTGTTCTTATACATGCCGACAGGACGACACAACCCTACTGGTTGATTGAACCACATGGAAAAGGTAAATTTAATGTCAGTGATTTTAACCTGACCGGCTATCCAGAAAATCCCTACGCTCCAGAGGTATCATTTCAACTCCGGATCAATGGTGAAAATATCACACTCAGTCAACCCATAAAATATAAATATACCGATCCTGTTCGTGGCGAAATCTACGACCCCATTGTGATCGTCCCAGAGTTGACGGCAAAATGTTCCAGCCCTTTGGCACTTACACAAAATGCCCACACTGTCAAAGTGAATCTGACTTTTCAGAAAAACGGACAAGCAAACACAACCACGTTTAACGTCAGACCTAATGTACCTAAAGGCTGGGAAGTTTCACCGGCATCTTTTGACCTATCTTTTGACAAAGGCGAACGTACAATTTCCAAAGAGATCAGCATAAAACCATCAGATGCTTCAAAATCTTCCATTGATACCCTGGGGTTCCTCTTAGCAAACAAAGAGCACTTAAAAGAGATAAAATCCATCGATTACAATCATATACCTAATATTGTTTATTTTCCAGATGTTGCTATAAAAATGAGCAATGTCAACCTGATCAACGCGGTAAAAAAAGTGGCATACATCCATGGGGCAGGGGATCTAATTCCGGAGTCGCTGGCGGCCATTGGTATTAAAGTTGATGTATTAAGTAACGAACAGGCATTAAAAGCAGATCTCTCTAGCTACGATGCTGTAATCTTGGGTGTACGAATATTCAACGTCAACAAGCAAATTGCGCAGCTCCAAAACAGACTATTTGCGTATGTCAACATGGGCGGAACAGTCCTAGAACAATACAATGTAAACAATGGACTGATCTCAAAAAACTTTGGTCCTTTTCCTTTTAGCATCGGCAGAAGCCGTGTAACAGACGAACTTGCAACAGTACACTTCGATAAAAATGATCCGATTTTCAATTACCCGAACAAAATCAGCGAAGCTGACTTCGAACATTGGGTACAGGAGCGAGGGCTCTACTTTGCGGAAGATATTGATAAAAAGTACCGCACTCCGATCACGATGCAAGATCCCGGCGAACCGTTACATAATGGCTCATTACTCATTGCTCAATATGGAAAAGGTAAATTTGTTTATACATCTTTGTCTTTTTTCAGACAATTGCCTGCCGGAATTCCCGGAGCTTACAGATTATTCGTAAATTTGTTATCAAAATCAAAATAATATAATAATGGAAAATCAGATTGACAACAGCTGCACAACAATTGATGCTGGCAAAGCAAAAGGAATCATTCTTTTAGTTGCTGTAGTATTTGGTGCATTAATTGGATTCACTGCAAACGAGACATTTCTAAGCATCTTCGGTGGTGCTATTGTCGGATTGATTATCGCTGCTATTTTTAATAGTGTTATCTATCCTCAAAAGCCTTCAGATAGATAAGAAAGATGAATAGCTGGAAGCGTTTCTACTGGTTGGTCGTTATCTGGCTATTCGTATTCATCCTTTTTCTGTACATTTTCACGAACCACTATTCATGAGTACAGCAGATTGGATCGTGTTATTTCTGACACTCTTAGTTATTGTCATATATGGCGTTTATAAGAGTAGAGGTATAAAAAATATTGATGGATATCTTCTAGGTAATCGTTCTTTACCCTGGTATCACGTCGGATTATCGGTAATGGCGACGCAAGCGAGCGCCATTACTTTCTTATCTGCCCCCGGCTTAGCTTATTCCTCAGGAATGAGTTTTGTCCAATTCTACTTTGGTCTTCCGTTGGCCATGATTGTGCTCTGCATTACATTTGTTCCTATTTTTCATAAGCTAAAAGTATTTACAGCCTACGAATTTCTAGAAAAACGGTTTGATGTCAAAACCAGAGGGCTCACCGCCATTCTTTTTTTGATACAGCGAGGGATATCAACGGGTATTACCATCTTTGCACCGGCTTTAATTATATCGACCATCCTTCATATTGATCTAACATGGACCACATTGGCCATAGGAAGTTTTGTTGTTATCTATACGACCTATGGAGGAACCAAAGCTGTGTCTCATACACAGTTGCTTCAAATGAGCATTATCTTTGGATCATTACTCGTAGCAGGTATATTAGTTATCCATCTGCTGCCAGAGTCTATTGGATTATCGAAAGCACTTCATATTGCAGGAAAATCAGGAAAAACCAATGCATTGGATTTTACTTTTGACCTCAATAATAACTATACACTTTGGACAGGACTAATCGGTGGTTTTTTCCTACAGCTTTCCTACTTCGGGACCGACCAAAGTCAAGTAGGTCGTTATTTGACAGGGGCTTCGATCAAAGAAAGTCGCATGGGATTAATTATGAATGGTCTATTGAAAATCCCCATGCAATTTGCTATCCTGTTGATTGGAGTTCTGGTATTTGCCTATTATCAATTCCATCAGCCGCCCATTTTTTTCAATCAAGTCGAGATCAAGAAGCTCAAAGAAAGCAAATATGCTCCTGACTACCAGATTCTCGAGCAAAAGCATAGCGAGCTATTTAAAACACGTGAATCTGTTGTTCAGCAGCTTAATACAGCATTGGATCACGACGATGAAAAAAGAATTGCTGATTATCGATCCTCACTCGGTCAACTTAATGCAAAAATGCAAGCGGTAAAAGAAGGGACTTTGGACTTAATCAAAAAGAACAACCCAATAGCGGAAACGAATGACAATAATTATGTCTTTCTTTCTTTTGTGACAAGCGTCTTTCCAAAGGGCCTAATTGGGCTACTCATAGCGGTCATTTTTCTCGCATCCATGGGGTCTACGGCAAGTGCTATTAACTCATTGGCCTCAACAACGACCATTGATATCTACAAAAGATTTATTAATCCTAACTCATCTGAAAAACAAGACCTTTTGTGGTCGCGTTTATTTACGTTGATCTGGGGTACATTTACTGTTATTGTTGCTTTGTATGCGAACAGATTGGGTAATCTCCTCGAAGCGGTCAATATCTTGGGTTCACTATTCTATGGTACTATCCTAGGAATTTTTATCGTCGCCTTCTACATGAAGAAAATCCAAGGCAAAGCTGTTTTTTTTGCAGCCATTCTTTCCGAAATTATAGTAATAGCAGTATGGTCGATGAATAAGATTCCTTTTCTCTGGCTAAATCTTATTGGCTGCCTAGCTGTCATGCTAATCGCCTATATCCTACAACCGGAGATGAAAGTGCTTCGTCCTATAAAGGACAAAAGGGATCTTGAATAAAATAAAAAAGCCTGATTGATCAGGCTCAGTATTTTTTATAGATATTGTACAATACACTCTTATCATATATGGTCAATTCGGGGGTTGTATCCCGAACGACAAACTTTCGTTTAAAGGCAACGATAGCGGCTTTTAGATTGGAGGTGTCATAACCAATAATTTTAAGCGCATCTATCGCATTAAAGCTGTCAGGAGGGGCCACAAGCTGACCTTCATCATACCATATTCCAAAACCTCGTTCTGCAAGCTTTTTCCACGGGAAAAAAACGCTTGGATCATTCTTGCGTGATGGTGCAATATCGGCATGGCCAATAAAATTATTTGTTGGGATTAAATAACGCGATTTCAAGGTATCAAGCACTGTCATCAATGAATTAATTTGTGCCTCAGGAAAAGGTTCCCTACCATTGTTATCCAACTCTATACCAATAGAACAGGAGTTCATGTCGACAATAGAACCCCATTTTGCCACCCCCGCATGCCAAGACCGAACATAATCGTTCAACATTTGTATAATCTCGCCATTCCGGCCAATGACATAATGTGAACTCACTTTAGTTCTTGGAATCTGAAAGGTTTTGATTGTCTGCCCAATACTATCTTGTGCTGTATGATGAATAATGACATAGTTAGGTTTACGAACATCATAATGTATGGCTTCCTCTTGGCGCCAATAAGGATGGTTTCCAGACTTCTGTAAAAAAACAACCTTTCTTTCCTCCGGTGTCAATAAATTGGTATCTGGCTTAGCTTCGACCTTTTCTTCCACAACCAATGCAGAAGCAAATGACGCAACTAGCGGTTTTGCAACCACCGGCTGTATCTTCGACTTGCAGCTTGCCAAAGACAGCAATGAACAAAGCAATATCCCTATTGACACAGGCCTAAACATTATTTTGGTAAACTATAGACTATACCCATCGCCAACGACTGGCTTAATTGTACTCTTGAAATGACATCTGGATCATAGATCATGATACCATTTAAGTTCACATTGATGACTCTCGTAACTTTTGCCGTTACAGTTACATCCAAACGGTGCGTAGGGTTGGAAAGTTTCTCGTAGTCAGCAAAAAGGTTATAACGAGCCTTTACATTCAGTTTATCTGTGAAGTTTTTGTCTAGGTTACCCGTTAGCTGAAAAGCCAGTGCATTGGCAAAAGAGCGGTCTTCCTTTACACCAAATCGTTCACCAGTACCCGCACTTGGATTGTTAGGATCTCTATAATATCCATATTTCTCAAAGAAACCTTCTCCAGAACGTGGCTTAACACGCTCATCCAAGATAAAAGTTTGACGTGCAGTACCCGTACCAAAACGCAAGGAAAATTCGTTACTAGGCTTATACTCAAGACCGAAAGATTCTGTCAGATAAGCTGGTGCCATAAAAGCATTCTCAATATAGTCTATTGTATCTCTGCCGTTAACCGTTTTATACTTATAACCCGCATCAAATTGCGACTCAAATGTCACCGACGTAAACAATGCCCAATTGGCAGACAATTTATAAGAAAGCTTATTATCCCAAAATATACGGTCATTATTCTTCTTCGCAATATTATTCGTATTCTTTATCTTTCCATAACGTAAATCAACTTCGGTTACAAAATTGAAATTGTCCTTCGTATAATCCGATTTATGATTAGCATTCAATCCTACAGCAATAGAACCAACACCACCACCTTTCCAATTATCATTAAATGACGCCTGGTTTAAATTGATCCCGAATTTTGTCCAATGTTTCCAATAGTCTACCTCTAAGTTTAATTTTGGAACTATAGGACGAATCGTTTTAATATTTAATGGTTGCTCTTTCTGTACAGAAATTACGGTATCTGGTTTTGCTCGAAGATCTTTCAGATCCTGTGCTTTTAAGCTGGTAATAGAAAGGCAAAGCATAGCCATGCCGACAAAATTGAATAACTTCATTCTGAAAACGTCTATTTTTTGTTTACGGTACTAATTTATAATTAATTGTTGGAAAAGGCTCAATAAAATATTGCGAAGGGTTCAATTGATACCGTGAATAACAATCTTTGATATAATTCACCAGTTCATAATCACTCGCTGAGAGAATAAAGAAATAGGAGGGTCTAAATATCCTTCTAAATCGTTCAGCTTCTTCGCTATTTAATCCTGTAATCTTACTAATAAGCTCTTTCGTAAATTTGTAATCGATCACATTTTCCTTATAATCGTTTTCAATGGTTTTAGTTAGTCGACGTGCTCTTTTAGCCTCCTTGCTAAATAAACTATAGATTGAATTAATGCTTAATCCAGCACCATTTGGGCCAACAGAAAATACGTCACCATAACCCGCAAGACGATATGCTTTCTCATAATCCTCTTTTGCTTTTTTCAGAATTTCTTCTGGGGTCTTGCGTGCAAAAACCTGAACCTCATCAATATAAAACGATTCACGTACCAAATGAAACAGCAACAATCCACGGTTATCCACCTGAAGAGTATCCGAAAAATAGCCTTTACATAGCGCAACAATATGATCTCCTAGCTGTGCATTAAAGACAAATTCTCCTTTGATAGTATTATAATTGACCTCTCCAGTACGTAAGTTGGCCAGCTTTACATTTCCAATACGTTGTTTGGTATTTTTATCAAAAACGATACCCTCTACTTTTTTATCTTGGCAAAAAAGTGGAGAAGTAAAGCCCACAAGGGCAATAAGTAGAAAAATATATCGCAATAGTATCACTTTCGTAAAACTACTATATCGCTGTACAAAAGCGAAATATTTAACATCTTTTAAAGCGTAACTATTTAGATATAACCAATAATTGGCCTAAAGATAACGCATCATCGGTAAGACCGTTTAGGGATTTGATCTGATCAACGGATACATTGTACAGCTTACTGAGCGAATATAACGTATCCTGAGCTTTAACTTCATGAATACGCATAGCGACAGGGCTCTTGATTTCTTCTGTTTTTACTACGGTAGGAGGTGTTTCTTGTACATTTTGTACGATCTCAACCTGTACGGTCTCTTCTCGTACAACTTTTTCACGCCGTGATTCAACGCGATCATATTGATCAAGATGGTATCTTTCGATCATTTCGATCAACAATTCAGGATAACGTGGATTTGTGGCGTACCCTGCTGCTTTCAAGCCTTTAGCCCAACCTTTATAGTCATTCTTATCCAACTTAAAGAGTGCCGCATATCGCGGTCGTAACAGAAACTCTGAGTGATCCCGAAAAGATTGTTCGGGATTTTCATAAACACGAAAGCAATCATTAATATTATCATCAGGACGAGTCACGGATTTTCCTTTCCAAACTCCACCGCATTTAATACCGAAATGATTATTAGCCTCACGTGCTAAATAGCTATTACCATTACCGGATTCCAGTAAAGCCTGAGCAAGCTTAATGCTCGCAGGGATACCATATTTATTCATTTCTGCAACGGCCACATCTTTGTAATGAGCAATATAGTCGTTGCCAGCCATGGTCGGTCGCCCCACAGAAGAGGATGAAGAAGTTTTTGAATTGGAGCCAGATTTAGAAGAGGATATTGTGCCTCTCCGGCTTGAACATGATGTAATCAACATCATGAATACAAACATGCCATAAAAAAACTTCTTCATGCAATAATGTCGCGCTTATTTTTTTGTTGACGAGAATCTATTTTGCTTAGCATCATTATCAAACATATCTAAGTGATATTGTTTAATAGTAGCGAGTACTTTTGCTGTCCAACCTTTACTCGTGGAGTAACCCGAACGAGCAATCGCTTTTACCCAAGCTTCGTATTTTTCACCAGGATGTTTTTCAAAAAGACTCTGAGTAGTCTTTTTTCTTTTTACTATTCCTACAAAATCATCATACGAGTCCATTACAGACCGATAACCTTTGTAAGCTGACCGAATAACGGTACTGTTGTTTTTTCCTTTGACACCAAAATGGTTATTCAAATTTTTTGCTACCCTGCTACCACCATTTCCGCTTTCATGCATAGCGATGGCTAAGATAACCGATGCTGGAACACCGTGTTCCTCCATCATTTCTTTTGCTATTGGACTGTACTTATCGACATATGCCGCATTACTTTGAGCCGAAACTTTTGTTAATCCAAAAGTTCCCAAAGCTAGTAACAGTACAAAGCTTTTTAATTGTTTTAAATTCATGAAGAATGTTTTAGTTCACAAATTACTTCTTGCGTAAGGCAAAAAGTCCGTCTCGAATCGGTAATATTACCTTTTCTACGCGCTTGTCCTGAGCTAAACGTGCATTCAAATCAATGATCTGCTTTGTTTGGTTGTCTGGTTTTGAATCTAACACCTTACCTTTCCATAAGACATTGTCAATCAAAATAAGTCCCCCAGACGGAACTTGATTTATTATCGTTTCGAAATAATATAAATTTCTCTTTTTGTCCGCGTCGATAAATACCAAATCAAATGTTTCATCTAATGTAGGTAGTATTACCGCTGCATCTCCAATATGATAGCTGATTTTATCAGCAAATGCCGATTCATCAAAATACCTCTGGACGCGTTCTTGTTGCTCTGCATTGATATCGATAGTATGTAATATCCCATCTTCCTGCAGCCCCTCTGCGAGACATAATGTTGCATATCCCGTAAACGTTCCTATCTCCAAGATACGTTTCGGAGCAACCAATTTACTCAATAAAGAAAGAACTCTTCCCTGGTAGTGTCCAGATAACATATGGGGCATTGTTTCCTTCAAATATGTCTCCCGATTTACCCTTTTCAGTAACGAATTTTCTTCGTCTGTAGTATGTTCCAAATAGGACTCTAAATCGTCGGCAACAATTTCCATAACCACAAAGGTACCAAAAAACATTTTTATGATAAAAACTTTTTTTTACAAAAACCTGAATACCAGTAAAATACAATTATCCTTTTGTAAAGAGCTTTTTTCGAGAATCGCGTCAGATGCATAAAAAAGCCATATTGCCATTTTTTGATTTTCTATTTTGTTTCCAAATTTCATCAAAAAAATGCCCCCCTAAAAGACGATCTTTTAGAGGGGCATTTTTTATTATTAAACAACAAATATACTAAGCAAGATCAGCAGTGATCAAGCGTAGAAATTCGGATCTTGTGACATCATTTTGGAATGCTCCCGTAAATGCAGAGGTAGTCGTTACAGAATTCTGTTTCTGAACACCACGCATCGCCATACACATGTGTTTGCATTCCATAACCACAGCTACTCCACGAGCGCCCAAAGTTTCTTGAATACAATCTCTGATCTCATTGGTGAGACGTTCCTGAACCTGCAGACGACGCGCAAAAATATCAACGACACGTGGTATCTTGCTTAAACCTACAATATGGCCATTTGGAATATACGCGATATGGGCTTTGCCAAAGAAAGGTAACATATGGTGCTCACAAAGAGAATATACTTCAATATCCTTAACGACGACCATTTGACTGTAGTCTTCCTCAAACATAGCACCACGTAATACCTCCGCAGCATCGATATCATAGCCATGTGTCAAAAATTGCAATGCCTTTGCAACACGTTCTGGTGTTTTCACTAAACCTTCGCGTTTTGGATCTTCCCCCAGACATTCTAATATATCTGTATAATGAGCAGCGATGCGATCTACCTTTTCAGTATTGTATTTGTCGATCTTAATATATCCATCCAACTCTTCGTTGTCAAATGAGTGTTGACTCATAGTTTCTACTATTTAAATGTATTAAAGATTAATCGCCAAAATATTCGACGTAATTATTTTCTGTTTCATGCAAACGGACACTATGCAAGATCACACCCTGTTCATCAAACAGCGGTTTTAAGATCTTAAATATTTCGATTGCGATATTCTCCGTAGAAGCCATGACTCCTTTCATAAAATCAACATCTAAATTGAAATTACGGTGATCGACTTTGTCAATGATACTACGATTGATTATTTCTTTCATGATCTTTAAATCGATCAAAAAACCAGTCTCGGGATTGACTTTTCCTTTCACTGTTACATAAAGATCATAATTATGTCCATGCCAATTTGGATTGGAGCAAAGACCAAATACCTGTTCATTCTGCTCCTTACTCCAGTCTTCACGATAGAGCTTGTGCGCAGCACAGAAACGTTCACGACGAGTTATAAATATCATAATAATACAAAGATAAGGCTTTAAGTGCAATTAAAGCATCTCAATTTAAGGAATGCCGTCAGAATATAGTAATATAATGAAGTGCTTTCTCTTTTGTTGAACAAACAGGCAAAAATCTAAGCACTTTATCCTTACTTACAACCCGCTTTCAAGAATGATTTGATATAAAATTTTGTAGCGGAGTGTAAATACTCCCAGTTTAAAAGAACTACAACGAATGCTGATTTTTTAAGGCCAATTTTCTTTTATCTTTAGTTAGGTTTTACTTAGGTTTTAGTTAGGTTTAGTTTAGGTTTTATATAGGTTTTACCTAAAGTAAGCCTAACTAAAACCTAAACTAAAAATATATAAAATCTAAACTAATTTAAGATGTTATATTAATCTATTAGTATTGTTTACAATAGCATCAGGGCGAAAACTATACAGTTCGTACAGCATTATAAAAGAGAAGGTCGTAGCAAAAAAGCAGTTGGCCTTATTGACATCAAGCTCGCGTTTCTAAGCAGGACGCATTGCAAGAACGATGTTTTTATACTAAAAAGAGTTCTACTTGCAAGATAATGTGTAATTTTCAATCAAAAACGAGCTTGTCATGCAAATATTAATTATTGCGGCTACTTCATTTGAATTACAGCCTTTTCTGGAAGTGGTATCAAATTACGATCAATGCGATACCTTAGTAACTGGTGTAGGCATGGTCGCCACAGCCTTTGAGCTGGGAAGAATGCTACACGAAAAAAATTATGATCTCCTCATTAATGTCGGGATAGGAGGATGTTTGGATCGTACGATTGAAATAGGCTCGGTTATTCAAGTCGTTTCGGAATCATTTGTTGAACTAGGCGCGGAAGACGGTCATAATTTTATTCCAATAGATCAATTGGGCTATGGAAGGTCTACATTTAACTCATGTTTACTGAATGACAAGGAGCTTAGGCTTCCTTTTCTAAAACAGGGGGAAGGAATTACCGTAAACAAAGTCCATGGTAGAACAGAAAGTATCGAAAAAATTAAAAAACTGCATCCTAATAGCCTTGTTGAAAGTATGGAAGGAGCTGCTGTTTTCTATGCCGCCGATAAAATGACAATTCCCGTGATTGAGATTCGTGGTATTTCAAATTACGTGGAAAGAAGGAACCGTGCCACGTGGAACATTCCGTTAGCGATAATGAATAGTAATAAGGCACTTATAAAGACATTGGAATATCTGAACAACTTATATTCAAAAATTTAATACAAAAGTCATTTACTTATTAAAAAATGACATAAAACTATAGAATTAGCGGGTTCAAATCTTCAAAATATCAATTTTAAATAGTAGATTTGTAATCTAAAAATTGACACTATTTTACAACTGATGAGAGAAATACAATTCAGAGAAGCACTTCGTGAAGCAATGAACGAAGAAATGCGTAAAGACGACAAAATATTTTTATTAGGAGAAGAAGTTGCTGAGTATAACGGAGCTTACAAAGTGAGTCAGGGTATGCTTGATGAATTCGGTGCAAAACGTATCATTGATACACCTATTGCTGAACTTGGTTTTGCAGGTATCGCAGTTGGAGCTGCAATGAATGGTTTAAAACCGATTGTTGAGTTCATGACATTCAACTTTTCACTTGTTGCTATTGATCAAGTAATCAATGCGGCAGCTAAAATCCACTCGATGAGTGGTGGACAGTTCTCTATTCCAATGGTCTTCCGTGGTCCAACTGGAAATGCTGGTCAGCTTGCAGCACAACACTCTCAAAACTTCGAAAACTGGTTTGCAAATACACCAGGTTTAAAAGTTGTGGTTCCTTCTAACCCATATGAAGCTAAAGGTTTGTTGAAATCAGCTATTATCGATCCAGATCCTGTTATCTTCATGGAATCTGAGGTAATGTATGGTGATAAAGGACAAGTTCCTGAAGAAGAATATTACTTGGAAATCGGAAAAGCTAATATTATCCAAGAAGGTACAGATGTAACTGTTGTATCTTTTGGTAAAATGCTTCCTCGCGTTGTCATTCCTGCAGTTGAAGAATTGAAAAAAGAAGGTATCAGCGTTGAATTAATTGACTTGCGTTCGGTACGTCCTATCGATTACCCTACAATCATCGCGTCTGTTAAGAAAACAAACCGTTTGGTAATCGTGGAAGAAGCATGGCCATTGGCGTCTATTTCTACGGATTTAGCATTCAATGTACAACGTAATGCATTTGATTATTTAGATGCCCCTGTTATCCGCGTAAATTGTGCAGATGTACCTCTTCCTTATGCTCCAACATTGATCGAAGCTGCTTTACCTAGCGTTGAGAAAGTTGTTAAGGCTGTGAAAGAAGTATCTTATATCAAGAAGTAATACGAATTACATTCTTAAAAAAATTAAAATCCCTTTTACGTTGTAAAAGGGATTTTTTTTATATTTAAGCTGACCGATTGTTGCTTATTAAAAAAATTAAAATTCCATATATGAAAAAATTAAGAATTGCCTCTTTGATGGCCGTATTTGCATTTCTAGTGATATCTGCTTCCGCACAAAAGAAATACACACTACGTGTAAATCCCGATTCAGGAAAAAAAATATCGCAAAACCTTGTGATGACAATGGATATTGACGCTGCTGGCCAAAAAATGGTTACAGACCTTAATATGGGCTTTGATATCACCAATACAACGAAAAAAGACAATATCTTCGCGTTTGACCTTAGATATACCGGAATAAACATGAAAATGAATATGGCGGGAATGGACATGTCCTACGACTCGAAAGACCCCGAGGCCAATGAGTTTTCCAAACAGATGCATGCTACCTTAGGCAAATTGCTAGAAAATAGCATTAGCTTTAATGTTGATCAACTTGGCAAATCTTCTGATATCAAGTTACCTGAGGGTATTAACATCCCGTTTGATAAAAGTATGTTCGAAAATATAAGTACAGTATTACCTGAACAGCCAATTAAAATAGGTGATTCATGGACATCCAAAACGGAATCAGATGATTCCGGCATTTCGGTGGAAAGCAAAATGACTTTAATAGAAGCAAATGAGTTAGGCTACAAAGTAAATGTTGAAGGAAAAATGTTCGGCCCGGATGCAAATCAGGTAGGCAACGTACAGGGTTTTTATGTCTTGGATAAAAAGACCTGCCTTACCAAGATAACAGAAATGACAAGTGCCGTGGATATGCCTGAAGCAAAAATAACGACCACATTAAAAAGTCAATAAACGACTGGAACGAGAAATAAAATAGGGGCCAAAGGGCCCCTATTTTATTTCTTATATATCAAATTTATGCGTTGATCTCTTCTTTGTACTGATCAGCAGATAACAAAGCATCTACATCAGCAGCGTTGTTCAATTTAATACGAACAATCCAACCTTCACCATAAGGATCAGAATTGACCAATTCAGGAGATGCATCAATAGCTTCATTAACCGATAAAATCGTAGCTGATACAGGTAAAAATAGATCAGAAACTGTTTTTACAGCTTCAATTGTACCGAAAACTTCATTAGCGGCAACTTCCTCACCTACAGTGTTTATGTCAACAAAAACGATGTCACCCAATTCACGTTGAGCGAAATCGGTAATCCCTACAACTGCTTCATCACCTTCAACACGAATCCATTCGTGATCTTTGGTGTATTTCAATTCTGCTGGAAAATTCATTGTATTTAATTTTTTGATTTTTAATGCCGTGAAGTTACAAAATATCTTTAATTGTCAAAAATGATATTCATCATAACATTTTTGTGTTTATTTTTAAGCTATGAATCCTCAAATCGAAAGACTTTACCAAATTTCACAAAAGAAAGAACGTCGTATTATTGGCCTGATGTCCGGAACTTCTTTGGATGGTCTTGATATTGCAGTATGCCGCATAGAAAATGCAGGTAAAACAACAAAAATACAGCTAGAGAATTTTGCTACAATGGATTATGAGGATGATTTCAGAGCACGAGTCCGTGAAGTCTTTGCAAAACGAAATATCGACCAACAGTTATTTTCCGGACTCAATGCTTATATTGGAGTCACACATGCCAAATTAATCAATACAGCATTACAACAATGGAATATACCAAGCAGCGAGATTGATTGTATAGCCAGCCATGGGCAAACCGTATACCATGCACCCCAATCATTGACCAAAGACCGCAACTGGCCCAATAGTACCTTACAGATCGGCGATGGAGATCATATTGCCGTAAATACCGGCATCATAACCCTGTCTGACTTTAGACAGAAACATGTTGCTGCGGGAGGAGAAGGGGCACCTTTGGCGGCGTATGGCGACTATCTACTTTTCTCGCATGCGACAGAGAATCGATTCTTACTGAATATTGGCGGTATTTCTAATTTCACATTTATCCCAAGCCATCAAACAAAATTGAAAGCCTATGCAACAGATCTCGGTCCAGGCAATACAATGATGAACCAATACATGAAGGCTAATTTTAATCAGGAGATGGATAGAGATGCCTATATGGCCAAAAAGGGACAGGTAAATGATGCGCTATTGAATCAATTATTAACAGAAGAATTTCTAACACTGCCCTTTCCAAAAACCACCGGGCCAGAACTATTTAATCTCGCTTATCTCGAAAGGGCACAAGATCGTTCGAAAACAACTCATATTCCACATGAGAATGTTATGGCAACCCTCAATCGCTTTGCGGCTCATGCGATGGTCAACGGCATTCGGAAGCAGTCAGAAGGACTATCTGATGTGGCGGTATACATAAGTGGCGGTGGGCTACACAATCCATTGCTGTTTGATTACATCAAAAGGAGCTTACCTACCAGTAACGTTGAAAGTTTCGCAACATTAGGTATCAATCCAGATGCAAAAGAGGCCGTCCTCTTTGCTCTATTAGCAAATGAGACTTTGGTAGGTAACAAATCCAATGTAGCGCAAATTAAAGATTCGCCCGCTGTCTGCATGGGCAAAATCAGCTTACCCGAATAATTATTCCGTATCGATGGCTTCTTGTAAAAACTCTTTAAAAGGAAGCATACTTTTATAGGAAGCCACGATATTATCTAGTGCATTTTTTGCAGATAACTCCTTTATAGTTAAAGATCTATCCAACACAAAACTTTTCAATTTGATAAAGTCAATAAAAGGATTATCCTCACTATAGCCAGCAGGCGCACGCTTCAGTAAATCTTCTTTGAAAAGTGCAATATTACCGCCTGTCAATACAGTTTTTTTTAAAATTTCATCCAATTTATTACCGCTGTAATCAATTTCTTGTCTTATTGCCTCTAAATGTTGCTTTTCTGGACGCCAATATCCACAGGCAATAAATGAATTTTCTGCTCCAATATGAATATAGTACTCTGGTCCCTGCAACTTTCTTCCATCAACTGAAATTCCTGCCCCAAACCAACTTTTATAAGGTGTCTTATCATTTGAAAAGCGTGTATCACGGTAAATACGAAACAAACATTTACTTGCCTGTATGGAAGTATTGATTTTAGGGTCAAACTCGCTCAAAGCGGCAATTAAATCTGTCAAAAAACTTCTCACATCAGCCAATGCAGCTTCATATTTAGCTCTGTTATCGGCAAACCATTCCCGAGAATTATTGGCTTTCAATTCCGTTAAAAAATCAAATGTAGATTTTTGAATGTGACTCATAATACAATCAATTGATTAAAATTAAGAAAACATAGACCATAGGTGCCGCTAATAACAACCCATCAAATCTATCTAAAAAACCACCATGTCCAGGCAATATATTTCCGGAATCCTTTACGTGCAAACTACGCTTTAACATCGACTCAACTAAGTCACCTAATGTTCCCACAATACTGATAATTGCCGCTATACTTACCCATTGCCAGAGCGGTAGATAACCAAAATACTTCTCTAGATTCACTGCAGCAACAATTGCCAAAATCAATCCACCGAAAAAACCTTCCCATGTTTTCTTTGGTGAGATCCGTTCGAATAGTTTACGTTTTCCGAAGCTTCGTCCAGCGAGATATGCCCCGGTATCGTTTGTCCACAATAAGATCAAAAAACCTAAAGGCATCACATAGTTAAAAGTACCTTGCATAAACCCTAATTTGGAAAATAGGAAAAAAGGCAATGTAACATACGCTATTCCCAAAAAAGTATAGGCAATATCATTAAAAGGAAAAGTTCTCTTCTGAAAAAGTGAAATAATATAAGTCGCACTTATAAACGGAATAATTAGTGCTAAAAATTTTACCGCAAGCAGATCCATCGAAATTAAGGATCCCAAAACAAACAGTACCAAGGCCAGGGCGATACCAATCACTTTATTTGGGGAACGTTCTTCGGATGAAACTATTCCGTAGAATTCATAAAGACACCATGTACTTAGCAAGGTAAAAAAAATGGAATAAACATAAGCTCCCAAAAGGGTGGCCGCTATCATGACAGCCACAAAGATTACTCCGGTTATTGCTCTTGTTTTCATAAACTAAAATCCCCTTCCGATTCCTCAATTAACCTTTCGGCTGCTTCGATAGATCCTTCGCTGACATAAATTTCAATTTTTCCAAACAGATAAGAAGAATCTTGTTTATTCAACGCGACAGCGGGAATTCCATTCTCTTCCAACATTTGTTTGACTATCTCGGCTTGAATAGCATTTGTATATGTTTTAATTTTTTTCCAATCGTTCTCCATTGTTTTCTTTTTGCGTTGATCGATAAAATAAGAATACAAAAATAAGAGTAAAAATGAAGCCTACAAGATATATCCACCAAGATTGTAACTCAAATGCATTGAGTTCATCATAACTCTTTCCCTGTCTTACGTAATAAAATGCTCCAATTGTGGCTCCGGCATTGTTGACAAAGTGCCCAAAGATGGGCAATATGATGTTCTTGCTCCATACATAAAGATAGCCAAAAAAAGCGCCCAATAACATTCGGGGAACAAAACCAAAAAATTGCAGGTGTATCGCACTGAAGATAATAGCAACGAGCCATATAACCACATGCTGATTGCTCAACCATCTTCCTATTATTTTTTGCAAAATACCACGAAACAGCAATTCTTCACCTATGGCCGGAATTAAGGCCAGTACAACAATATTGTACAAAAAGCCGGATATACTCGACTCCATAATTATGCCCTTAATTAAATCACCCGATTCCTTTTCGCTACGCTCCATCCAACGCTGCAACGATTGCATACTATCGGGCAATTGTAAGGATTCATTCCAGTGACCGATCAGACTCATCAAAGGCATAAAAGAAAGCATTGCCAAAAATATATAGCCAAATTGCATTCCGTTAGGCCATTTTTTCAGTTTAAAATAAGTAATGCCATATCCTTCGCGTGTATTCATCAGATAAGCTGGTACAACAAAAGATCCCAAGCTGCTCATTAACAACATAAAGCGCATCTCATTGGCCGATCCATTCATTAAGGATTCCAATGAGAAGACCTGCCTAGTGTATGTATAATAACTTGCAATAATCAGAATAGCAATAATCTGCGAAAGAATGGTAAAACCGATAACCATTAAGATCAATCGTAACAAAGATTGAAACGGATGGGGTGTTTGTTCAGGAAACATAGCTATTAAATATCAGTTAAAGATAGCAATAAAAGCAAGATTTATTAAAATTGTCGCATTCATTCAAATTCTGCCGTCTAGTTTGTACTAGCCGAATGGCAAAAGGCGATATCATCCAAATACAGTAAAAACTCCAACAGAGGTATTCGATCATCCCGAATATGAATACATTTGACACAGCATATATGATCAAAAAAAAGGCTTTGGAAAAATCCAAAGCCTTTTTTATGTAGACTATCTTAATTCACTCGAATTGGATCAGCAGGTTTCTGCAGATTTTTATACGGATATGTTTTCATTTCTTCCAACAATATCTTCACCGTTCTCTCAAGCTGTGGATCTCGACCTTCCAAAAGATCTTTAGGCAATTGTTCGATAAATACATCAGGAGCAACACCCTCATTTTCAATAATCCAATTTCCTTTGAGGTCATATACGCCAAAGTTTGGAGAAGTAATACGGCCTCCATCCAACAAAGGAGGATAACCACTTATGCCAACCAAAATCCCCATTGTCGTACGACCGACCAGTTTGCCAAGCCCTTTAAAACGAAACATATAAGGCATCATATCGCCACCTGAGCCTGCATTTTCATTAATAATCATGGCCTTTGGTCCATAAATACCATTTCCCGGTGTAGTAAATCCTTTTCCATCACGAATTCCCCAGCCAGCGATTAACTCGCGAGATAAGAGGTCGATCACATAATCGGCAACCCAGCCACCACCGTTATTCCTTTCGTCCATTAGAAGAGCCTTTTTATCCATCTGAGCGAAGTAATACCGATTGAAATAAGTATACCCCTCAGGACCGGTATTCGGCATGTACACATAAGCTATTTGCCCATTGCTCAATTCATTTACTTTTTTACGGTTTCTTTCGACCCATTCCATGCTACGCAAGTTCATTTCATCGCTAAACGAGATCGGTTTAACGATTACTTCACGTGCGCCAACCAGCGATGGTTTTGAATTGACCTTCAACGTAACTTGTTTACCAACAGTATTGTCAAATAAACTATAGATATCCTTATCCTCAGTCAATTCAGTACCATTCACGGCAACAATATAGTCTCCCTCTTTTATGTTTAATCCCGGTTCAGCCAATGGGGCTTTGAACGATGGATTCCATTCAAGACGCGTAAACAATTTGGCGATCTGATAATAACCATTCTTTAGCGTATAATCTGCTCCCAACACACCAACTGAAACTGATGGCGTGGAAGGTTGATCTCCAGGATAGATATAATTGTGTCCTACAACCATTTCTCCCATCATTTCGTTCAATAAATAACCAAGATCAGAACGATGGTTTACAAAAGGTAGGAATTTTTCATATTTGGCTTTCATCGCCTTCCAGTCTGCACCGTGCATATTTTCTACATAGAAATAGTCTTTTTGCATCGACCATACTTCATTGAACACCTGTTTCCATTCCGCCGCAGGGTCCACCAGTTGCTGAATTCCACCCAATTTGACTTCCCCCGCAGTAGGAGAGGCTACTTTTTGCCCAGCTGTTACAATATTGAATCCATTTCCCGTTTGATATAACATCTTTTTACCATCTGCACTAATAACAAAGCTACGTGCATTCTCTACTAAGGTTTTGTTTTCAAGATCCTTAAAATCATATGCACCGATTGTTCCACCACGTTGATAAGTCAATTGATTTGGAACCAGACCATTTAAATTCCAGTAAGGACCGGCTGGCAAAGGGAGGGCAACAATTCGATTCTCTATACGATCGAAATCTACCTGAATAGATTTGTCAACCGGCTTGCTTGCAACTGACTCTTCCTTCTTATCCTTTTTAGGAGCTTTTTTATCATTCTCTTTTACACGTTCCTTTTTATTATTCTCTCCCTCTTCCTTTTTATCAGGTTTATCTTCACGGATTTGCTCATCATCACTATCGTTTTTAAAGAATGATGGTGTTTTGCTCGACAGGATAAAAGCATAGACTGCATAATCTACATTACGCTGTACAGCGGACATATGTAAACCAGAATTTGTTAAACCTGTATTTGTACTCGCCGTGAAAAATAAATATTTACCATCTTGCGAAAATGCAGTACTGCGGGCAGAGCTCATACCATCCGTAATTTGCTGAGTTTTCTTTGTATCTAAGTTATACATGAACACAGCAGGTGCCCCGTTTTCCAGTGTACGTATAAAGGAAATCCATTTTGAATCTGGAGACCAACTTGGTTGGAAATGATTGGATACACGCCCGGTTTGACCACTTAATTTGTCATCGGCAACTTTGACAACAGCCTTGGAAGCAATATCAATATAATACAGATTAAGATGCGAATCATTGTAAAAAAGCTTCTTTGAATCTGGCGACCAAGTGGGTTCAAAATAGAAATTGGTTTCCCCTAAATTAAAGTATAATGGCTGATCTTTTCCGAACTGATCCATCAGTACCAACTGATAGGATCCATTTTTATCTGAAATATATGAAACCCATTTGCCATTAGGAGACCAATCTGGAAAACGTTCATGCGAACCTGGTGAATTAGATAAATTTCGAGCTTCTCCTTTTTCCTTTGGTACCGTAAAGATCTCTCCCCGTGCTTCTAATAGTGCCCGTTGGCCCGTTGGCGATAGAGTAGCATAACGTATATCGTCCTTGATGTCTTTATAATACGGCCTTTTATACATGACATCTGTATTCACAGTGATGTGCAAAGGAGTAATTTTATTTCCGTTTAGATTCAGTGTATTCAATACTCCAGCATATTCAAAAATCAAGTCGTTACCATTCCCATTCAAGGAACGCACATCATAATCTTTGAAATCTGTTAGTTTTTCAACCTTTTTGGTTTTGGTGTCGTAGCTAAAAATATTGACAATTTTATCGCGGTCAGATAGGAAATAAACCTTCGTTCCCAACCATAATGGTTTAACATCATTACTTTTAACGTTCGGAATAGCCTCGATTTCTTTTGTTTTGGTATCAAAAATCCAAATGGTTGGCATGCCACCACCCCGGTAACGTTTAAAGGCTACTCGATCTCTTTCAGTAGGGTCAGTATTCTTGATGTAAGCCCAGTAACGGCCATCGGCAGAAGGGCTTCCCTGAGTAGCCTCAGGCATAATGAGCGCCTTGTCCATTCCTGACATTTGAATATTGGAACTGTATAATCGTGGACTTAAAGCATAGGTGAAATCACGAGATGTAGTATAATATACTTCATCATTATTGAGCCATCCGCGCAATACATCCGACGAGGGATGATAAGTAATACGTTTAGGCTCACCACCTGTTATTGGAATCACGTATACATCCGTATTTCCATCATAATTCCCCGTAAATGCCACTTTCTTACCGTCAGGAGAAAACATCGGATTCTGCTCTACGCCAGGATTTGTAGTAAGCCGCCTTGGATTAGCGCCATTTTTGTCTGCAATCCAAATATCTCCACCATACACAAAAGCGATATTACTAGCGCTTACACTGGGATTTCGAAGCAATAAGGTTTCTTGCGCTTTTGCTTGTAGAAAAGTTGTTCCCAGCAAAAAGGCTGCAATTAACTTGAAATGAGTTTTATTCATAAACATTTAAAGGTTAAAATTTTACCACCTACAAAATTACGATTTTGCAAAATGGACCTAGTCAGTATATCAACAAAGTTGCATAAAAAAAATGACAAAAAAAAAGCCCTGCTTGTCAGCAGGGCCATCTTTTATCTCTCAACGATTAAAAACCGTATTCTTGTTCGATTTCCAATACGATTCCTTCATCAACCAAAACGCGTCCGCAATGTTCACAGATAATGATTTTTTTGCGTTGACGAATTTCCGATTGCATTTGTGCCGGAATTTTATTGTGGCATCCTGAACAGCTATCACGATCAATCGAGACTACAGCAAGCCCGTTTTTGAACGAATTACGTAAACGGTAGTATACTTTTACCAAACGCTCTTCAATATTAGCCTCAGCCTCAGCGGCTTTTGCTAATAATGCATCTTCTTCCTTTTGAGTTTCAGAAGTAATTGTTTCCAATTCTTTCTTTTTACCCTCAAGCTCGCTTTTGCTATACTCAAGATTTCCTACAGTAGTATCGTAGTTTTCCGTTTTGTTGCGAATCTCAAATTCTGCTTCTTTGATTCGTTTCTCACAAACCTGAATCTCAAGACCTTGGATTTCAATTTCTTTCGAAATAGCGTCATACTCACGATTATTCTTTACCTCATTTAACTGCGTCTCATATTTTTTGATAGCAGCCTGAGCATCCTTAATCATGTTTTTACGCTTAACGATAGAATCTTCTAAATCGTCTAAGTCTATTCTGATCTTCTCAATACGAGTTTCTAAACCCGCAATCTCATCTTCAAGATCTGCAACTTCCATAGGCAATTCACCACGAACTTGGCGAATTTTGTCTATTTTAGTATGTACGGCTTGTAACAGCCATAATGCTTTCAATTTTTGTTCTACGGTTTGTTCCATCAACTGTAGTATTTTATAGGATTTGTATCTATTTCTGTTGTTAAGGTTGCAAAGTTAGGAAATTTTTTCGTAATAATGTCGTACAATAATTCTTGCGTAAATTGTTCGCTCTCAAAATGTCCCGTATCTGCAATCACGATTTCACCTTCAGCATCAAAAAATTCATGATATTTGTAGTCTGCTGTAACAAAAAAATCAGCACCAGAACGTTTGGCTGCACCGAGTAAAAATCCACCCGAGCCACCACATACAGCTACACGACTAACTTTTTTATCTAATAAGGCTGTATGACGAATGACATTCAACCTCAGTTTGTCCTTAAGATAAGCTAAAAATTCCAATTCAGCCATTGGTTCAGCCAAATTTCCAATCATTCCAGCACCAATTTCGGTAGCCGTATTTTGGATATCAAACAAATCATAAGCTACTTCCTCATAGGGATGAGCTTCATAGAGTGCTAAAAGTAACTTCCTTTCACTAGATTTCAGGTAGATAACCTCAATTCGTGTTTCCTCTACACGCTCTTGAACATCAATCTCTCCAATGGTAGGATCGGCCCCTTTTAAAGGTCTAAAACTACCATAACCTGCCGTATTAAAACTACATTGATCATAGTGTTTTCCGATTTTACCTGCACCCGCATCAAACAATGCCTGTCGGACATCTTCAACATGACTCCTCGGTACAAAAACGACCATTTTTCGCAATACATCTGTTTTAGATTGCAGTATAGCCTGATTTTCTAATCCCAATTTATCGGCAATTTTCGTGTTCACTCCACCGGTAACATTGTCGAGATTTGTATGAATGGCATATAATGCAACTTTATGTTCAATTGCTTTAATAACCGTACGCTCCACATAATTTTTTCCATTAAATTTTTTTAGGCCCCTGAACACAATAGGATGATGCGAAATAATTAAATTACATCCTTTATCAATGGCCTCTTTTACAACAGCTTCTGTGCAGTCTAAAGAAATGAGCACTTTTGTAATCTCTCTATTGGCGTCGCCCACAATAAGCCCAGCATTATCATAAGACTCCTGCAAATCTAAAGGAGCCAATTGCTCCAAATAATCAATGACTTCTTTAATTTTCATGGTCTACAATTACCTCCTTTTCTCTAAATTTATTATGTTCTTCCAAAATTCTTCTATTCGCGTTAATTTCAAACCAATAATTAGCCAAGGTCACAAAATGCATAATGATCAGTACACCGGAAATGGAAAGTGGGAGAGGAATATTCGTGGCCAAGTAAATCCATGCATATAGCGATCCTTTCCTAAACGTAGGGTTTTCTTCCACAGCTATTTTCCGATCATAAAATTCATTGATCAAAGAATCCCTTAGACGCGAAGCAACCTGAAAATTCCAATAAATATTAACTAGCGGAATGGCAGCTAACCAGGATTGGTTAGGCGTCATTAATCTATTTTCTTTGGCGACCAATTTTAAGGTCTTTCGAATTGTATTTGCAAATAAAAGCCATACAATAATACGTATAGCCACAATACCCATAGCGGTATAAATTACTTCAGGCTTACTTAACTCTTTTATTAATTCCTCTTGCGTCATTGAACTATTTATTGCTTATTTATTATTCCTGTTCCAACAAATTTACTAATTCTTTCAACCTTTTTATTTGTGGATTATGATCTCCAACAAATTCGATTGTTTTAAAACCCATGGTTTTAGCTTTCTTATAAAACGGGTAAAAATCGTCCTCCTCAATTGCTGTACCATCCGTATAAGTCAAAATGTATGTACTTGGGATCTTAAGCCGTTTCGGATTTTTTAAATTAATCTTATCTGTCATTGTTTTTAGCGGGTGGGGGACATCTCTAGGAAGCTTCTTAACATCCTTCACCCAGAAAGGAAAAATATAACCATCCTTTTCTAATTTTAACAGTCCATTTGCTGCAGTAGATTTCCCCATTAAGTTTATTACCGATTGCTGATCCTCCGGAAGTATAGCATCCAAGTAAACCAATTTACGTATTCTATCCGGAAGACTATCGGCCACAGCTGTAATTACCATACCACCATAACTATGTCCCACCAGTATAATATCATGAAGATCCTCAAATAGGATCGTATTCACAACATCATTGACATGAGTTTGCAATCGAATAGAAGTATCTGCTAAATGATAACGCTCGCCCAGACCTGTTAGTGTAGGGCGGTAAACTACATTTCCCTTTTTCGCTAACTCAACCGCAGTATTTTTAAACTGCCAAGCGCCACCCCAAGCTCCATGGACGATCACATACGTAGAAGGCTGCGCAGAAACATCTTTACCGAATCCAACTAATGAAAAGAAAAATATAATAAATAGTAATCTGCAGTTATTCATTTTGTTATACATTTAATCATCCTCGACACTTAACAAAATCTGTTCAGAAAATGTATAGATAAGCCGGTTTAAATTCTTATTAAAAAACTAGATGTGACCACTCACTTACTTTAATAAAACATGATTCAATCGAATAAAAACCGCTTTTAGCTTCTCAACTAAACATCATCAATGAAGATAGGGTAGGGGGGAGCTTATAAAGACATCATGCATAAAGTAAAAAAATAGTAGGCTTTTTATGATAATCATACGTTCGTTTTCTCCACTCACCAACCGTCAAACTTTGGATATTTTCATCGGCCGCTGTTACATTTGACGCAACACTGAGTAAGCTGGAAGGTTTACATATTTTTAGTAGATCAGCCAAAAGTTGATTATTTCTAAATGGAGTTTCAATAAAAATCTGAGTCTGCCGTTCGCGTGCTGATTGTTGTTCGAGATTTTTAATTTCCTTAGCACGATCAATTTTATCGATAGGCAAATACCCATGAAAAGCAAATTTCTGTCCGCTAAATCCAGAAGCCATAAGCGCCAGTAGAATAGAGCTTGGACCAACAAGAGGAACGACCTTAATACCCAATTGATGTGCCCGTGCCACAATAGAAGCTCCGGGGTCAGCAACACCAGGACATCCTGCCTCAGACATTAAACCAACATTTTTGCCCTGTTTCAAGCCTCCAAAAAAATCATTTATATTTCCCTTGTCCCGCACATGTTTTCCATAATCATGAATTTTTAGTTCGCTCTGCGGAATCTTTAAACCTGCAAGTTTTAAAAACTTACGAGCCGTTTTTTCATTTTCTACAATATACTCGTCCAATGAATTGATTGTTTCCACTAAATATGAAGTAAACGATTGGAAAGCTGCGTCATCACTCAAAGGAACAGGAATTAAATATAAGATACCATTTGCCATAATACAAACCTACTAATTAAGGTCCATTTGGCTATACTAATTTTAAACTTAGCATTATTTAACCTTTTAAAATGATTATAATTTAGATTTTTAAACTCATTATTAGTATTTTAGCGTAAATATTCATTGCAACAATAAACATCATTCAAATGATCACACAAATTACAGAAGGCGTAAAAATCTCGGTTGAAACGATCTATCAATCAGAGTATTCGAATCCGGACCGTGAACATTTCATGTTTGCTTATCATATCAGCATAGAAAATCTCAGCGATTACACGGTTCAATTGATAAGTCGCTATTGGAAAATCTTTGACGCAAAAGGAGACTATAGGGAGGTATCTGGAGAAGGGGTAGTAGGCGAACAGCCTATTATAGAACCTGGCCAGACTCATCAGTATACCTCAGGTTGCAATCTCAATAGCGAATTCGGATTCATGGAAGGATATTACAATATGATCCGAACACTGGACAACGGCAGCTTTCAAGTTGAAATACCACGTTTCAATCTGATAGCTGATTACGCATTGAATTAATTTTATCAAGGCAGTATCATTATTGCCAATTAATCAAATAACGAAGCTTTTTTCGCATCGAATAAGAAACTATTTCTTTATTTTTGCGAGCATTCCAAATGAACATGCTAACCTCGGGGTATTATCATTTTACCCGATGGCAAATGCTAGCATTTGATCGTATGCCACCCGATAGATTAAATTAGTCAGCAATCAAAACGATTATTGATTCAATATATAAATAACTGATAATCAATAATAAATATTTAAAATATTGATTATCAACACGATATGCGCTACCAAAAGAAGAAACCTCTTGGCAGTGTTTTGACGTGTAAATTGACTGAATATAATTTAGGGTGATATAACGTGAGTATTTTAGCTACAGAACAAGTAAGCCATTCCTTCCATGATCGATGGCTTTTTAAAGATTTACATTTCGGCCTCCAGAAGGGAGATCGTGTGGCCTTGGTCGGAATCAATGGCACAGGTAAATCAACCTTACTCGCCATTTTAGCAGAGCGAATCTTACCAACCTCAGGAAAAGTTGTAAAAGAAAAAGGTATAAAAATTGGTTTTTTAGAACAGGATCCTGATTTCACAGGATTAAAATCAATCAATGATTTTATTTATAGTACAGACAACGATCAACAACGTCTTATCCGAGAGTACGAGGAACTGCTATTGGAGACTGATATCGATCAGAAAAAATTAGAAGATCTTTCAGAAAAAATAAGTTCATTGAATGCCTGGGAGTATGAGCATAATATTAAGACGATTCTTAATCGTTTAAACATTATGGATTTCCATCAAGATATTAAAAGTCTATCAGGAGGCCAACGAAAACGCCTTGCGCTAGCCAAACTTTTGATAGACGAACCGGACATTTATATATTAGATGAACCCACCAACCACTTGGATATAGAAACAATTGAATGGCTTGAAAAACTATTAACAACAGGTAGCAAAACCGTTCTTTTAGTAACGCACGATCGCTACTTCTTAGATAATATATGTACTGAGATTCGAGAGCTGGATAGAGGCAATCTCTTTAGCTATAAAGGTAACTATTCCTATTTTCTAGAGAAGAAATCCGAACGCGAAACTATTGATGCGGTTATGGTAGAGAAAAGCAGAAATCTACTTCGTCGTGAATTGGAGTGGATGCGTCGTCAACCACAGGCACGTGGCACCAAATCCAAATCACGTATAGAAGCATACTATGACTTAGAAGAAAAATCTAAAGCAATTAAAGGAAATGACTCGGTACACCTCAGTGTAAAAGTAAGCAGACAGGGCTCAAAAATACTCGAACTAGAACATGTTGCCAAACGTTATGGAACGAAAGAAATCATACATAATTTTTCATACACATTTAAAAAAGGTGATCGTATTGGTCTAGCTGGAAAAAATGGCACTGGAAAATCAACCTTTCTTAATTTAATCACGGGAGAAGAAAAACCTGATTCAGGATCGATATCGGTAGGGGAAACCACAGTATATGGCTATTATAAACAGGGAGGATTGGAAGTAAACGAAAACGATCGAGTATTAGATGTTGTAAAAAATATAGCAGACTATATTGAAATGGCAAATGGGGAAGTAATCACAGCTTCACAGCTGCTAACCCATTTTTTATTTCCTCCTGAAAAACAATTTGGTTTCGTTAACAAATTAAGTGGAGGAGAGAAAAAAAGACTTCAACTTATGCGTGTTTTAATGAAGAATCCAAATTTCCTAATCCTGGATGAGCCATCCAATGATCTGGACATTGATACTTTAAACGTGCTGGAAGATTTTCTTGATAACTACAAAGGGGTACTAATATTGGTATCACACGACAGGTATTTATTAGATAAATTAACCGATCAGCTTTTTATTTTTGAAGGAAAGGGGAGTGTACAGATATACAATGGAAATTATGCCGACTTTAAACTTGAACAAGACGAAATCCAAAAATTAGAAAAAGAAAAACAAAAAAGAATAACCCAAGAACAGGTAAAGCCAATTGTAAAAGAGGAAAAGAAAAAACTCTCATACAAGGAACAATTGGAATATACTAAACTAGAAGAAGAAATAGAAAAACTGGAAACACAAGTAACGTTAAAAACGGAGAAACTAAACCAGGAAACAGACCATCTAAAGCTTTCTTCCTTAGCGGAAGAAATTCAATCTATCCAAACACAGATAGACGACAAATCCGAAAGATGGTTATATCTTGCTGATTTTATGTAAAATTTCACCATTGGTTTCACGTGGAACACAAAGAAAACGTAAATTTACAAAGAAATAAAAACGCCACGTTTCACGTGGAACAAGAACAGAAAAATGTTTAAAAAATATAATGTAATTGTAGTTGGTGCAGGTCATGCCGGATGTGAGGCGGCGGCAGCAGCAGCCAACTTAGGTTCGTCCACTTTACTCATCACAATGAATATGGGGGTAATAGCACAAATGAGTTGCAACCCCGCAATCGGTGGAGTCGCAAAAGGACAAATTGTAAGAGAAATAGATGCTATGGGTGGATATACCGGTATCATAGCAGATAAATCAACCATTCAATTTCGAATGCTTAATCTATCGAAAGGTCCAGCTATGTGGAGCCCACGTACACAAAATGACCGAATGCGGTTTGCGGAAGAATGGAGGTTACAATTAGAGTCTCTTCCAAATTTAGATATGTGGCAAGATACCGTAAAAGAAGTTATTGTTAAAAATGGAAGAGCTTGCGGTGTCATCACTTCGATGGGAATAGAAATAGAATCGGACGCTGTCGTACTAACTAATGGAACTTTTCTAAATGGTGTAATTCACATTGGCGACAAGAAATTTGGAGGCGGCAGAACAGGAGAGAAGGCAGCCACAGGTTTAACCGAACAACTTGTTTCCCTTGGCTTCGAATCAGGAAGAATGAAGACAGGGACACCACCCCGTATAGATGGGAGAAGCCTCAACTATGCATTGATGGAAGAACAGTGGGGCGACGAAAAAAGAGGGCGGTTTTCTTATACAGATGTAGAAATACCTACTGAACAACGCTGTTGCTGGATTACCTACACAAATGATAAAGTTCACGAAATGCTTCGTACTGGGTTTGAAAAATCACCCATGTTTACTGGACGTATCAAAGGATTGGGACCACGCTATTGCCCCTCAATAGAAGATAAAATCAATCGCTTCGCCGAGCGTGAAAGGCATCAGATATTCGTGGAGCCAGAAGGTTTTAAAACAGTAGAAATCTATGTCAACGGATTCTCTACCTCATTGCCGGAAGATGTACAATTGAAAGCTTTGCAATTAATCCCAGGTTTTGAAAATGCGAAGATGTACCGACCAGGTTATGCCATAGAATACGACTACTTTCCACCAATGCAATTGGATCTTACCCTAGAAACCCAATTGGTGAAACATCTATTTTTTGCGGGACAAATCAATGGGACTACTGGCTATGAAGAGGCCGCCGCTCAAGGTTTCCTAGCCGGGATAAATGCTCATCAACGCATCAACGATGATAAGGAAGTTATTCTAAAAAGATCCGAATCTTATATAGGTGTATTGGTAGATGATCTGGTAACAAAAGGAACTGAAGAACCGTACCGTATGTTTACATCAAGAGCCGAACATCGTCTACTTTTACGCCAGGACAATGCTGATATTCGCCTAACCCCCTTAGCTTACAAATTGGGATTAGTAGGAGAAGAAAGACTCAAAAAAGTACAAGACAAAATTGATAACTCAAATAAAATAATAGAGTATCTAAAACAAAATTCAACCAATGTTGAAAAGATGAATACGGTGTTAGCGGAAGTTGGCTCGAGTGCACTTCCTCAGAAAACAAGATTGAGTAATGTACTTGCGAGACCACAAGTCGGTATCCAAGATATTCTGAAAGGAGATGAAGGCTTTGCACACTATGTATCCCAATTTGATAACGATACCATCGAACAAGCAGAGATCAATCTCAAATATGAAAGCTATTTCGATAAAGAAATGGAAATAGTTAATCGCATGAAGAAGATGGAAGATAGAGAAATAAACCCTGATTTCGACTACAGCTTGCTAACGTCATTGTCCATTGAGGCAAGACAAAAGCTATCAAAGGTAAAACCACGTACACTGGGGCAGGCTTCAAGAATCTCGGGTGTTTCACCCTCTGATATCACCGTATTGATGGTTCACATGAGCTAAATACCTGGTAAACAAATATTTACACACAAAACATCACATAGCTTAAAATAAGCGATTTAAGACAATATTCTATTTTTTATGACAACTTCTTTAAAAGAAAATAAAAGTGGTTCAAAAAGGCTAAAAAGTAGCTTAAAAACAAGATTACTTATTTTAAGCATGTTTATTATGCTTATTGGCTTGTCTATACAATGTGCGAGCATACAACAGCCTACGGGGGGGCCAAAAGATTCCATTCCCCCGAAAATACTATTGGAAAGTCCTACGAATTTTTCGAAGAATTTTACAGCAAAAAAAATAGTAATCACTTTCGACGAGTATATCAAACTGGCAAATCAACAAAAAGAATTCAGTATTACGCCCGACATGGGTAGTAACCCAGAATTCAAGGTCAAGAAAAAAAATCTAGAAATTACCTTACCTGATTCTCTAGAAAAAAATACTACTTACAGCATATATTTCGGTAAAGGACTAGTCGATTATAACGCAGGAAATGCATTGGTCAATTATGCTTACGTATTCGCAACAGGAGATAAAATAGATTCGCTCAGTATATCAGGTAATGTAAAAAGTGCTATAACTAAAGAGGTCCAAAAAGATGTTAAAGTCTTATTGATCCCCATTAGCCAAGACTCTATTTTCGGCAAGAAGAAAGCGAATATATTTACGACAACGGATACTGCAGGTAATTACAAACTAAACAATTTAAGAGAAGGAACCTATCGCATTTACGCACTTCAAGAAAAGAACAATGATAGGATCTATAATGGCGCTGATGAAGAAATAGGTTTCCTAAAAGACTCTATCGTACTAGAGCGAGACTTAAACAATATCAATTTGGAGATATTCAAAGGAACCCCAAAAAAGTTTAGAACGCAAGAGAAGAAATTTGAAAAAAATGGAAGTATACTTCTTATTTTTAATAGGCGAGTGGACAAACCCAAACTCAATATCCTAAATGATGAAGTAAACAACAAAGATAAAATAGTACGTTTTTCAAATACATCGGACTCCGCTACTTTGTTTATTCCAAATTTAAAAATAGACTCCCTAAAGCTAGTTCTGACAGAAAATGAAAGACCATTGGACACCATTCTAATTAGAAAAGGGAATGTAAAAATAGAGCAGACAATTGAGCCAATTTTTACCCCAAATAATGGGCGAGTCGATCGGATTACACACCTTCAGGTATCTGCATTCACACCGATCAAGAATATAGATAAAACCAAGTTGAAATTCAAAGAAGACTCATTGATCCGAACCAATTACCAACTTGCCGTTGATACAGCGAATACCAATATCTACCATATTCGATATAATTGGAGAAAAGATAAAAAGTACCAAATTGAGTTTACGGAAGGCGCCATAACAGGCTATTTTGGCGAGCAAAATAAAGAGAAAAAGCTGGATTTGACCTATGACGATAGTGAAAACTATGGAGATCTGACATTTGATTTTACAGATCTAGATAGCAATACAACATATCTGGTAGAGTTAATCAATGAGAAAAAAGATAAAGTCTATCGCGTCGACAAAATAAACATGAACAATCCGGCCGTCGTATACAAACAGTATCCAGGAGGAAAGTATAGCATACGTGTAATTCGCGACGACAACGATAATGGACTCTGGGATACTGGAGATGTTGAAAAGAAAACCTTTCCGGAACCTGTTATATATCTAAATAAAGTATTTACTATACGTGCTAACTGGGAACAAAAAGATAGTTTTTCATTGAGTGGCCTCAAAAAAAGAATAATTGAGGCCATTCCAAAATAATAACTTTAAATACTGCTAATTCGATTAAGCTAAAACCAAGAGCTGTACAGAACATAATTATGTGGTAACTGCTGCAATAGATCTTTCTGCTCTTCAGTAAGTGCCTTTATCTTTTTTGCAGGTACCCCAGCATATAAAAATCCCGACTCACAACGTGTATTTTCCAAAACTACTGCCCCAGCTGCTACAATAACATTCGATTCAACAATAGCATTATCCATAACGATAGCTCCCATACCAATGAGTACATGGTCTTCCAAAATACATCCATGTACCATAGCCTGGTGGCCTATACTCACATAATTTCCAATCGTTGTACCGCATTTCTTATAGGTACAATGTATAACAGCACCATCTTGAATATTCGTATAATTACCAATACGAATATAATTGACATCCCCACGTATTACAGCGTTAAACCATACCGAACAGTGATGTCCAATCTTTACATCTCCCACAATCGTTGAATTAGGAGCTAAGAAGCATTCTTCGGCTATCACCGGAGATATATCTAAAACAGGTAAAATAAGTGCCATGTTCCTTAAAAAATTGTATCCTGTAGTACCTCCGAATGTTTCGGGTAGTCCGTTGTATAATGCAATCCCCTGCTTTCTTTCCTCAACATAGCTGATTTTGTCACAATATAAGCTACTTGAATAACGTTACGCAATTCACACAATTTAACAGAAAGCCTTGTATTCCGATAAAACTCTTCAGTTTCCTCATATAAAAGATGTAATCGCTTTAGGGCTCTCTCCAGCCTAAAATCGGAACGCACAATACCAACATAGTCACTCATAATCTTTTGGCATTCGCGCAAATTATGACTTACTAAAATATCCTCATTTGAAAGTGAGGTTTTAGAGTCATCCCATTCCGGAACGTCAACAATATGGTTAATCAATCCTATCGACTTTGTGGCGTCTAAGAAAATACGATGTGCATAAACAAGTGCTTCAAGAAGCGAATTAGAAGCTAATCGGTTTGCACCATGTAGTCCAGTAGAAGAACACTCACCGCAAGCATATAAATTAACAAGGCTACTGCGTCCAAAATCATCTACATAGATACCCCCGCAGAGGTAATGCGCCGCCGGTGTAACTGGTATAAAATCCTTCGCCATATCCAGTCCGATCGAAAGACACTTTTCATAAATGTTTGGAAAATGCTTGATAATATCCTGCTTATCCCGATGCGTAATATCGAGGTAAACATAATCAATTCCCGACTTCTTCATTTCGGCATCAATAGCTCTAGCAACAATGTCCCTTGGTGCCAAAGAAGCACGTTCATCGTACTCCTCCATAAAAGATTCACCATTGATCCTCCTTAAAATCCCCCCAAATCCACGTACAGCTTCGGATACCAAAAATGCAGGCGAATCCTTTGGATTATATAAAGAAGTAGGGTGAAATTGCATAAACTCCATATTACGTACCTTACCCTTTGCCCGATACACCATCGCTATACCATCTCCAGTCGCAATAGTTGGATTTGTTGTGCTCGAATAAACATGTCCAGCTCCCCCAGAGGCCATCACGGTGACCTTACTCAAAATCTGATCAACTAAATGTGATGAGGTATTAAAAGCATAAATTCCATAACAGGTAATGTCTTCCCTATTTTTATCCACGTATTCACCCAGATGATGCTGTGTAATCAAATCAATGGCAAAGTAATGCGTTACAATTTCAATATTAGGATCACTATGTGCTTGAGCCAATAATGCCCGTTCAATTTCATAACCGGTTATATCTTTATAATGTAAAATACGATGAGCTGAATGTCCACCCTCTTTTGCCAGGTCATACAAGCCCGATTCCTCCTTGTCAAATGATGTGCCATATGAAATAAGTTCTGCTATCCGTTCCGGCGCTTCTCTTACTACGTTTTCCACAATTTCAACATCGCATAAACCATCCCCAGCAATCTGAGTATCAATGATATGCTTTTCAAAGCTATCAGACTTATCCACAACGGCAGCCACTCCCCCTTGCGCATATTTTGTATTAGACTCATCCTCATTGGACTTAGTGACTATCAATACTTTACCGAATTTCGATGCCTTCAAAGCAAAGCTTAATCCAGCAATACCTGATCCAATGACCAAAAAATCTACCTTTCTATCTGCCATATAAATTAAAATTCACAAACTATCCCCAAAAGTGACGATTCAAATTAACGAAAAATGTGGAAAACGTGTAAATAAAAGGTTAAATAAAAATGAAAAGTATTTAACAATTCACAAATCCCCTATTTTGAAGCCTTATTTCTAAAATTTTTCCGCACAAAAATCCCTAGATTTCCACATTTTCCAAACAAAAACTATTCAACAAAAAAATATGGAAAATAAAAAATACGATAAATTAGAATTTTAAAAATCAGCTCTTTAATAGACAAATCCTGTTGAAAAATTGTTGAAAACTCCATAAAAACCTAAAATCAAAATTGGAATAAAGGAATTTATACCACTTTTCCACACCATAATAAACAATAAGAGATTTTCTATTTTAAATAATTAGTATTTATTGAAAAAAAAGATTGTGGAATACGTTCGAAAATCTTTGTTTAGTTTTGTCAAGTTCGATTAGAGGCCGTTAGATTTCAATATCTGGGAATTATAGAGTCCCCTATTGAAATATTTAATTCTAATTGAGTTTATATTATTTTTTTAATTTCCTATTGGCTTTTAAAGCGCTTTAGGATTGGATATTTATTTTATTTTTTTTTACATATGGATTTAATGTAGTTTCAGCGCGTTATTTATAATTTTTTCAAGGAAAAATTCGTTTAAGCTGTTTTATACTTGAATATTTTCCCTTGTAGGGTCTTATTTCAATTTAATTGGATTGTAACTGATAGAAATCGATGAAGAAAAGGTTTAATTCTCATTTGGGTGCTATGAGATTTCAATATTTTTGGCTTTCAACCAGATAAATTCTTTTATTGAATTCTAATAGCTACTAATTTTTGCTTTGAAAATTTCTTTGAAAAAGGCAATTTAGTTGATTTTATTATTTGGATTTTAAGTCGTTTTAGGTTTGGTTATTTGCTAATCATAACCAAAAATATTTGAATATGGCTTTGTCAACAAGTTAAAATTGGAATGCGAAATTTTTCAAAATGAAAATTGTAACGGATTTGGTTATTGGGATTTTTTATTCCTGGATCTGGGCGATTGTATTCGGATTTGGCTAAAATATCCATTTGATTTTGACAGCATTAAATTTTGAACAGAATCTAAAGGCGATTATTTAAAAATAAACCCGTTTAAAATTGGATATTTTTTAAAAATTCGTTTTCAATACTTTTTACCGCATTCTATGCGTTTAAATAGTAAATTTTTTACGATCTAGCGTGAATTCGAAGATTAGCTTGTTTATAGTTTTGGATTGCAAATAATTTCTTTAAATAATTTATTGTAGAACAAACAATCTTACTATATTTGCAGCCCAACATTCATTAGATGTCGGAATTATCCAAATTTAGATCAATGACATTCGAATATTGTGGATTATTGTTCTTTAGTATTTTTTTAGATCATTCTCAGGGCGTATTTTTCTAAAATAAAGCTCTTATAGGTCGAATATATTGACTTGATTCGCTATTTGTTTCGAATATTTAATTCTAAGCGACTAAATTGTTTTGAAAGTGCTTTGTCAGTCGCATATTTAGTGTTTTCTTTTAATATTATCTATATATTTGAGTATGAAGCGTTTTAATTCATTAAATTAAATATAAAATTGAAAATTTATAATCTGTAACAAGTTTATCTTTCTCTTTATATTAATTAATATCTTTTAACTTACATGTGCTGAGTTTTTGTAATTTATGCGATAATGATTGCCAGATGCTCAGTCTAGCGGGATATACAGTCCGATTCTGTTATATTGAGCTGTCGAGGGGAGCTATTTACTCGATTCCTATCCAGATACTGGGTATAATTGATTTTATTTAAGTTGTATTTATTATTGCTTTTGAATTTTGTGAAATTAACTTGCAAAAATTTTATTAAACCCTCTTAGAATTAAATAAAGACACTACCCTCGATTACAGTAGTCAATATTTAATTCTCATCCGCTTTATTTTGGATTCTGTAGCCGTTATTTAGTCGGATATTTCAATTTCCGCGAACTATTCTCTTCTAGATTCCCTTCTACTCTACTCTTTTATATTTTTTTATAAATATCCAATTCTTATTGGGTTTATTTTGAACTATTTAATTCAACGCTATTGGCCCTGAATCAGCGTGAGTTTACCCTTACTAGAGTCCTATATTCATTTTTACAAGCTGCTATTATTTTTATATGCAATTCTAAAAGCATTTATTCTAGAAATTATCGCCTTCTATTGATTATCTATGACCAATTTTGATTTAGAAAAATTGGTTTTGGCCCCATTCTAGCCTTCGTTGCTGTATAAGTTGGTAAATGGCGAATATATAAACTTCAAATCTTTGCAATTAGAATGGCATATATAAAGACCGTAATGACAAAATAAGCTATACACGATTGTAAGAGCGTTTGTTTTTTATTCGTTGCTATTTATACGGTTTCAGTGTTGGATGCATGCACAATTTCCTTAAAATTTACCGAATGAACTCGCTGAGAATTTGATATAAAATTATAGATCAATCCAGAATCCATTAATCTCTCCTATACGAGCTCAAAAACGTTTTTTAATCTGAAATGTTAATAAATAAAGCTTCCTTTTGTGCTATATTTTTCATTGTTTTGTAATATGCCTAAAAACGTTCCTTAGGCTATGAAGGTTGGATGTAGATGAAACTGATTTTCGAAGATAGAAATAATGTGAAATAAACCCTTTCAGCTTTTGGTATAAATGAAGAGTTCGAATAGTTTCCGAAATATTCAAGTCTAAAAGAGTTTATATGGGCGTAATATTGTTTGATTAAACTTTATATAAACTAATTTAACTATTAATACTTGCAAACGGTTGATTTGTATTTTGAAATAGGTATTTAGCTGTCAGTTCTGCAAGATCATGGAATTGGGCAATAGGTGCAGTTGTTCGATCAAATTTGCAAACTGACTTTACCCAATAAGCTGGACTTGGCAAATCCGTTGTAATCTGTTACTGATTAATAATACGTTTTATATCAGTGTTTTATTTGTTATTATCTAATAATGGGGCACATTCAAGCAAGAGGTATATTACCATGACCTGATTAATTTGCTTTTAATTGACTTTTATATATCTAACAATGCTTATTTTTGCTGTTCATAAAAGTTGAAACTACTCGCATGGAAATTGTAAATTATGAGCTTCAAGCAAAAGGTTATATCGATGCTCCGATTGATCCCTCACTGGATTTGATTAAAGAGATCCAACGATTAAAGAAAGAAAAGAACGCTGTCATCTTGGCTCACTATTATCAAGAGTCTGAAATTCAAGATATAGCAGATTATATAGGAGATAGCCTTGGCTTATCCCAGGAAGCTGCGAAAACTGATGCAGATGTAATTGTTTTTGCTGGAGTACATTTCATGGCTGAGACGGCTAAAATACTTTCACCGACAAAGAAGGTTCTTTTGCCAGATGCCAAAGCAGGTTGTTCGCTGTCAGATTCTTGCCCTCCGCATCTTTTCGCTAAATTTAAGGAACAATATCCTGATCATTTGGTCATCACTTATGTAAACTGTACAGCGGAATTGAAAGCGCTTTCCGATATTGTATGTACCTCTAGTAACGCTGTTCAGATCGTAGAGAGCCTGCCAGTGGGTCAGAAAATCATTTTTGGCCCGGATCGTAATCTCGGAGCATACGTTAAAAAGAAAACAGGACGAGATCTTGTGCTTTGGAACGGTGCATGTATGGTCCATGAAATTTTTTCTCAAGATAAAATTGATCGTTTGAAAAGCGAGCACCCCGAGGCTAAGTTTATTGCCCATCCGGAATGTGAAGATCATATACTGGCGATAGCTGATTATGTGGGATCGACTGCCGGCATGCTTAAATTTACCCAGACAGATACGGCCCAAGCTTATATTGTTGCTACAGAATCAGGT
Organism: Sphingobacterium sp. 18053; assembly: GCF_902706145.1. Classification (NCBI taxonomy): domain Bacteria; kingdom Pseudomonadati; phylum Bacteroidota; class Sphingobacteriia; order Sphingobacteriales; family Sphingobacteriaceae; genus Sphingobacterium; species Sphingobacterium sp. 18053. Next base: position 121,412 of record NZ_CACSJW010000006.1, read on the forward strand.
ATTCTCTACCAAATGCAAAAAGCAAGTCCACATAAGACTTTTATTCCTGCACCTCCTAATAATGCCTGTGCATGTAATGATTGCCCGCATATGAAGCTTAATACGCTTGAGAAACTATATAACTGTCTGAAGTATGAATCGCCCGAAATCCTTCTTCCCGAGGATGTTATTCTCCGAGCCCAGCGTCCTATTGAACGTATGTTGGAAATATCGGCAAGTTTAGGCTTATAGAAATCTGCATAATTTTTGATCATAACCAAGACAATAACTGATTGGTTTTCAATGATCAATAATGATTTCGTTGAGCTGTTTATATGTAGTTCAATGAAAGAGTCCAATGTATGAGCAGGGGAGTCATTGGTCTTATAGTAATACTTATTTTGTAATGCCATCCAAATAAATCTTTGGAAGATGATTATCAGCTGGCATTATCTATATTAAACTTTTAAACTTTTTAGCATGTTTGATTTTGATAACACCGAGCGAACTAATTTGGAAGAAATGGGTGAGTTCGGTTTGATTGATTATATAAAAAAAGCTGTAGAATTAACAGAAAAATCCACAATTAAAGGGATTGGCGATGATGCTGCTGTTCTAGATTTTGGAGGTAAGAAAACCTTGATATCTACTGATCTACTGTTGGAAGGGATTCATTTTGATCTTAGATATGTTCCGTTAAAACATCTAGGTTATAAAGCTGTTCAGGTCAATTTGAGCGATATTTACGCGATGAATGGAATAGCTTCGCAAATTACCTTTTCAATAGGTCTGTCCTCAAAATTTCCATTGGAAGCTGTAGAAGAGATTTATCAGGGAGCTTTGATTGCCTGTAAGAAATATAATGTTGACCTAATTGGGGGAGACACTTCGGCTTCAGCCCAGGGTTTGGTTATTTCTGTGACAAGCATTGGTCATGCTGATGCAGATCAGATCGTTTATCGTAGTGGTGCACAGGAAGGTGATCTCTTGTGTGTGTCTGGTGATCTAGGAGCAGCTTATATGGGCTTACAGCTCTTGGAGCGTGAAAAGGATATCTATTTAGAAAATCCAAATGTACAGCCTGATTTAGAGGGAAAAGATTATATCGTTGAACGTCAATTGAAACCTGAAGCCCGGAAAGATATTGTTGAATTATTTGCCAAGCTAGGGATCAAGCCCACAGCGATGATGGATATTTCAGACGGGCTTGCATCAGAAATTCTACATATTTGCAGACAATCTGACAAAGGTTGCAGATTATATGAAGAAAAGATTCCATTGGATCAGATGACTTATGATACAGGGCGGGAATTTGGCATTGATCCAACCGTAGCTGCACTTAATGGCGGTGAAGATTATGAACTACTGTTTACAATAGCTCAGGCTGATCATGATAAAATCAAAAACTTACCGGATATCAGCATTATTGGTTATATGACGCCAAGATCCGAAGGTTGTGAGATGATTTCCAAATCTGGGAATCTTTATCCGATAACAGCCCAAGGTTGGAATGCTTTTCAGAAAAAAGATTGATACGAAAAGACCTGTTCGAGACAGGTCTTTTTTTATGCTTCTTGCTCTTCAAGCCGGAGTTCCTCCGCCTCATTTGGATCTCTTTCACCTACATTGAAATTGTTATAGCCTAAGCCCACTTCGATCTGTAATAATCTCTGTTGCAGCATTTCAAGAATTGCTAAAAAGTTATAGACAAATTGTATTTTATTTTCTGAGTTTTTAAGAATTTCTTGAAAATCCAATTTTTTATTGATTTCAATTAGTTCGGCTATTGCTTTCTTCTGTTGTTCAATGGTGTATGGATATTTGACAACTGTATGTGTTACTTCAGGGGGACGATTACGGAATTGATACATCATTTGCTCGTAAATCATCATTAGACTATAAAGGTCGAAGCTATCCAAATTTTCTCCGGTAGAATCTAATTTTAGTCTCTGTTGGATATCATAGCGTATGTTGCCTCGGTTGTATAGTTTGAGACGATCCTCTTCCAAGGCTCTCAAATCTTCACAGGTCTCTTTAAATTGCTTATAGAGAATAAGTTTTTGAACAAGATCTTCTCTAAGATCGATTTCATTCTCATTTTCGTCTAGATCTAGACGAGGCAAGAGCATTTTAGCTTTAATACGCATCAGTGTTGAAGCAACAAAGATAAACTCGCTTGCCATTTCCATATTGAGCGCCTGCATTTGGCTCACATACGATAAAAAATCATCTGTAATCTTTGAAATCGGTATATCGTGGATATTTAGTTCATCCCGTTCGATAAAAAATAATAATAAATCAAAAGGTCCCTCAAATTGAGGAAGCTTGATTTCGTAGCCTTCTTCTACTTGCATATCTTATACAAATTTACATATAAAATCTTTTGGAATAACTTCGATACAAACTATTCATTATTTTATTTGTTGTACCCCAATATGTAAATGCGATTTAATTTTAAAGATTAAATAAAATTGTCGTTACTTTGTACGAACATATCATGTAAATAGCAGTACTATGCAGTTTGAGGCTGGAGAACTATTAAGTAAAATAAACGATCCCTCTGATCTTAAAAAGCTAAAGGAAGACCAATTAGAACAGTTGAGTCTGGAATTACGTCAATTTATTATTGATCAGGTTTCGGTTAATGGTGGTCACTTTGCAGCAAGTTTGGGAGTCGTCGAGTTAACGGTGGCGTTACATTACGTAATGAATACCCCATACGATCAATTGATCTGGGATGTAGGTCATCAGGCTTATGGGCATAAAATCCTAACGGGGCGTCGCGATATATTTCATACAAATCGAATTGAGAACGGAATTTCTGGGTTTCCTAACCGTTTTGAATCTAAATACGATGCATTTGGCGTTGGGCACTCATCAACATCTATTTCTGCAGCATTAGGTATGGCGGTCGCTTCCCAAATAAAGGGCGAAAAGGATCGTCAGCATATCGCGGTTATTGGTGATGGTGCGTTGACTGGTGGAATGGCATTTGAAGCATTGAATCATGCCGGTATTTCCAAATCCAACCTTTTGGTTATTCTGAATGATAACTGCATGTCCATTGATCCTAATGTAGGTGCATTGAAGGAGTATTTGACAAGTATTACAACCTCAAAACGATATAATCGTTTTAGAGACGATATTGCAGCTGTATTAACCAAGATTTCGGAAGTTGGTCCAAATGCACTTGGTATTGCCAAAAAACTGGAAAAAAGCATAAAGGGAACTTTGTTAAAAAATGCCAATCTCTTTGAATCTTTAAATTTTAGATATTTTGGACCGGTTGATGGGCATGATGTCAAGAAATTAGCCAAGACCCTTGAAGACCTTAAACATATACCAGGCCCTAAATTATTGCATGCCGTCACCATCAAAGGTAAAGGCTTTGCGTTAGCTGAAAAAGATCAGACGAAATGGCATGCTCCAGGTTTATTCGATAAAATTACGGGTGAGATCAAGAAGTCTTCGAATGATAAACCGGTAGCGCCTAAATTTCAAGATGTTTTTGGACATACTTTAGTTGAGCTTGCGGAAGAAAATGATAAGATTGTGGGTATAACGCCTGCAATGCCTTCTGGTTCTTCTATGAACATTATGATGAAAGCTATGCCTGACCGCGCATTTGACGTTGGTATTGCTGAGCAGCATGCGGTTACGTTCAGTGCAGGACTCGCAACACAGGGATTATTACCGTTCTGTAATATCTATTCGTCTTTTATGCAACGCGCTTATGATCAAGTAATCCATGATGTTGCATTACAAAATCTAAATGTTGTTTTCTGTTTGGATCGTGCGGGAGTGGTCGGTGCAGATGGCGCTACACATCATGGCGCTTATGATATAGCGTTTATGCGATGTGTCCCAAACATGACAGTTTCTGCTCCGATGAACGAAGAGGAACTGCGAAATTTGATGTTTACTGCACAGTTGCCTAATAAAGGTCCTTTTGTTATCAGATACCCGAGAGGAAATGGCGTTATGCCGGATTGGCGTCGTCCATTTACAGAAATAGAAATAGGAAAGGGACGTCTTATAACAGCAGGAGAGGAGCTTGCTATCTTAAGTTTTGGAGCGATAGGAAATGAAGCTGTTAAAGCGGTACAGCAGTTAAATGAATTGGGAATACATCCAGCGCATTATGATCTTCGATTTGCTAAACCATTGGATGAAGCCTTGCTCCATCAGGTCTTTCAGAAGTTTGGTAAAATTATCACGGTTGAGGATGGAAGTTTACAAGGGGGCATAGGTTCGGCTGTATTGGAATTTATGGCCGATCACGGATATCATAGCCAGGTTGTTCGTTTGGGTATTCCGGATAAGATCATTGAACATGCTGAACAAAATGCACAGTGGAAGAATGCGCACTACGATGCGAATGCGATCATAGCAGAAGCTAAAAAACTTTGTAATGGAAAATTGACCAGTTCAATGGTCGGATAAGAGTTATATATTTGACAAACAAAAAAGGAGATCCATATGGACCTCCTTTTTTGTTTGCCAAGTGTGCGTATGTTTAAGTTTACAATTAATCTCATCTGTTACAATTTGTTTTTTTCTGAGATATAATTTGCACTGATTTTTCTTTTATGGTTATGCATAAATAACTTTAATAGTCCTCTGACAATGATGTTAAGTTGGCTTTAAATTCTTATAAATTTAATATTAAAAATATATGAACTAAAGATTGTAATTAGCTATTATTTTGGTTAATTTAGATTTAGACCTTAAAGACTGATAGGTAGTAAGTTTGCTACTTTTTTTGTTCTTTTTTTTGAAATAAATTTGGAATGTTAATAATTATTTTTAGAGATCAATTTTAGCGCTAGTTTTCCACAATTTTACACGGTAAAAATCTGATATATAGCATCTTATCAATTATTTTATATTTTAGTTTTTTAGCTGATTTTTTTTTGTCATCTTCGTTCTCAGAGAAAGTTATCAACATATTTTTTGTCGCGTATTGTAAATCAACTTATTAACAATTTTAGAATGGAAAAAACGTATTCAAGTGTCTGGAATAATTGTCTTTCGATTATCAAAGATAATATACCAGCACAAAGTTTCAAGACCTGGTTTGAACCTGTGAAAGCAGTCCGTTTGGAGGGTGACGTTTTGACTATTCAAGTGCCTAGCTTATTTTTTTATGAGTGGCTGGAAGAACACTATGTAGGAATTCTTCGCAAGACCGTAAAGAAATTCTTAGGAGAGCAAGGTAGATTGGAATACAATATTGTAGTAGAGAAGTCTTCAGCTTCTCATCCTTATACGACTAATCTTCCATCGAATGGCAATGGAGCAGAAGGGAAAAGGCAATCTATCCCTGTGCCGGTATCTTTAAATAGGGATATCAAAAATCCGTTTGTTATTCCTGGATTGAAAAAATTGCAGGTTGATCCGCAATTGAATCAAAACTATACATTCGAAAATTTTATCGAAGGTGAATGTAACCGTCTTGCTCGCTCTGCAGGTTATGCTGTAGCGAATAAACCAGGTGGTACTTCATTCAACCCTTTGATGATTTATGGTGATGTTGGTTTGGGAAAGACACACCTTGCCCAAGCAATCGGAAATGAAATCAAAAGAAATCTTCCCGATAAATTGGTCATTTATGTGTCTTGTGAAAAATTCTGTCAACAGTTTGTGGATTCATTGAAAAATAACACGATCAATGACTTCGTTAACTTTTATCAAGCAATGGATGTCATCATTATGGATGATGTGCACAATTTTGCTGGTAAAGAAAAAACACAGGATATTTTCTTCCATATTTTTAATCATTTGCATCAATCTGGAAAGCAGATTATTTTAACTTCAGACAAAGCGCCTAAGGATTTAGCTGGTTTGGAGGAACGTTTGCTTAGTCGTTTTAAATGGGGATTATCTGCAGATATTCAAATTCCTGATCTTGAGACGAGAATGGCAATTTTGAAGAAGAAGATGTATTCTGATGGTATTGATTTACCTGAAAATGTAGTGGAATATGTCGCAACACAAATCGATAATAGTGTTCGTGAGTTGGAAGGAGCCATGGTTTCATTATTGGCTCAGTCTACATTGAACAAGAAAGAGATTGATTTGGGCTTAGCAAAATCGATGTTGAAGAATTTTGTGAAGAATACCCATAAGGAAATTTCAATGGACTTTATTCAGAAATTAGTTTGTGAATATTTTGAAGTTCCTGTAGATATGGTAAAGTCGAAAGTGAGGAAGCGTGAAATCGTGCAGGCCAGGCAAATTTCGATGTATTTAGCAAAAGCCCATACCAAATCTTCACTAAAATCGATCGGAGCATTCTTCGGAGGAAGAGACCACTCGACAGTCATTTATGCATGTCAAACCGTAGAGGATTTAATTGAAACTGACAAGAAATTTAAGACTTATGTAAGTGATATTATGAAAAAATTGAAATCTTAATATCAATTACAGTAAGTAAAAACAAAAAGGGCTGTCCAAGTAATATGGACAGCCCTTTTTTGATGTATTTAAGACGCTGTAAGGCATAAAAAAGCCTCTGGACATGCACTGCATGTCCAGAGGCTTTTCATTCGTTCTCGAATGATTATTGTTGTTGATTGCTCTGTCCGTTACCGGATTCTTTTTGTTCTGTTGTTTCTTGCGTTGCCGGAATATTTACTGGAGGTCGCTCAGTAACATATTTCTGATAAGCAACTTTTTGTTCATCTGTTAGCAACTGAGCTATTTTAGTATCTGATTCACCCTGTATTTTGGCTATATTCTCCTTTTTGACGTCAACCTTAGTCGTGGAATCCTGAATGACAGCCGCTATAGCCTTTTCTTGATCCAATACGATTGTTGATACCGCAGTTTTCTGCTCGTCATTTAATGTCAGCTTTGTGACTAATTCAGTCACTACCTTTGTTGCATTTTCTTCCGGTGTTGTTTGTTGTGCAAATGTTAGGCCCATCGCTAGGAAGAAACCTATGCCTGCTAAAAATAACTTTTTCATGATGTTCAATTTTAGATGAAATTATTCAATGTTTTTCTGCTACCTAATTTTACGTTGTTGTCGATTATTGACCAGATTCAGTTTTCGTAGGCTCAGCTGCGCTCGGCACAGCTTTAGCTGGTCTTTCAGTTATGACTTTTTGATAAAGGGATTTCTGATCTTCGGTAAGTAATTGACTGACTTTGGTATCCACTTCAGTCTGTAGCTTATTAAGTGCTTCGCTTTTCATTTGAGCAGAAGACCCACTATCTTTTACTATTGTCTGTTCTGCTTTTACCTGATCCAATAGAATGGTTGATACCGCAGTTTTTTGCTCATCATTCAGATGCAGTTTCTGTACAAGTTCAGTCGTTGCTTTAGCAGCTGCATCCTCGGGACTACCCTGTTGTGCAAACGTCAGGCTGAGAGCCAAGCAAAATCCTATTCCTGTTAAAATTAGCTTTTTCATATCTATTGTATTTAAAAAGTTACAATTAAACGATCTTACTATAAAAACTCGGAAAGGGATGTTTATATTGTATCAACTATGTTACTTTAACAAAGTTTTAACATTAACTGGTTGTAATTCATAGAAATATGTATTTTGATATATGGTGTGAAATACAAAAATTGATGATATCGGCGTTATTGCTATATTAACAGTATCGATAAAGTTAGACGAGCTTAATTGTGATGACAGCATCAGAATAGAACTGAACGTAAAATGAAAAAGGCCTTGTTTTTTTACAAGGCCTTTTCTAAGATAGCTTTATTTAATTGTCGGAACGTTTAGACATTCTTTCTTTCATTTTTTCTTGCTGTTCGTCAAATAGCTTAGCTTGGTCAGGAGTAAGCCATGATTTGATTTTGGTTGTTTGTATTTCCTGAAGCTGTTTAAATTTTTCCATACTCGCTTTTCGATCTCCACCATCATTTCTAAGTGCAGCCCGTTGTTGAGCCTGACTTAATGTAAGGTTATAGATCGAATCTTTTTGCGTTTGATTGAGGCTTAATAATTTGTCTAAATGCTCTACGCGCATTTTAGCTTGTTCTTCAGGACTACGTTGCTGACGTTGTTGGGCAAAAACTCCTGTAGCACTTAAAAATAGACAAGCTACTGCCATTAAAATTTTCTTTTTCATCTTTGTATAGTTTATATCATGAGTGCCGAATATCGGGTGTACACTCAATTTGTTCATTATAGACAGAGCGAAAACTTTTGAGATTCTCTGTTTACATATAGAATATAAATTTGATGAAAAAGTTTAGTATAGCATCTGATATTAACAAAATTTAAGGTTGATTAACACTTTGATCCACTGCATCATATAGCCTTTTATGGAATATTTCCTGTTGGATGGGGTCGTGAAATTGAAGACCAATTGGCAGATAAGCCAAATCAATTGCAGTAAATTGCTGTTTAAAAGGTTTTAATCGCTGAAAGTCCTTTTCTGTTGTCAATACTATTTTGTTGCTACTCGCCAGATTGTAGTAAGATTTTGCAATTTGATTGATATCCGATTCAGTAAAAGAATGATGATCTTCAAAGGAAATGTGTTGGATTGAATTGGCTTTGTTTTGGAGATAATCCACTAAGGGCTTAGGTTTAGCAATACCCGTAACCAAAATAATGTCTTTGCCTTTGATATCGATTATACTTCCTTTACTATTGATGGGTTCAAGATAGTCGATATAGCTAAAAACAATTAAAGCTTCTTTGTTATAATACCTGATTTTGTTTTCTATCCGTTTTTTTTCTTTGGTAGAAAGATCAATAGGACATTTCGTAATTGCTATGATCTGTGCGCGTTTGGCCTCTATAAGGAGATCCCTAAAGTTTCCTGTAGGAAAAACAAACATTGGACTAGCAAATGATAGAAAATCAAACAATAGAATATTGAAAAGCGGCGATAATTTCCGATGTTGATAGGCATCATCCAAAATAATCAGTTGATGATCTGATTGAAGTTTTTCTACTCCCGTACAGCGATCTTCACAAACCGCAACAGTGATAGCCGGAAATTTATTTTTGAACTGTAAGGGCTCGTCACCGACGTCCATAGCCGATGAATCCGTCTGTACCAGATAAAACCCTTTGGAGCTACGTCCGTATCCTCGACTGAGTATTGCCGTTTTAAAATGACCTTTAAGGCTAGAGACCACAAGTTCAGTCATTGGACTTTTTCCTGTTCCACCTACGGCAAGATTTCCTATGACAACAGTTGGAATGTCGAAAGACCGCGAGTGAAGCAGCTTAAGATCATATAATCTATTTCTTATCCACACTACAAGGGCATAGATGATGGTAAAAGGAAATAATAGATATCGTAATAAGCGTATCATTTTGGAACAACGGTTAACCCTACGTCTGTGATTTCTTTCAACGGATTTTCTTTCATGTTCTGTTCGATGGAAATCGTATAAATTCCTGTATCCGGAAATAGGTAATCTTTATGGATGATGGATTGATTGTTATACAAGCTACCGGAGGATTTTCCTATCCATTTTCCATCCGATCTGGCCATTTTTATTTCTTTACGAAAAGTATATTGCTTTTTACCTGGGCCTCGTTGGTAAATAAGTACAAAAAGATTGGAAAAAGCATATTCCGGTGTATGACGGACATCCATCAATACATCATATCGTTTGGTCTTGTCGCCGATATGAAATTGAAAACTAGGCGGTGATGTATTCAGCCAAGCTTTATTATCAATGGGTTTATTTTCATTTATGACAAAAGTTTGGTCACAAGAACACCCTATGCCAATACATAACAAACCAATAAGGAAAGGAGAGCTTTTGAGTTTCATGTTTATTTATAAAAAGAATATGCCTAATGGGTTAAAATTAGGCATATTTTTTTTTATTCTGCTTTCGGTGCAGCATTGTTGTTATTACCTTTGTTTTTATTCCGATGGCGATTGAAACGCTTTTTGGGCCTGTTATTAGATCCTTCTTTATTCTCTTTATTCTCTTTATTCGCGCTTGGAGCTCCAGCATCGGTCGAAATCTGAGGTTTAGTACTTTGTCTAGGTGTACTTTGTTCGGACTTCTCAGTTTTTTGTCCAGCCTTACTTTCAGGTTTGACAGTACTGCTTTTGGATTTTCTTTTTTTCTTTCTTTTATTCCGATCATCAAGTCGAGTTAAGCTATCCTGTCCGACTACATTTTCGTAATCGTAATTGATATTTTTCTCTTCTCTGACTTCATCGTTATCTACTGCACTCGAAATTGCTTCCGGTTTGATCCCCTGCTTATTCATTTCGACAAACTCTTTAACTTGTTGAACGGGAATGGCGATCCAATTTTCGGCTCCAGGAAAAGAGAACCACATCATTTTCTTGAAAATATCGGTCTTTTGAAGATAAGCAACTCCTTTTAGCGTTTCGATGCGGTCGATATTATTCGGGATGTCTTTTAAAGCATCCATGTAACTATCCAATTCATAATTGAGACAGCATTTTAATTTTCCGCATTGTCCCGCTAACTTTAACGTATTCAAAGAAAGATTTTGATAACGTGCTGCCGATGTAGAAACCGTTTTGAAATCCGTTAACCAGGTTGAACAGCAAAGTTCGCGACCACAGGAGCCGATTCCACCGAGGCGGCTAGCTTCTTGTCGCATACCTATCTGGCGCATTTCAATGCGTATTCTGAAAGCTTCAGCCATTTTTTTGATAAGCTCACGGAAATCCACGCGGCCCTCAGCAGTGTAGTAGAAGGTAGCCTTGGTTTTATCACCCTGGTAGTCAACATCAGAAATCTTCATGGACAAACCCAGGTCCAAAGCCAGTTTACGTGCTTTGTGCATAGTTTCCCATTCGAGATCTTTTGCTGCGTTATACTTCTCTGCATCCATTTCATTGGGCTTCCGATAGATTTTTTTAGTTACCATTTCTGGGGTAACATTGTTCTTTTTTAATTGTAGTCTGACCAATTCACCTGTTAAGGAGACATGCCCGACATCATAGCCACCAGTAGAAGGTTCTACAACGACCATCTCCCCCATTTCAAGGTAGGTATTGTCTACATTAATAAAGAAATCTTTTCGTGATCCCTTAAATCGTACTTCGACGATATTAAATGGTTTATAGTTTGAAGGCATATCCATATCGGAAAGCCAGTCATATACATCTAATTTATTACATCCGCTAGTCATGCAAGAGCCATTATTCTGACATCCTGCCGGTGTACCATTTGCCGTGGTAGTACCGCAACCTCCGCCGGATGAGCAACTGCCACATCCCATAGTTTTCTATATTATATATTGAGTTCCTTTCGGAAACGTTTTGTACTTGTATATTAATGTTAACTGCAAAGATAAATCTAAAAATAATATTTTGGGATTTGCATTTCTTTCTACAAAATAATGTGTTTCCTCAAATAGATTTATTGTTGCTTCAATTTGTTCAACGGTATAGTGTACAGCAAATTTTTGAACAAAATCCAATTCTTTGGCCGGTAAGAATACTAAGCTGGAAAGCCCTTCTTTGATTAATATAATTTGACGCATCATATTAATTGCATAAAAAAGAAAGCTTTTTTGGTTTTCTCGCCCCATTTTTGAGAGTTCTTCTTCCACTAAAGAGATCATATTGGTTCCCGCATCTGAAACAATGAAACGTAACCAATTGACTAAAATGCCAAAATGATTATTTGTTTGCGACTGGATTTGATTCATTGCTTCTTGTAGGTTTCCATCCGCAATAAAAGCAATTTCAGCTGATTCTTGATCCGAAAGATGATGTACGCTTTTTAGATGTTGTGCGATCTCTGTGTGGTCCAACTTCTTTATTTTGACCAATTGCGTACGTGATATGATTGTATTTAATATTTTGTCCTGATTTTCTGCAACCAGAATAAAGAGCGTTTTTTCGGGTGGTTCTTCGATTAACTTTAACAGCGCATTGCCTTGTGTGTCCAGGTATTCGGGAAGCCACATAATTAAAACCTTATATTCAGCTTCAAAGGACTTTAGGCTTAATTTTTTGATGATACCATGCGCCTCGGCAATATTGATATTGACTTGTTTGTTGTCCGCATCCAATTGATTGCGCCAATATTCCAATCCCATGTATGGATTGGATAAAAAAGATTTTCGCCAGCTGTCCGCATAATCGGTTGCCGTATCTTCCTTATGTTTGGCTATGAAAGGATAGGACATGTGGAGATCGGGATGGATCAGCTTATTATATTTTCGACAGGAGGGGCATTCGCCACAACTGTCGGCTGACTGTCGGTTTTCACAATTCAAAAACTGTGCATAAGCATAGGCTAATGCAAGGCTGCCGGAGCCCTCTGGACCAAGAAATAATTGCGCATGACTCACACGATTTTCATGAACCGTGCGAACTAAATGTTCCTTGATGTCTTTGTGCCCAATGATCTCTTTAAACTGCATACACTACTGCTATTATACAAATGTAATAAATATTGTGATTTATCGGGCCGAATTTGCTTTCTATACTTTTGGCGCTGTGCTTATTAATTGAAATACAATTGCTTATTTGAGCGATCAAAATCTCTTTATGTGGAAAGAAAGCGGCCTGTAAAACTGAAAAATATTGATTAATTTGTGTATTATTGCACATAATAATTAGTATTCAGGAAATGAGATTCATTGTATCAACATCAATTTTATTAAAGCAGTTACAAGCTATCAATGGCGCATCCAGTACAAGTACTGTTTTGCCTATCTTGGAAAACTTTCTTTTTGAAATAAAAGACAATAACTTGACTATTTCTGCTACGGATCTGCAAACAAGTATGGTTACTTCTTTACAGATCGAAGCAAAAGAAGAGGGAAGAGTAGCCATGCCTTCGAAGATTTTGATCGAGACGTTAAAAACCTTACCAGATCAGCCAGTAGCATTTTCAGTAGATATGAATACCTTGGCTATTGAGATCAGTGCAGGTGATGGAAAATATAAGTTGAGTGGAGAAAATGCCGACGATTTCCCTAAAATTCCTTCAATCGATAACGGGTCAGTTATTCAGATGCCAGCTCCTATTTTGTCAGAAGCGATCAGTAAAACGATCTTTGCTGTCAGTAACGACGAATTGAGACCTGCGATGTCTGGTGTTTTGGTGCAATTAGCTGAAAAGAATGTGACTTTTGTCTCTACTGATGCGCACAAGTTGGTGCGTTATTCGAGAACTGATATCGGTGCTGAGAAACCAGCATCCCTTATTTTGCCGAAAAAGGCACTTTCACTGCTCAAATCATCGCTACCATCCGATGATGTTACAGTATCGATAGAATATAATCAAACCAATGCGTTCTTTAGCTTTGGTAATATTAATTTGATCTGTCGCTTAATTGATGAACGTTACCCAGATTATGCTGCTGTAATCCCTCAGGTCAACCCGAACAAGTTGACCGTAGATCGATTATTGTTTTTAAATACCTTGAGACGGGTGGTGATTTTCGCTAATAAAACGACACATCAGGTTCGTCTGAAGATCTCAGGAAGTGAATTGCATATCTCTGCAGAAGATTTAGATTTCTCTAATGAAGCGCATGAACGCTTGTCCTGTCAATTTGAAGGGGATGATATGGAAATCGGTTTTAACGCCAAGTTCCTAGTGGAGATGTTAAATAACTTAGAGAGTGAAGAAGTTGTTTTGGAGATGAGTACGCCAAATCGTGCCGGTTTATTGATTCCGGCCGTATCTGAAGATCATGAAGATATTTTGATGTTGGTGATGCCTGTTATGTTAAACAACGCTTAATCTTCGTCAGGGTTTGGAACTAATTACGCATCTTATAGACTTTATTCTCCATATTGATAAACATTTGGTTGAAATAGTCAATGATTATCAGACTTGGACGTACCTTATTCTGTTTCTTATTATTTTTGTAGAAACAGGAGTGGTTGTGATGCCCTTTTTACCAGGAGATTCTTTATTGTTTGCAGCGGGCATGCTAGCCGCACAACCAAATGATCTTAACGTATGGTTGATGATTTTCATTTTATTGGTAGCCGCGGTTTCTGGGGATTCCTTAAACTATGCTATCGGTAAGCATTTTGGTATGCGCCTAACAAGATTTAAGCTCTTTGGTAAGCAGGTAGTCAAAGATGAGCAAATTGCCAAGACTCATTCGTTTTATGAGAAATATGGCAGTAAAACAATCGTTATCGCTCGATTTGTACCAATCGTACGTACCTTGGCACCTTTCGTTGGAGGTATTGGAAGGATGAATTATGGTACTTTCATTACCTATAATGTCGTGGGTGCTGTCTTTTGGGTTGGTGGTATAACCCTCGCGGGATATTTTTTAGGAAATATTCCTATTATAAGAGATAACTTCTCGAAGGTCGTATTGATTATTATTTTTATATCCATATTACCAATAATCTTCGAGCTTATAAAAGAAAAGATAAAAACTAAAAAGGGGGTCCAATAAGATTCCCTTTTTTTATAGATCAAAAAAATGGAAATCATTTTACAGCTTATTGATTTTATATTGCATATCGATCAGCATCTTTTGCAACTGATCAATAGTTATGAAAATTGGACCTATCTGATTTTGTTTTTAATCATCTTTGCGGAAACAGGATTTGTTGTTACACCATTCCTTCCTGGTGACTCAGTTTTATTTGCCTTGGGGGCAATAATTGCCCGCCCAGATTGTCAGCTCTCCTTACCAATATTTATAGTCATTCTTATTTTTGCCGCTATCTCCGGAGATTTTGTGAATTATGAAATTGGCAAATATGTTGGAATCCGTATTTTTAAGCCAGGATCAAGAATATTTAAGCCAACTTATCTGCAAAAAACACAAGATTTCTATGCTAAACATGGAACAAAGACTATTGTTTATGCCCGATTTGTACCGATTGTAAGGACTTTTGCACCATTTGTAGCAGGTATTGGCAAAATGCCCTATGTGGTCTTCGGAAAATATAATATACTAGGGGGGATATTATGGGTTTCATTATTTGTTATGGCTGGCTATTATTTTGGACAGCTGCCATTTTTTAAGCATAATTTTTCCCTTGTTATTTTGGCGGTTATCTTTATTAGCTTAATACCCATGCTTATACAGTTTTTGTCTGCGAAAAAAACAAAAAAAGATTAAACGTTACATACTAAATACGGTC
Organism: Sphingobacterium sp. 18053; assembly: GCF_902706145.1. Classification (NCBI taxonomy): domain Bacteria; kingdom Pseudomonadati; phylum Bacteroidota; class Sphingobacteriia; order Sphingobacteriales; family Sphingobacteriaceae; genus Sphingobacterium; species Sphingobacterium sp. 18053. Next base: position 136,445 of record NZ_CACSJW010000006.1, read on the forward strand.
TTTTAAGGTTAAAGGATTGATACGAAATATCCCTATTGAGAAAGTACAGATACTGTGCGCAAAATGTAGTTTGTACGCGATAAAATTAAGTTAAGCGGACAAGATCGTCTGGATATTTCGTAAGGTCATTGAAGAAGAGATTATTTACGTATGAACTATTTGGTTTTAGCATTTACCCTGCTTTTTACACAGTCTATTTTTGCACAACGTGTGGTTGTCGATCATAATCAAGCCATCGAGGCCTATGAGCTATTGAACAAAATTCGTACAAATCCCGAAAAGTATAAGAAGGAGCTGAAGCTTTTTAATTTGCAGAAGATTAAACGAACCAAACTCAATTGGAATAAGCAGTTGGCCGAGGTTGCGGTTTATCGAGCAAAAGATATGGCTAAACGTTCTTATTTTGACCATGTCTCACCTGAGGGGTATGGACCTAATTATTTCATTGACGAAGCAGGATATCAGCTTAATCCGGCATGGCTGTCAAAACGAAACACCAACAATTTTGAGTCCATTGCCGCCAACCGAGCCAGTGCTACCGCTGGCATTAAGGCCTTAATTATTGGAAAGGAAGCTCCGGGTTATCATCATCGTACCCATTTATTGGGCATGGATCAGTGGAACGCTTCGCTATATGATATTGGGATTGGTTATGTTGAATGCAAAGGTGCCAAACCTTATGAAAGTTACTTAGTTGTTATCATTGCCAAACACGATTGGTAAATAAAAAGAAAGGTAATTTGGCGAGTATCAGCAATTAATCAATACAGTGTATTTAATTTTTCCTGAAAAGTCATACCTTTGCATATGATAAAATCCATGACAGGATATGGCACAGCTTCCGCTGATAACGGTAAAGTTAAATATAGTGTCGAAATAAAGTCCTTAAATTCAAAATTCCTTGAATTAAATCTTCGTTTGCCCAAAGTTGTTTCGGACAAAGAATTGACCCTGCGTACTGAAAGTAGCAAACTTATTGAACGTGGTAAAGTTAACATGAATGTAACGGTTGAATACACGGATCAAACTGCGAAGGCGTCTTCCATTAATGCTGATTTACTCAAAAAATATTATAGTCAATTGCAGCAGATCGCTGTAGAGCTCAACGATACGAATGTCAACCTGTTTGAACTCGCATTAAATATGCCTGAGGTAATCACGAACAATGATGATTCGGTTGATGACGAGGAGTCTAAAGTATTGATGGATGCTTTTTATGATGCCGTCAAACGTTTTAATACATTTCGTGAAGATGAGGGAAATGTACTTGCTGGAGACTTAAAGAAGCGGGCTGAGCTTATTTTAGTTTACCTTGCTGAGGTAGAGGCTTTGGAAGTAGAACGTATACCTTTGATCAGACAGCGTATCGAGCAATTTTTGAATGATACGGTTGGTAAAGAAAATGTCGATCAAAATCGATTTGAGCAGGAACTGGTTTATTACATCGACAAATTGGATGTGACTGAGGAGAAAGTGAGATTGCGCGCCCATTGCAACTACTTTTTAAAAGCATTTGATTCAGCCGATTCAAATGGTAAAAAATTAGGTTTTATTTCACAAGAAATGGGTAGAGAAATCAATACCCTTGGTTCTAAAGCCAATCATGCCGGAATCCAACAGATTGTGGTTAGAATGAAAGAAGAATTAGAAAAAATAAAAGAGCAATTGCTCAACGTATTATAAGGATGAGCGGTAAATTAATTATATTCTCGGCTCCATCAGGAGCGGGTAAAACAACAATAGTAAGAGATCTTTTAAGTAAACATGGCGATAAAATAGAGTTTTCCATTTCTGCGAGTACCCGTGACCCCAGAGGACAGGAAGTAGACGGAAAAGATTATTATTTTATGTCAAAGGAGGAGTTCCTACATAAGGTCGCCAAACAGGAGTTTATCGAATTTGAAGAAGTATATTCAGGGACTTTCTATGGTACTTTGCGTTCAGAAATTGAACGTATTTGGAAAGAAGGTAAACATGTTATATTTGATATCGATGTTGTTGGTGGATTACGTTTGAAATCAAAATTCCCAGAACAGGCAATTTCTATTTTCGTACAACCACCATCATTGGAGGTGCTTAAGGAGCGTTTGACAGGACGTGGAACGGATTCAGAAGAAAAATTGAAAGAACGTTTTGCCAAGGCTGAACTGGAACTTACCTATGCTAATAAATTTGATGTCATATTGAATAACTTTGATTTAGCTACTGCATGTGCCGAAGCTGAAGAAATTGTTATGGGATTTATCAATAAATAAGTCCATGCGAAAAATTGGTTTGTATTTTGGTTCTTTTAATCCGGTGCACATAGGGCATCTGATCATCGCTAATTATATGGCCAGTTTTACTGAATTGGATGAAGTTTGGTTTGTGGTCTCTCCTCAAAATCCATTTAAGAAGAAATCTACATTGGCAGATCCCTACGATCGTCTGGAGATGTTAAATCTGGCTTTGGAGGGTGCTGAACACCTGCGGGTAACAGATATTGAATTCCATTTACCAATACCGTCATATACGATAGATACGCTCACCCATTTAAAAGCAAAATATCCCAATCGTGAATTTGTGCTGCTCATGGGAGAAGATAGTTTGGAATCTTTGGAAAAATGGAAAAATGCGGATATTATCTTACGCGACTACCAGATTTATGTCTATCCACGTCCTGGATATGATGGTGGAAAGCTTAAGGATCATCCTTCAATCACCATCACAGCTACACCATTGATGGAATTGTCTTCTACCTTTTTGCGAAAGGCAATCAAGGAAAATAAAAATATTCAATTTTTTGTACCGCAAAAGGTGATAGAGTTTATCGATAAGAAAGGTTTATATTCTTGATATAGGCAAAAGTAAAAGAAATATAGCGTCCCCGGGTTTTATTAAATCCGGGGATTTTTGTTAGGAGCAGATGGTATTCATTGCAAAGAGGAATCATTGTATTTAGGAATCATTGCAATTAGGAAAAGGCAGATCAGGGCGAAAGGGAGCCCTATAAAATAAAGAGGAATAATTTTTGTAGCAGTAATTTCTTTATTTTTAAAAGATATTAAATCATACGATATGAAAAGGGGACTTTTATTTTTTATTTCTTTCCTGTGTTGGGTGGGTGTTTTTGCACAAACGAATCCAGAGGATGACGAGAGTCTTTTTATGGATCCTGCTGCTATCGAAATGCGGAACAAAATGACCATTCCGCCCTATGGATTGGACAAAGTAAAAGCGTTAATCGCAAAAATAATCCCCGAAGAAGATAAAGAAACTACCGATGCTGGAACAAATGCAATTTCGGCTACTGATTTTAAAAAGCTATCCCTGCGCGAAAAGTTTACTTATACCATGATTCACGCAGAACTATATGCACAGAATTGCGCTATACCTGAATACCAAACGCAGATCGACAAAAAAATCTTTGGTACATTATTGGACGGTTTTAATGAATCGTCCTGGTCACAAAGGCAGACTGATTTTTTGCAGGAGAATAGGGATTCAGTAATCAAACTTATTCAGGAATCTGTTATCCGAAGCAAACGGATGGGTGTAAATTATAAGCATGCCCTAGTGGAGCTAAACGGTTGGCAAATGATTCCTTTTATTATTGAGTATGCCAAGAAGACATCGAAAGACAAAGATGCCCTGACCTTACTTATGTTGCTGATGAAACGTGGTGAATATAGTGAATTTATAAAGTCTACGTCTTTTAAAAAGTTATATGGAGAAAATAGCAATTATTACTCCTATCTAAATTACAATAAAGAAAATGAGGCACTGATCTTTAGTCGAGCGCTGAAATATTACGATGAGAAAAAAAGCAAGTAGTGCAGTTGGATTTTTAGTATTCCTGTATTTGGGATTAGTGGGGACCGTCGTTAGTGCACAGGAAAATACGGATGTTGCATGGGGGGATCCTCGGCCTCAGGATTCTTCTTATTATGCCTTCCGTGAAAAAAATAGTATTCCCCCTTTTAGTACAAAAAAGATTCAATTTTTAATCGATAAACGTTTAAAGACCCTTCCTGACGAAGCATTGACGGATTATGATGCTGGAATACCTGCTCGTGATTTTAATACTTTGACTGCTGAGGAAAAATTCACGTATACGATGATTTATCCAGAAATATTTAGTCAGGCCTGTGCGGAACGGATGTTTGTAAATGACCCCCAGAAAAAGATATTCGGTCAGTTGCTTTTTGTTTACAACGGTGTCTTTTGGAGTGAACGGCAAATCTCCTATATGAAAAAAAATAAGGCTCAGGTTTTGACTTTCATCCGGGAGCTATCTGGCAAAACGAATGAAATGGGCCTAAATTATAAGTCGGCGATTTTGGAGATGAACGCTTGGGAAAGTATCCCTTTTCTAATTGATTTTTACCAGAATAACCGGCGGGACAAAGACATATTGACAACACTTTTGTTGCTTTTAAAAAAGGGAGAATTATCCGATTTTAAACAGTCGAAAATATATCACAAACTCTACGGTCCGGATACAAACTATGAGAGCTGGATGGATTTTTCCGAGGCAAATGAACAGTATATTATTGAAACAGCACAAGCATATTATAACAAACGGCAAGGAGAATGAGAAGGTTACTCTATTTGATAGGATTGATTGTTTTGCATCTCCAATGTGAAGCCCAAGCTGGAAACTTTATCCAGATTCCGGCCGGAGACTATCATTTGGGTGATACAGGTAGTCTAGACAATCCAAAAAGAGTTGTGCAAATTGAATCGTTTTGGATCGCTAAGTTTGAGCTGACGAATGCTGAATTTGAGAAATTCGTTCAAGCAACAGGTTATAAAACATTAGCAGAACGCTATCACAACGCCATGGTCTTTGAACCTGGCTTGGCGGAGTTTCGTTGGCTACAGGATAGTACAGCCTATTGGCGCTTTCCGAATGGTGTAAGTCGTGGCGGCATTGAGGCCAAGATGGATCACCCTGTTACCTGCATTTCCTATAAGGATGTGCTGGCATATTGTACATGGGCAAACTGTAGATTACCCTCTTTTGACGAATGGGAGGTGGCGGCAAGAGCGGGTAGCGAAGGCTATTATTTTGAAGGTTTCAGTAAAGAGAATATGGGTGAATATGCAAATGTATGGCATGGAAGAGATCATTTGAAAGCGGATTATTCAGATGGTTATCTGTATACTTCTCCTGTCGGAAAATTCAAACCCAATCCATGGGGGCTCTATGACATCTTTGGAAATGTCTTTGAATTTTGTACCGGAAAGCTTGAAAGAGATGGTGATCGCTCTATTGCCCATGCCCGAGGAGGCTCCTGGTGGTGTAGTAAAAATAGCTGTGCTGCTTTTAATACAGTATATATAGGTTCAGTTAGTCCCAATGCATCTTTTAGTAATCTGGGATTTAGAATTGTAAAAAAAGTCTTTACCCCTTCGGATAAAGACTTTTAAAACAAACTCATCTTAGAGGTTGATTGTTATCTTCCCATCCAGCCACCATCCACGGTAAGGATAGTTCCATGTACATAATCAGAAGCTTTTGAAGCGAGGAATACCGCTGGCCCCTTAAAGTCTTCTGGAGTTCCCCAGCGACCTGCAGGTATACGGTCCAAAATGGACTTAGAGCGTTCAGGGTCGTCCCTAAGTGCCTCGGTATTATCCGTGGCGATATATCCTGGAGCAAATCCGTTTACGTTGACACCTTTGGAAGCCCACTCATTCGCAAAAGCCTTTACCATAGATCCTACAGCTCCTTTTGAAGCGGCATATCCCGGAACATTGATACCACCTTGGAAAGTTAATAAAGATGCTGTAAATACGATCTTTCCAGTTCCACGTGAAATCATGTCCTTTCCGATTTCACGAGTCAATATAAATTGCGCATTTTGATTGATCTCGATAATTTCATCCCAATATTCATCCGGATGCTCGGCAGCAGGTTTACGAAGTATATTTCCGGCATTGTTAAACAGGATGTCAATCGTCGGGTGCGCTGATTTTACTTTTTCGATAAATTTGTAAAGTTCTGTCCGTTTAGAGAAATCACACTGATAGGCATAGAAATTTTTGCCTAATGCTTTAACGGATTTTTCTACTGCAGAGCCTTCAGGTTCCAATGACGCTGAAACGCCGATAATATCTGCTCCGGCTTCAGCCAATGCTTCGGCAATTGCCTTGCCAATTCCTCTTTTGCAGCCTGTTACCAAGGCTACTTTCCCACTTAAGTCAAAAGATTGCAGTATGGACATTATTTTGAATATTTTATTGTTAACGGTTGATCTAAATTATTTTTAAATGTTTTTACATAAGACTGCCATTGCTCAAAACTACCTATTTTACCCGCTTTATTGAACGCAGCACCCGAAAAATAAACTAATGGTTTATCATTTTTGACGGTGGTTGCCAATAAAAATTGTTTTGGACTATCTTTGAATATATATTTTACTTTCGGTAGAATAACCGCAGTTCCAGTGATTTTATCTCCTTCTGCAGGTTCCCAATACGCTAAAATACCATTCTTTACATCATTTAGAATTTGAGGTTTTTCCTCTTTTCTTTTAGCGATCCCCACAACAATTGGCGTAGAGGCAGAGGTTGCGTTTTTGATGGAATAGCTTATTTTGTTCAATTGACTCCCAGCATCTAGGGAAACGGTCTTTTCAACCTGTAGCTGCTGACCTTTTACATTCTCCGGTTCATAGATAAGTTTGAATGTGGAGCGCAACGGACCGTTGTCCAATACCTCGTATTGGCGATAATGCTTATGGTAAACAACCTGTTCGTCAATAAATGGAGTTGCATCGCCAACGCCCAAGGTTTGTCCAACGGAATAATAATCTAAGCCTTTGCCATGATCGGCATGATAATCCCCGGTTTTATACCATTCGTCAACAACAAGGTCATTGCTACGTTTTGCCCAGAAGTCAAAGCCCTGTGCATCTTCTGAGCTGCCTTCTAAAGCCTTTCCATAGGCTCTAAAAGCCGCAATATCGTTTTCCCATGCAAAGTCATCTTTGCGTTCAGGGACGTACCTTGCATAGGTCTTGGAAGCAATAGCTGTGGGTTTATTCCCATTTACCCCGAAGGTTGTTGAACTTTTAGGAGCAACGGTTATTTGGATTAAAATATTTTGTGCCGTCGGTTTTCCTAGTTTTTCAAGTTGATAGGCCAGTTCCTTTTTATCCTTATCCACAATCGTAAATACACTGTTTTTTAACTCGAAGTGTTTCTCGAATGTTGTATAAGGAATACTGATCAACTCTGTTCTTGCGCTAGCGGAAGAGTTGTTTACAGTAATGGTTTTGTTGTTCTGCGCAAAAGCAAGTGTTGAAAGTCCTAGCGCTAAACTCAATACGAGTGTTTTTTTCATATTACTTCAATTCTGTGATGGCACATTTGTCCATATCATCATAATCTAAATTTTCACCCGCCATCCCCCATATAAAGGTATAATTGGAAGTTCCAGCTCCGGAGTGAATTGACCATGGTGGAGAAATTACAGCCTGATCGTTATGCATCCAAATATGGCGGGTCTCATCGATGGGTCCCATAAAATGTGATACTGCCTGTCCCTCTGGTAATTCAAAATAGAAATAGACTTCCATACGACGATCGTGGGTATGGGATGGCATTGTATTCCATACAGACCCCGGTTTTAATTCGGTCATTCCCATCTGTAATTGGCAGGTTTGTACCACTTTGTTCAATAACATCTGGTTGATCGTACGGTGGTTAGCTGTTTCCAATGAACCCAATTCTATTTTATTTGCATCTTCTTTCGTTACCTTTTTAGTTGGGTAGCTGCAATGTGCAGGTGTAGAGTTTAAATAGAATTTTGCGGGGTGTGTGGCGTCCTTGCTTGAAAAATAAACCTCTTGAGCACCCTGTCCGATATAAAGGGCTTCTTTGGTATTGAGATCATATGTAATGCCGTCAACTTCAACTTGACCGTTCCCACCGACATTGATAATACCCAACTCTCTTCTAGAAAGGAAGTAAGGTTCTTTTAATAACGCGGGAATGGTATCTAATTTGATTTTTGAGCTTACAGGCATTGCTCCACCAGCCATATAGCGATCATAGTGGGTATAGACAAAGTTAATTTTGTCTGCTTCAAAAACTGTTTCAATTAGAAAATTCTCCCTTAACCCTTGTGTATCTAAAGTTTTGTATTCCTTTGGCCCTATTGCATAACGGGATTCAAAATTAATGCTCATAACTGAATTATTATCTTTGTTTGTCTGTTTGAATGCTAAATTTAGGGCTAATATTTGTCAATAACGACACAATCTTACGCAAACGATGTCGTAGTGATCGGTGGTAAATCATACCCCCTACCAAATTATACCTAATAATAATATTTAACCAATGTTTAGACAGTGATTAATCAGTGTTTATTCAGTCGTTACTGAGCAAGCACTGAACAATCACTGAACGAGCACTGAACGAGCACTGAACAAGCACTGTTAAAACGTATAGTTTGGTTACCATCTCATCTTCGTTTGTTGCACCTAAACTCATCGCTCCTTTGCAGCTTCCCTGTATTCGTTTGAACCCCTGTTTCCACAGTCGCTTATGCTGTTTGCCATGTCCTAATGAGCAACCTTTACAGATAATAATTGCCTGTTGTGTCAATATTATTTACATCTCGGTTTCAGATTTACTAACTTCGTATATGGTTAAAAAGAAATACCCGGTTCTAAAAGCACAAACAGGGATAGAAATAGCTGGGTATGCTATAAAGGCTTTTAAAAAAGAAATTATTTACATATGAAACCCAATATTTTAGTTGTTAATGACGACGGTATCACAGCGCCGGGGATTAAGGTGTTGTTAGAGGAGATGCAGAAAATAGGAAATGTTGTTGTCGTTGCTCCTGATTCGGCGCAATCTGGAATGGGGCATGCCATTACACTTGGTAGACCGCTACGTTTGGATAAAATCAATTTATATGAAGGGGTTGAAATGTATCAGTGTTCAGGAACACCGGTAGATTGTGTGAAACTTGCGGTGAATAAAGTTTTCAAAGGGCAAAAGCCAGATATATGCGTCTCGGGAATCAATCATGGGCTCAACAATTCAATCAATGTTTTGTATTCCGGTACGATGTCCGCTGCGGTAGAAGGGGCTATTGAAGGGATTCCTTCTGTTGGTTTTTCGCTCGATAACTTTTCCCATGATGCGGATTTTAGCTATTGCAGACCTTACGTGATTTCTATTGCCGAGCAGGTGCTGGCGAATGGTCTTCCTAAAAATACATTGCTGAATGTTAATTTTCCGCAAACAGCAGGTTTTAAAGGTATTAAAATTTGTAGACAGGCTGGAGGACATTGGGTAGAAGAATTTGATGAACGCATTGATCCACACAATCGCGATTATTATTGGACAACGGGTAAATTTGTCTTGCAGGACAGGGGGGAAGATACCGATAGTTTTGCATTGGCCAATGGTTATGTATCTGTCGTTCCGACACAGTTCGATATGACGGCACATCACGCTATCCCAGAATTGAATTCATGGAGCTTTGATCATCTGGGAAATACAAGGGGAGACGATAAACGTGAAAAATAATCTCTGGATAGGATTGGGTATCGGTACTGTATCTCCAGTATTGGCTCATATTTTAGTACGTTTTACGGATCTTGAACTTCATTTTTTACCCGAGAAACCCATGGCTATCTATACCATAGCCATATTGGTTAATTTAGTGCTTTTACGTTTTGCGTATCGATCGGGGAATGATCATCTCGGAAAAGGAATTATTGCAAGTACTTTTTTGGCAATGATACTTTACCTGATAACGCATAGAATTACGATTTGATTAAAATTCATAAATCCCATCTGACCGATGGGAAAAATTTTGTACAACATGAAATTAACATTAGGATTTTCTCCATGTCCAAACGATACATTTATTTTTGATGCATTGATTCATCATAAGATAGATACCAAAGGACTGGATTTTGAGGTGGAATATCAAGATGTGGAGACCTTGAACTTGAAAGCTTTTCAAGGCGATCTTGACATCACCAAGCTGAGCTATCATGCCTTTGCCTACGCGGTTGAAGATTATGAACTGCTCGATGCAGGTAGTGCTTTAGGATTTGGTGTAGGGCCTATGCTGATTACGAAGGATCCGAAATTAGCGAAATTACTTCAGCAAAAATTAGAAAGAGCTGAGAGCCTGGAGGGATTCGATCAATTGAAAGTCGGTTATCCAGGAAAATATACAACCGCTAACTTTTTATTAAGCTTGGCATTCCCCGAATTAAAAAATAAAGTAGAACTTGTTTTTTCGGATATTGAGGGAGCCTTACTTGATGGATCCATTGATTTGGGATTGATTATTCATGAAAATAGGTTCACCTATGCCGAAAAAGGACTGCATAAAGTCGTGGATCTGGGCGAGTACTGGGAGAAGACGACAAAATTTCCGATTCCTCTTGGAGGAATTGTCGTAAAACGTAGTTTGCCAAAAGAAGTGAAGGAAACATTGAATACAATTTTAAAGGAAAGTGTAGAATTCGCATTTGCCAATCCGAAATCTGGACTTGAATTTATTCGTGCGCATGCACAGGAAATGAGTGAAGAGGTGATGTACAAGCATATTGAACTTTATGTCAATAAATATTCAGTAGAATTGGGGCTTGAAGGACGTGATGCGATTACGAGAATGTTTGAAAAGGCTCAGGAAATGGGATTCATTCCGCAATCAGACCAAAAGTTGTTTTTATCATAATCAGCTGACGGTTTAGAGGCTATATATTACCCAGAAAAACTTCACGTAAAGGTAGCATAAAAGGGGATAAATATATATAGGATTCTTACTGGCTGAAAGGAACTGACATTTTCAATAAAAATAACGTAAAAAAAATGGATGTAAGCTGTTAGATATCATATCTAATAACTAAATTTGCCCGATTAGTGTCAAATTGTCTGCAATTTTACTTTGGAGTCATTATTGTACAAAATCTTAAGTTGAGATAGAAAAAAAATTATGTTAAAGTTTTTAAGTAAATTATTTGGAAGTAAATCCGAGAGAGATATCAAGGGAATTCAGCCTGTGGTAGACCAAATCAAAGCTGAATATGAGAAGCTTTCAAATCTAACCAATGACGAGTTACGTGCCAAGACCGTTGATTTCAAAGAAAGAATTAAAAATTACCTAGCAGATATTGACCAAGAAATTGATGCGCTTAAAAAAGAAGCGGATCAAGACGAGGACGATATGGCAAAGAAAACTTCTATTTACGAGCAAGTGGACAAATTGTCCAAAGACCGTGACAAGAAGTTGGAAGAGGTATTGAAGGATATTTTGCCTGAGGCATTTGCCGTGGTAAAAGAAACTTCAAGACGTTTGACAGAAAACGAAGAATTAGAAGTTACTGCTAGCGATTTTGACAGAGAATTGGCTGTTTACAAATCAAACGTTATCATCAATGGTGATAAAGCGATTTGGAAAAACAAATGGATGGCTGCAGGTACTGAGGTCACTTGGAACATGGTACACTATGACGTCCAGTTAATCGGTGGTATTGTCTTGCATAGTGGTAAAATTGCCGAGATGGCAACAGGTGAGGGTAAAACGTTGGTAGGAACATTACCGACCTATCTAAATGCTCTTTCTGGTCAAGGAGTACACATCGTAACGGTGAATGATTACCTTGCTCGTCGTGACTCGGAGTGGAATGCACCGTTATTTGAGTTCCATGGGCTATCTGTTGACTGTATCGATAAACATCAACCAAATTCCCCACAACGTCGTAAAGCTTATCAATCGGATATCGTATATGGTACGAATAATGAGTTTGGCTTCGATTATCTACGTGATAATATGGTTCAGACTCCGGACGCATTGGTGCAAGGAAAATTACACTTTGCCATGGTCGATGAGGTTGACTCTGTATTGATCGATGATGCACGTACACCATTAATTATCTCAGGTCCGATTCCTCGTGGCGATCAACACGAATTCTACCAATTAAAACCGCGTATCGAACGTTTGGTGCACGTACAGAAAGCTTACATCAATACAGTCTTGAATGATGCTAAAAAAGCGTTGGCGGCAGGAGATTCTGATGTTGAAGGCGGAGGTTTGGCATTATTAAGAGCTTATAGAGGTTTACCTAAAAATAAGGCATTAATCAAGTTCTTAAGCGAAGGTGCTAATCGTTCTATCTTACAAAAAGTAGAAAACTACTATATGCAAGAGCAAAATAAAAATATGCCTAAAGTAGATGCAGAACTTTATTTTGTGATTGATGAAAAGAATAATCAAGTAGAATTGACAGAAAAAGGTATTGAGTTGATTACAGCAACAGGTGAGGATCCTTCATTCTTTATTTTACCTGATGTTGGTACTGAGATCGCTGAAATTGAAAAGTCTTCTTTGACTTTGGAAGAAAAGGCCGCTCAGAAGGAAGATATGTTACGCGATTATTCAATTAAAGCAGAACGTATTCACTCGATTAACCAGCTTTTAAAAGCATATACCTTGTTTGAAAATGATGTTGAATATATCGTTGATGAAGGTAAAGTGAAAATTGTTGATGAGCAAACAGGTCGTATCATGGACGGCCGTCGTTACTCAGATGGTTTGCACCAGGCGATCGAAGCAAAGGAGAATGTGAAAGTAGAAGATGCAACACAAACTTACGCAACGATTACACTGCAAAATTACTTCCGTATGTACCACAAGCTTTCGGGTATGACAGGTACAGCGTCTACAGAGGCCGGTGAGCTTTGGGAAATTTACAAACTTGATGTGGTCGAAATTCCGACTAATCGTGTTGCACAACGCGATGACCGTCAAGATCTGATTTATCGTACGGCACGTGAAAAATACAATGCAGTAGCTGAAGAAATTCAACGATTGACAGATGCGGGACGTCCAGTATTGGTCGGTACGACATCGGTTGAAATTTCGGAGTTATTGAGCCGTATGCTTCAATTACGTAAGATCAAACATAACGTATTAAATGCGAAGTTACACCAAAAAGAAGCTGATATCGTAGCTGAAGCTGGACGTCCAGGACAAGTAACAATCGCGACGAACATGGCTGGTCGTGGTACGGATATTAAATTGACCGAAGAAGTTAAAAATGCTGGTGGTCTTGCAATTATCGGTACCGAAAGACACGAATCTCGTCGTGTTGACCGTCAGTTACGTGGTCGTGCAGGTCGTCAGGGAGACCCAGGTTCTTCGCAATTCTTCGTTTCTTTGGAAGATAACTTGATGCGTTTATTTGCTTCGGAGAGAATCTCTAACATCATGGTGAAAATGGGTGTTGAAGAAGGCGAAGTGATGCAACATAGTATGTTGACTAAATCCATCGAACGTGCACAACGTAAAGTGGAGGAGAATAACTTTGGTATTCGTAAACGTCTATTGGAATACGATGATGTCATGAATTCACAACGTACTGTAATCTATTCGAAGCGTAAAAACGCTTTGTTTGGAGAACGTTTGGATGTGGATTTGAACAACATGATTTTTGATGTAGCCGAAGAAATTGTCGTTGAAGCAAAAGAGCAAGGTAACTATGAAGATTTCCAAATCGAAGTAATCCGTATTTTTGCGATTACACCAGAAATTACAGCAGAAGAGTTTGCACAGGGTAAAATTGAAGGCTTGACCGATCGTCTATTTGAGCATGCAATTAATGCTTACCACCATAAAATTGAAGCCGTTGGCGCTTTGACAGTTCCTGTATTGAATAATGTGTATGCGGAAAGAGGTCAAATCGTCGAAAATGTCGTTATTCCATTTACGGATGGTATCCGTGGCATTCAGGTTTCGGCGAATTTGAAAAAAGCAATCGAAAGTAACGGTAAAGAAGTTTTCAAATCTTTTGAAAAAGGAATCGTATTAGCATTAATCGACGAGGCTTGGAAAGAGCACTTGCGTGAAATGGATGATTTGAAACAATCCGTTCAAAATGCTGTTTATGAACAAAAGGATCCGATTATCATTTATAAAATGGAGGCCTTTGATTTGTTTAAATCGATGTTGGCTTCCATGAATAAAGACGTCATTAGCTTTATTTTCAAAGGAGAGATTCCAGGTCAAGAACCGACTTCTATGCAAGCTAGACAAGTACAGCAGGCTCCAGTGAAAACTGTTGAAAGTAAAGCTGAATTGGCTTCGCCTACAGGTGTGAGTGAGGAAGATGTGAATGAGGGTGCAAAAGAACCTGTTCGTAACGAGAATACTGTGGGACGCAATGACGAATGTCCTTGTGGTTCAGGAAAAAAATATAAAAATTGCCACGGCGCAAATAACTAATCGATAAGAAAGGTTAAACTATGCTGAAGAGAGGATTGATTTTCATACATGCACTTGTGTTGTTTGCGCTAGTTCAGGTGAACGCACAAGAAAAAGGTGGAGTAATTGTAACCAAAGATTCATTGATTACACAGCTTCAAAATTTCAGGGCAGCTATGGGGATCAATCCTGTCGAAAGCAAAACGACAGTAGTCCCTTCCAAACCCATCGTCCGCTCAGCGGCAACACGGGTCAAAGTAAGGGGATTCCGCGTACAGATCTTCGCTGGATCTAACCGGAATCAGGCATTTTCGGAGCAGACACGTTTCCGAAGCATGTATAAAGATATTGATACCTATATCACCTATGATGAACCTAATTATCGTGTTAAGGTAGGAGATTTTAGAAGTCGCTCTGAGGCAAATGCCTTCATGCGCGAGTTACGTCAATATTTTAGCAACGTCTTTGTTTTTTCAGAGAACGTTTTTGTATATCAATAAATCAATCAACCTTATGGCAAGTACGAAAGAAAAAGTCCTGGCCTTAGCTCATCAATATTTTGAAGATACGGTTTCCAATCGTAGACATCTTCATCAGAATCCTGAACTTTCCTTCGAAGAATACAATACCTCGGCATTTGTAAAAGCGCAATTGGATGAATTGGGAATTCCTTATGAGGCTAAAGCTGATACGGGCATTGTCGCTTTAATCAAAGGTGACCTACCATCAGATGAAGTTATTGCGTTACGGGCAGATATGGATGCTTTACCAATTCAGGAAGTGGAGGGCCGTTCATATGGGTCCAAGAACCCAGGAGTGATGCATGCCTGTGGCCATGATGTACATACCTCTTCTCTTTTGGGGACAGCTAAAATATTAAATAGCCTGAAAGCCGAATTTGGAGGAACGATCAAATTGATCTTCCAGCCTGGCGAGGAGCGCTTGCCGGGAGGAGCTTCCCTAATGATCAAAGAGGGCGCTTTGCAGAATCCTGCCCCTTCGGCTATAATAGGACAGCATGTGATGCCCTTTATTGAGGTAGGCAAGGTTGGTTTCCGTGAGGGAAAATATATGGCTTCCTGCGATGAACTGTTTATGACAGTCAAAGGCAGGGGCGGGCATGGTGCACATCCGCATCAAAACATTGATCCAATTGTTATTACAGCACAGATCATTACCGCTTTGCAACAGATCGCTAGTCGATTTGCAGATCCACGTACCCCAACGGTGTTATCTTTTGGAAAGATTATAGCCAATGGAGCGACAAATATTATTCCTGATCAGGTATATCTGGAAGGTACATTTCGCACATTTGACGAGGAGTGGCGTGCTGAGGCGCATGAAAGAATGGTGAAAATTGCTGTCGGCATTGCTGAAAGTATGGGGGCAATTTGTGAATTTGAGGTCCGTAAGGGATATCCTTTTTTAATAAACGAACCTCAATTGACTAAAAGTGCACGGACTTTTGCAGAAGAATATCTCGGTAAGGAAAATGTTGTAGACTTAGATCTATGGCCTGCCGCGGAGGATTTTTCCTATTATTCACAAGAAATTAATGCTTGTTTCTATCGTTTGGGTACAGGTAACGCAGCGCGTGGGATCTCTTCAGCTGTTCATACGCCGACCTTTGATGTGGACGAAAGCTCGTTGGAGATCAGTACGGGATTGATGGCATATATCACGTTACGTAGGCTCGGATATTAAATTATATATGTCATCTCATCATATTGTTAGAGAGAATCAGGAACCTGCATTACTGATTGAAGACCTTTTCCTCATCGATGAAGAGGGCTTGGGACAGCTTTTGGAATGGAGCCCTACTATTGTAATTGAAGCGGAAACCGTTGATCTATTGGATGCGCGTGGTTATAAGTTCGATATCGTTTTTACAAAGAAATTCATTAACGATTCACAGGAAAATTTAAAGGTAATTTCCTATGATAATGCTTTTCTAAGGACAGCTATTGAATACCTTATAGCACATCATTATAAAGCGGTGAATATCTTGACCGATCAGCTTGATGTGGCGTATTACGAGCCCTATCTTGAGCAGATTAATATTGTCCTCATCACTAAGGGGGTTCGCTATTGTTTTGTGACAACGGGATTCACCAAGTGGAAGCCTGCAGGGGAAAGAATCCGAATTGAGGGGCTTGATGCTGATGAAAAAAATATGCACGAAGGCTTGATTAAGATTGGTGACAACGAATACGAAATGGAAAAAGACGGCTTATTTGTCCTTAAATTTTCCCATGTAAAATACATTTTAATAGGAGAAAAGATAGCATGATAACAATAGAATTGGCAGAACAAAGCGATATCAGAAGCATTTCAAATATGGCTCATATTATTTGGCCAGTTACTTACGGAGAGATACTTTCGCAGGATCAGATAGACTTTATGCTGGAAAAAAGCTATACCGTTGAAGGACTTGCAGAAAGCATGGTTAATGGCCAATTTTTTTATGTTTTGAAAGAAGATGGTATCGGACAGGGATTTATAGCCTTGAGAACTCTTGAAGATCGCGTCCGTATTGAAAAGATCTACTTGATGCCTAATGTTCAAGGAAAAGGTTTCGGAAAGGCGCTGATAGACTTCGCTGCAGAAAAAACATTGCTAAAAGGTAAAGGTATTCTTGAACTGAATGTAAATAGAAATAACCCTGCTTACCATTTCTATTTAAAGCAGGGCTTTGAGGTCATTGAAACTATTGATATTCCTTATTATGACTATGTGCTAAATGATTATGTCATGCAAAGGAAAGTAAAAGCTTCGGCTGTTTCTTAATCTTTTAGTTTTTCGACGCGGGAAGGTGTTTGTCTGCCTTCTACAATTCCCGAGGTACCTATCGCGATAGCTTCTATACTGGAAATAATGTTCTGAACGTTTAGTGTAGATACCTCATCTTTTACGGTGTGGTAGTATTCATCCTTATCCATTTGAGAGGTTGAGAACGAATGTGCCGGAACTCCCTTAGCCGCTAATACTGCATTGTCACTACGGTAAAACAGATTCTGTTTAGTATAAGGATCTGGGTAGAATTTGAAGGTTGTATTTTTCAGATTCTCCTGCATCAATTCACCAAGATTGGATTGATCATATCCCGTAATATACACTGTATTGGGGCCGAATTTTGAATCTTTTCCAATCATTTCCATATTGATCATCGCGACTACCTGATCCGCATTAATATGGTTGGAAAAATATTTTGAGCCATACATGCCAAGCTCTTCAGCGGTAAAGGCGACAAAAATAAGAGTCCTTTCATTTTTATTCTGTTTTTTGTAGTAATCTGCCAGGGTCAACATCGCTGTTACGCCCGAGGCATCATCATCGGCTCCGTTGGCAATAGAATCTTGGCCGACTGCCGGAAGAATGCCAATATGATCGTAATGTCCCGAAAAGATGACGTATTCGTTGGGTTTACTTTTTCCGGGGATGATTCCCGCCACATTAAACAAGGGGAAATTTTGAAGTTTCCGTTCAATATGAATTTGAAATGTTTTGGGCTTTTCCGCTGTCAAAAGGTAGACAATCGATGGTTTTTGTTTGGTGGATTCCTCTATAAATTTTGGAGCGTTGAGCATTTGACCAAAACGTACAAAATAGCTTTCAAAGGAAGGATCTACCAAGACAAGTGTATTTTCTTTGCCTAGTGAATGTTCTCTAAATACTTTCGCAAAATCATCGCCCGATTTTATTTCGACGATGTTAAGGCTACTTTGATTATCCCACTGTAAATCCACGTGATTTCCAAGTGAAATAATATGGTCAGCTGGAATAATCTGCTTATTGATGGTTGCGGATTTGCTTACCGGAGAGATTTTATCCAATTGGAATGTTTGCCTATAATTTTGTTCTGCGTAGGGGGTAAGGCCTATTCTCTTCATTTCAGCAGCGATAAAATCTGCTGCTGGTTCGATGTCTTTTGTCAGCGCAGACCTACCGCGCATATCGTCGGCGGCTAAGGTATTGAGTATGCGGCTCACATCTTGGCGTTCCTGTGCGGAAATGACTTGCTGTCCATAAGTTACTGCCGAGAGTGCTAGTAAGGATATAGACAGTATAATTTTAGGTATTGAATTCATATAAAGCTTAGTAAAGTCGGGGTGAAGATAAGGAAAATTCTACAAGCGAATTGGGCATGCAAAAAACTTCCTAAAATGATCCAGACAAAATGATGCGAAGATAGGGAAAACCCCTCTAGCATTTCTAACGCCGTTAATACACTAAAAATTGAGGTGTATTTTATGCTATTCTCACTAACAATGACTGATTTTGAGCATCCATGAAAGCGAACACTTTCGGAAAAAATGTAGTATATTTGAATATTAAATAGTTTGAAAATGAAAGAAGTATCTGTACAAGAATTAAAGAATAAAATCGATAACAACGAAGATTTTCAGTTGATAGACGTTCGTGAATCCTTTGAGTATGAAGTATCAAATTTAAATGGATTGAACATTCCACTTTCAGGTATATTGATCGAAGCTGATAAGATTGCGAAAGATAAACCTGTTATCGTACAATGCCGTTCTGGAAAACGTTCTGCACAGGCGATTATGTTATTGGAACAACAGGGTTTTGACAATCTTGCAAACTTAAAAGGCGGAATTTTAGCTTGGAAAGAGGAAATCGATCCAGAGTTAGACGTTTATTAAGATGAAGAATTTGGAGCATCAGACTAAGCAAGCTTTCTTGTTTAGTCTTGCTTTTTATAGCGTAGCTATTTTAGCGCGATTATTTAACCTTGGTATATTCCCTATATTAGGTAGCCTTTCCATTTTATTGTCTCTCCTATGGGTAATATTGGTTCTACGGGAAATCATGCTTTCGCGGACAATTTCTAACACAGAAAGGATGCTGATGGCTTTGACGATCGTTTTATTAAACATTGTTGGGGGGGCATTCTATTTCTTTGGAGGATGGAGACAACGGGTATTGGGATTAATAAAAAAGTAATATGTTAAAGTATTTTTTTCTAAATATAGTGTTGAGTTTGGCTATTGTATTTTTAGTTTACAGTGGTTTTGAAGGGTATAAGGCCGGCAACATGTTGGTAACGGGATTATCCATCGCCTTTTTGGTGGTTTTGATCTACCTCCGCGTTGTTTTAAGCAAACGAGTTCGATCGCTTATTCAACAAAAAGAAAGCGGTAAACAGCAACCTACTACAAAACAAAAGAAGAAGTAAAAAAGCCTGCTTTAAGCAGGCTTTTTTTATTACTTCACAAATGGTGGTTTTGTTACTTTTGCTTTTATTTTTTGATTGCGGATCAGAATGAAGATCTCGGTGCCGTCTTTTGAAAAGGCTGTATCCACATAACCTAAACCGATTGATTTTTTCAATGTTGGTGATTGCGTACCTGAAGTAACACGTCCAATTACACTTCCATCAGCATCGACGATTTCGTAATCATGACGAGGAATGCCTCTGTCAATCATCTCGAAACCAACAAGCTTTTTCTTTAGACCAGCTTCTTTTTCCGCTTTAAGCGCCGCAGAATTCACAAAGTCTTTTGTAAACTTCGTTACCCAGCCTAAACCGCCTTCTAAAGGAGATGTATTATCGTCGATATCATTTCCGTACAGGCAGAAACCCATTTCTAGACGTAAAGTATCACGGGCACCTAAACCAATTGGTTTGATTCCATAAGCTTTACCTGCTTCAAAAACAGCATCCCAAACTTTTTGGGCATCTTCATTGGCCACATAGATTTCAAAACCTCCAGCGCCAGTATATCCTGTTGCAGAGACCAACACATTCTCTACACCTGCAAATGTACCTTTTGCGAAGGTGTAGTATTCCATTGGAGCTAATTCGATATCTGTAAGCGATTGAAGTGCATCCGCAGCCTTAGGACCTTGTACCGCAAATAAAGAGGTTTGATCCGAGATATTCTTCATCTCCACACCATCTGTATTGTACTTGGAGATCCAGTTCCAATCTTTCTCAATATTTGACGCATTCACAACCAAAAAATATGTCTTATCGTCTATACGGTATGTTAGGAAGTCATCAACTACACCGCCAGTTTCATTGGGGATATAAGCATATTGAACTTTGCCATCGTATAATTTTGACACATCATTGGAAGAGATTTTTTGAAGTAGATCCAGGGCTTTTTCACCTTTTAGGATGAATTCACCCATGTGGCTTACATCAAAAACTCCTACACCTGTGCGAACTGTTTCGTGCTCATCATTGATGCCTGTGTATTGTACGGGCATGTTGAAGCCTGCAAAGGGAACCATTTTTGCTCCTAAAGCAATGTGCGTCTCCGAAAGGGCAGTATTTTTTAACATAAAAATTAAGTTTTAATCAGCTACAAATTTAATAAAATATACGTGATTCCTCACTGTGAATCCATTTTAGAACAATCGATTTAATTGCTTACCTGGAGCGAATAGATGGTCATATTATCATCTTCGCTATCGGTATCCTCACACAGCAGGAAAACTAGACCTTGGGCCGTCTCCTCTTTCAAGGTGATTCCTTCAAATTTATGCTTTTCAGGAATTTCGAATGTCTCGGGTTTACCAGAAAGATCTGAAGGTATTTTTCCAAGAAGGGAACCACCTATTTCTCCATCCAGATAAGTCGATTTTGCGTCTTCGGCGGTAGCGATAAAATAGATTTCATTTCCAACCAGAGTTGCATCTGAGAAGCCTGTTGGTATGTCATTTAGCTTGGGTAGTTCAATCGGGATACAACGGGACCGGCTAGGAGAAAGCGGATGATACTCTAAAATGGCATTTGTGCCTTTAGGACCATTTCCCCGGTTAAAAAATAAGATCTTATCTTTTAAATGAACAACGCCTTCAATATTGAAGTCTTCTTTGGAGATACTGAATTTTTCCATTAAGGAAGAATAGATTTTACTGTAGTCTTCCTGAAGGACTGTTTTGCCGTCCCAGATAAAACGGCTGTTTCTATTTTGTGTAGATCCCGAACCGTAGAGATAGTAGCGGTTACCATCGAAAGTGATCGACTCCAAATCCATTTTAGCTGCTTTAGCAATGTTTTCCATCGGATCAGACTGCCGGAGTACCGTTTTAGACAACTTCTGGTCTGTGAGATTATAGCTATAGAGGTAATTGCTATTGTCAGAAACGATATGGATCTGCCTATCCTGATAGACAATGCCAGAAGCTGCAGTAATACCCGGATATGCTGATAAAGGCTTCGAGAATTAACTTTAACATACTTCGTTGAGGTTTAATATTTCCAATACTCGCACAAAATCAGGTTGTAGGGCAGATTTGATATGAACGTCTTCGCCTGATAAAGGATGTTTAAAGGTCAGCTCCGATGCATGTAATAGCATGGTATCCATTTGGTACGTTTCTTTCCAGAACTTATTTTGTTTGTTGCATCCGTGCGGGCGATCGCCAATAATAGGATGGAAGATATGAGCAAAATGTCGACGTAACTGATGCATCCGACCTGTAATTGGATTGGCTTCGACGAGACTATATCGCGATGTCGGAAATTTTCCGAAGGGAACTGCCAGCTCGCTTTGAGCAAGTAAACGAAAAGATGTTTGCGCTTCCTGAACCGTACCATCGTCCCTTTTTAAGGGATAATCAATCAGACCTTCTGCTGGCGCGAAGCCCCTGAGGACGGCGAGGTATTTTTTTTCGACCTTACGCT
Organism: Sphingobacterium sp. 18053; assembly: GCF_902706145.1. Taxonomy (NCBI): domain Bacteria; kingdom Pseudomonadati; phylum Bacteroidota; class Sphingobacteriia; order Sphingobacteriales; family Sphingobacteriaceae; genus Sphingobacterium; species Sphingobacterium sp. 18053. Next base: position 158,323 of record NZ_CACSJW010000006.1, read on the forward strand.
CCTGAAAACTTTTTTGTAAATATTGGTCAGTCTCCTTATTTAGCGAAAATAGCAGTATGCCTCCAGTCTTCCTGTCCAAACGATGTGCGGGATAAACTGTTTTTCCTAGTTGGTCCCGAAGGAGCTGTAGCGCAAACTCTGAAGCATCGCGCGCAATAGAAGATCGGTGTACCAATAGTCCATGCGGTTTATTGATTGCAACGATGGATTCGTCTTCGTAAAGTATTTCTAAAGGCATATTAGATCTTTTTCAATGCAGCAATAATTTCATCTGCTTTTTCATCAATTTTTGGGCTCAGCCAAATATGTTTGAAGGCTCCTCCGCCTATGATCTGTTCGGTGCCCTGCCATTTTATTTTTGTCAAGGAAAACAAATAGTAGTTGTCTACCACGACCGAAGTTTGAATAAATCTATCGACAATGTCGTTGCCAAAAAGCTGCATCCCCAATCCGAAAAATTCCTGATCTTTTGCATGAAGCTGGCTTTTCAATAGCTGTTCAGCTTTCGCACGTACAATTTTTTCATGTTCCTCTTTGCTGGGGTTAGTCAAAATTGCGGCCAGCATGACGACGATCAAAATCAGTGCAAATACTCTTTTTTTACTCATTTTAAATTCGAGATTAAGTTTTGGATGTCATAACTGGATGACTATCGACATCAAAATTATTAAATAGATATTAGATATAGGTCATTGTTTCCCCAGAAATACCAAGGATTCTATTTTAGTGGGAGAATGACGGGAGTTGCTGGCATTAGATACCATTTAGCAGCGAGAATGCCCAGGAGAATAATGTCCAAATAAGATACAATGTAACAGCGATAAGAAGGGAAAAGACAACCAGGATGCCGATGACGATTCCGATACCGGAACCCGTATGTTTTCCTTCATAATAATGTTGTCTCAGTAATTTGATATTCTTTTCGTTGGCTTTGCTAAAAAAATCGAGCAGGTTTCCGAGGAAAGGAATGCTACCAAGAATTGCATCCAGGGAAATATTAAGGAGCATGCGTATAACGAGCTTGGGGCTGGCGCCATTACGCCACATGGCTATTACTAAGACTAATGATGTTCCAAAACCCGCTATTGCTCCTCCTAGGGGAATAAGATTTAACAGCGGATCTAAGCCAAACCGAAATCCTCCAATTTTAAACTGATTATCCATTAACCAAGATATTCGGTCGATCCAACCGAAATCTTGGTCAATTTGTTTTAATTTATCTGCTGGAGTTTTTTCTCTGTGCATGATTACAATAACTCGAACGAAGCGCTGATCTCACTCGTTACTTTCATCGGTCTGATATTTAAATCAAGCCCATTGCCAGCAGCACTATCTGCAGCTTCGGCCATGGCGCCTTTATACATCGCGTTACGCATCATCGGTTGAACGCCAAATATAATTTGTTGCGGTGTTTCAGATAATACGATAGCTTTGCCAATTTTTTGACCTGCTGCTTCTGCTAGAATCTGTGCATTAGCTTTGGCATCCAATACTGCTTTGGTTTTTAAACTTTTTTCCAGTTCTTTTTTCTTCGAATAGTCATATTCACTGATATAAGTGCTTTGGATCCCTGCTTTGTCGACTCCATCTAGTAATTGATCCAAATTATTCAAGTTGGTTACCTTGATACGGTACTGTCTCGAAAGTAGAATATCTGTATCTTTTTTCTTTTTGTCCGGAACGTTATAACTCCAGATATTCTGGATGGTAAAATCCTCTTTTTTGACACCAGCTTTTGTTGCCGAATCAAACAGATCCTTTTCTAATTTGTCTATTGCGGCTTTTTTCTTGGTGTTACCATTCTCATAAAACTCTTTCAGTGTCACATCGATGTAGATGATATCGGGAGTTACTTCCTCTTCTGCACGGCCTACCGTGGATACAAATTCTTTATTAACCATTTGTTGCGCGTTTAATTGAGTCATCAAACCTAAAAAGGCAAGTCCTAAAAGTATTTTTTTCATGTTTTTTGTCTTAAAGTTTTTATAATAATACGATTGCTATTATCGCTTTGCTACAAGATTGGAGCCAAAGTTGATGAAAAAGTTTAACGGATAAAAAAAATAAAAAGGTTAAGATTTTTGATTTTATTTCTATACCTTTAGGGAAATTAATAATATAGTGCCATGCAAGAAGGTAAAGTAAAATTCTTTAATGAGACCAAAGGTTTCGGTTTCATCATCCCTAACTCAGGCGAGAGCGAAATTTTTGTTCACGTTTCTGGATTAGTAGACAAAGTTCGTGAGAATGACAATGTATCTTACGAAGTTGAACAAGGCCGTAAAGGTCTTAATGCGGTAAATGTAAGAGTTATCTAATTAGATTGAAGATATATTTATTGTGAAAAGGCCTATGCGAACAGCATGGGCTTTTTTATGCAGTTATATTTCATGAGCCAGGATCAATATTATCCTTTAGCATTGGCAATTCCAAAGAGTAAGCGCGGGGGCGGTTGTTATGGTCGGTTAAACATTTTGGACTGATAATTGTAATGAAGTGTTTAAAATATGGAGATTAAGATGAAACGCACTTTATTATTGGTTCTTTCTGTTGTAATAGCAGTTTCCATGTCGGCATGTTATTCCACCCATCATGGCCACAGCCATGGCCGAGGTCCGAAAAAAATGCCGCCAGGTCAGGCTAAAAAATACTACGGAGAGCAGTCTGCTCGTGATTTTGCTCCCGGGCAACAAAAGAAAAAGAATAGATATTAATTCTAGAGAATCAAATCCGTTATCAATTCTTGGGGCTGTGAATTTTCGTTAGTTGATCGGGAAAGATCAAAAATAGAATTTAAATAAAAAGCGCTTTCACAATCTTGTGAAAGCGCTTTTTATATGGGTTAGCCTTAAGCAAAGGGATCTTTATCGGGAGCAGGCGGCGCAGGATTCGAAGGTTGCGAACTTCCGAATGGATCCTGTGGCCGAGAAGAACCAAAAGGATCTTGGCTTTGATTAAAGGGATGATTTGAACCATTTTCAATAGCCTTGGGGTCTGGACCATATTGATTAGATGCTTTGTCACCTTCCAATACCAATAAGTAAAGCAGATAGATCCAACCAATAAATGGAATCAAGGCGACTAATATAAACCAGCCTGATTTATTGGTGTCATGTAGTCTTCGGACAGTAACGGCTATCCCTGGAATTAGTAAAGCTAAACTTACTAAGCCTGAGACATACGTAAATAAGCTTGCAATTTGTCCCAGTATTCCAAATACTGCGCTAATGATAAGATTTGCAAGGAAAAACATCCAATATTCCTTTCGGCGGGCTCTTCCTTCAAAGTTGGCATAGTTGTCTCGAACAACCTTTAAAAAGTTTTCTTTAAGTTCCATATCTTTAATACTTTTTTAGGTGAAAATGATGTTAGTAAACCAAATGTTATTTCAATTTTGTTACAATAAATGTACCAAGAATTTATCTGAGAGAACAATTATTAGAGACAAGTGGGGGGGTACCAGGTAGGTAATTGCTGGATATTTTGTTTAGGCTGGTTGAGCGTTTCAGAGGGGATATTTATTTTCTATTATCCAAAGAGCGCCTGTTGGATCTTTTGAATAGGAAACTTGGGCTTAATTATCTAAAAATCTCTTCAAGAATGTAGAGTGATTTTATTTCTTTAAAATTTGTACGGTGCAGACGATAGAAGTCGAGCACTTTTTCCAATAGGAATTGACGATCAGAACTGCTCATTTTGATGCGGTCGCAATTCGAATATTCGGATTCGATTAAATTTCTGAAAATAGACGTATGTGGTTCCTGTAATACAAGCGGATGTTCAGGAAGGCTATTTGAGAAGGTCGCTTCATGAAGATTAAAATAAGGGTGGGCCTGCTTAGATTCAGCCGGATAAAACCCGAGAAAACGGGTTAGCTTGATTAAAAAAACAAGATGAAAATTGGCCAGATTTAAATGCGTTTCATCCAGCCAACGGATAGATTGGTGGATGAATTCAAAAAGATAATGGTCGTTTTCCTGTTCTTTCAGAATTTTATAGAGTATTTCATTCAGAAAAAGAGCGAGCGAGCTTTTGACAATATCATAAGGAATTTCTTGCAGAACAGGGACTTGACGAGCTTCGGAGATCCGCTGTAATGAACCATTGTCTTTATGTGTAGCGACAATTTCCAATAAATGTAAGGGTTGAAGGATATTGGCCTTGATTTTTGCTTTAGGCTTCCTTGCGCCAGTAATGAGATAGGATTGCATGCCAAACTGTTCGGTGTATAGCTGTGCCACAAGGCTACTTTCCGAATAGTTGGTTGTTTTTAAGACTATACCCCTAGTTTTGTTCAGCATCTCCTTCTTTATCTTTTTTATGCGATTCTTCACGCATCTCAATAATGGCATTTCGGTCTACCTTACGAATCATGCGATAGATTAAAGTCAGGACACCGATACTAAATGCAATAACTCCGACAAGCATAGCGAGTTTATACCAATTGGAGCGCTGTTCCATGAGATAATATCCCAAGATTACAAGGACGACACCAATGATTATTTCCCTTAAGCCCTTGCGAAGATATTTGTTCATAAATGTGAATTGTTGAAAACTATTTTTCTTTACAGAGCAAATATAATACAATAAAATCCTTTATTTTTGCCCTTACCATTCCTGTGTAGAACTATTTTTAAAAATAATTCCCATTATCTTGTTGCTTATCCAAAAAAAAATATAGATATTTGCAAACTCTTTGCAGAGAGTGCAAAGGATTAACATATTGTAATAAAGACAACAAAAAAATAATATCATGTCAAGAATTTGTGATTTAACAGGCAAAGCGGCGTTAACAGGAAATAACGTTTCTCACTCAAACGTTAAAACTAAACGTAAATTCTATCCAAATTTACAAACGAAACGTTTTTACATTCCAGAAGAAGATCGTTGGATTACGTTAAAAGTATCTACTTCTGCTATCAAGACTATCAACAAGAACGGGATTACAGCAGCGATCAATAAATTTATCGTTAAAGGGTCAATCTAATTGATTGTCGCGCCTGTTACATTAAGATTATTCATGAATTTCAATCCTATAATAGGATCAAAATAAAGTAAAACAATGGCTAAAAAAGGAAATAGAGTACAAGTTATCTTAGAATGTACTGAACACAAAGAAAGTGGTCTTCCGGGAATGTCTCGTTACATCACTACTAAAAACAAAAAGAACACAACTGAGCGTTTGGAATTGAAAAAATTCAACCCAGTATTGAGAAAAGTTACTGTTCATAAAGAAATTAAGTAAGTCACACATCTTAGCCCTTGAAAGAGAAGCTAAGTAAAATATTAATATACCATGGCAAAGAAAGCAGTTGCATCGTTACAAAAAGGTGGCGGTAAAGAATTTACAAAGGTTATTATTACTACTAAATCTGCAAAAACTGGCGCGTATACTTTCAAAGAAGGTATGGTTCACAACGATAAAGTGAAAGACGCAGTTGCAGCAGCTCAAAAATAACTAGTAGCATTTTCCTTTTTTAAAGTTTTTCTTTAAAAAGAATTCGATAAAAATAGCCGTTTTGGTATCCTACCGAAAGGGCTTTTTTTGTTGCAGACATTTGTTTATATTTGAACATCAATTTTCACTACTACACTCCATGGGATTATTTGATTTTTTTAAGAAAAAACCACAAACACAAGAAGAAGAACAGGCCTTAGATAAAGGTTTGGAAAAAACAAAAGAAGGCTTTCTTTCCAAGATTACAAAAGCTGTCGTTGGTAAGTCAACAGTAGATGACGATGTGCTGGATAATCTGGAAGAAGTTTTGGTTACTTCTGATGTTGGGGTTACGACTACCTTAAAAATCATTGATCGCATACAAGCCCGTGTTGCCCGCGATAAGTACGTTTCTACTTCTGAGCTAAACAATCTCCTGAAAGAGGAAATTCAAACGCTACTGGCAGAGAACAATAGTGCTGATTTCGAGAATTTCAATTATGGCGATCATAAACCATATGTCATTATGGTTGTAGGTGTTAATGGGGTTGGCAAAACAACGACCATTGGCAAACTGGCTCATCAGCTGAAACAAGCTGGAAGCAAAGTTGTATTGGGGGCAGCGGATACCTTTCGGGCAGCTGCTGTTGATCAACTTAGATTATGGGGTGAGCGTGTTGGCGTGCGTGTTGTCGCTCAGGCAATGGGCTCGGATCCTGCTTCAGTGGCCTATGATACCGTGAAATCGGCAGTGGCAAATGGTGAAGATGTGTGTATCATTGATACCGCAGGCCGTTTGCACAATAAGGTTGGCCTCATGAATGAGCTCACGAAGATCAAAAATGTGATGCAGAAGGTTGTTCCAGGTGCACCACATGAAATCTTGTTGGTCTTGGATGCATCGACAGGACAAAATGCCATTGAGCAATGTACGCAGTTTACGCAGGCAACGGATGTGAATGCCTTAGCATTGACTAAACTCGATGGAACGGCTAAGGGTGGGGTGGTTATTGGTATATCTGATCAATTTAAGATCCCGGTGAAATACATTGGTGTAGGAGAGAAAATAGGTGATCTTCAGTTGTTTAACAAAAAGGAATTTGTGGACTCCCTTTTCAAATAGAGTCTACCTTCTAATCATATGAAGACAAAATACGCGAAACCAGCGCCTTTGATCAATAAACCACGTGTCAATGTGGTGACCTTGGGCTGTTCGAAAAATATTCACGATAGTGAAGTCCTGATGGGCCAGTTAAAGGGCAATCAGATGGAAGTCGTTCATGAAGCATCCAATATACAGGAGAATGATATTGTTGTCATCAATACCTGCGGTTTTATTGATAATGCCAAACAGGAATCAATTGATGCGATCTTACAATATTCGGATCTAAAAGATCAGGGTAAAATCAATAAAGTGATCGTTACAGGTTGTCTTTCTGAACGATATAAGCCAGAGCTGCAGTCTGAAATCCCCAATGTTGATGCCTTTTTCGGTACGAATGATTTGCCGGAGCTATTGTCATCCATTGGTGCTGATTATCGGCATGAATTGTTGGGCGAACGCTTATTGACAACTCCTTCGCATTTTTCTTACTTTAAGATTGCTGAAGGATGTAACCGTCCCTGCTCTTTTTGTGCAATTCCCTTGATGCGTGGTAAACACGTTTCCAAATCCATTGACGATCTTGTGAAAGAAGCAAAATTTCTCGCGTCGAATGGCACGAAAGAATTGATTCTGATTGCACAAGATCTGACCTATTATGGCTTAGATATCTATGGAAAGCGCAATCTTTCTGATTTAATGCGCCATTTGTCAGATGTTGATGGTATCGAATGGATCAGACTGCAGTATGCCTATCCTTCGGGTTTCCCAATGGATATTTTGGACGCCATGAATGAACGTTCAAATATCTGTAATTACTTGGATATGCCATTGCAACATATATCTGATCCGATGTTGAAGTCTATGCGAAGGGGTACAACGAAACAGAAACAGATCGATCTTGTCAATGCAATACGTGACAAAGTTCCAGATATCGCGTTGCGTACAACATTAATTTGTGGTTATCCAGGTGAAACTGAACAGGATTTCCAGGAGATGTTGGATTGGGTTGAAGAGACCCGTTTTGACAGGTTAGGCTGTTTTACCTATTCTCATGAAGAAAAGACGCACGCACATTCGCTAGAGGATAATGTGCCACAGGAAGTAAAAGAAGAGCGTGTGGAAGCTATCATGGAAGTACAGCAAGGTATTTCGTATGATATCAATCAGTCCAAAGTGGGCAATACGTATAAAGTATTGGTTGATCGGGTAGACGGCGATTACTTTATTGGCCGCACAGAATACGATTCTCCAGAAGTCGACAATGAGGTTTTGATTCCTGCTGTAGATTCTTATGCACGTATTGGTGATTTTGTTCAGGTAAAAATCGACCGAGCTGAAGATTTCGATCTATATGGTGAGATTGTAAGGAAATAAGTTTAAAAGCTTATAGATGATAATAGAAACAAACGGGCCTCCTTTATTCAAAGGAGGCCCGTTTGTTTTTAGACAATTGTCAGTAAAATGATATAATTTAAAAGCGGGACAAGCTTTTTGTGAAAATTCACTATTTTGTCGACGCAAACTAGATACATTTGTAAGCGTACAATCCCCATTTTAAACAATCTATAGCCGTTTAAAATCAGATTCAAGAAAGCCTGTCGTTTCATGGTGAATCATCCTTCTGATTAAAATTGAAAATAGGTTCTATTTAGCGAAAAAGATGCACTGCCATGTCAGCTTGCTTTGGGGGATTTTCGTTATCAATTAAGAATAGAGAATAATTAATAAAATTTGCAGATGAAGGCAACTTATATTGAATATAGTGAAACAAATAGCTTCTCTAAGACTTTATTGGCTTATTTGGCGCATGATGAAGCCTTAAAATCTTTTGTTGGAAACTGGCCTACTTGGGCTGGTTTTGAAAAGCAATTGAACGAAAAGAAGAAATTTGAACACCGGGAGATTCTTGTTGAGCGTCTTAAAAATCAATATGGTGAGCTATTAAAGGATTCTCCTGCTGTAGCTGCCAATATAGAGCTGTTGCTCGACCAGAATTCTTATACCATCACGACGGGACATCAGCTCAATATTTTTACCGGACCTTTGTATTTTATTTTTAAAATCATGACGGCAATACGTTTGTCCGAAGATTTGAAGAGCAAACACCCCGATAAAAATTTTGTTCCTGTATATTGGATGGCGACCGAAGATCATGATTTTGAAGAAATCAACCATACGAAAGTCTTCGGTAAGAAAATTAGTTGGGATACACCTGCAGTTTCTGCTACCGGGCGAATGGATACAGCAACGATCATTGATGCTGTGAAGCAGTACACAAATATTTTAGGGCTTTCCGAAAATTCGACTAAACTTACACGGATTGTGGAAGAAGCCTATTTGAACCATGATCGATTAGCAGATGCAACACGGTATATGGTCAATGAGTTGTTTAAGTCTTACGGTCTTTTGATCGTCGATGCGGATGACCGGGAATTGAAGGAACTGTTCAAGCCAATTATTAAGGAAGATATCTTATCTGAAAAAAGCTTTAAGGCAATAACAGCGCGATCGGAAGAGCTGGAATCAAATGGTTTCTCTACCCAAGTGCATGCTCGTGAGATTAATTTCTTTTATTTGACGGATGACTTTAGGGAGCGCTTGGTGCTCGCTGCGGATGGTCGATACGAAGTATTGCACCAGAATATTTATTTTACGAAGGCTGAGCTTGAACATGAGATTGATCATTATCCAGAGCGTTTCAGTCCAAATGTGGTTATGCGTCCGATGTATCAAGAAATTATACTTCCCAATCTTGCTTATATTGGCGGTGGCGCCGAAATGGTCTACTGGATGCAATTGAAGTCTAACTTTGACCAATATCAGGTAGATTTTCCAATTTTGATACCGCGCAATTCAGCTATGATAACAGAGGACAACATTGCGGCTAAATTATTTCGCGTTGATCTAACGTTTAAGAGTATCTTTCGTCCGGCAGAAGTGCTGAAAAAAGAATATGTTCGACGCCATACTAAAGAACGTCTGAATCTCAATGACGAATGGATGGAGCTGAACGCTATTTTTGGTAAGATAAGGTTACGAACTCATAAAATAGATCCAAGTTTGGGTCCTAGTACCGAAGCCGTAAAAGCGCGGTTAAAAAAAGCGATCAATAATTTAGAGAAAAAGCTGATGAAAGCCGAAAAGCGAAATCATCAACATGCTTTAACGGATATTGATAATGTGAAGGAAAAGCTCTTTCCTGGCGGAGGACTACAGGAAAGGTCTGAAAATTTCGCGTTACTCTATGTCAAATACGGAGATAACCTATTTAGGGATCTTTACAAATACTTTAATCCATTGGATTTTAAGTTTACAATTTTGTATTAGAAAGTCAGTTTCGGCTGACTTTTTTTTGTGATGTTATTCGCAAGAAAGACCTTCGGTTCGGATCATTTCTGTTGGTTTTTACGAATCATGTAGACTTTTTGCAGATACGGTCTATTTCTATCCCTATTTAAAATGCTTTTGTTGCATGTTCCGATATTGCCTTGTTTTTTTCAAAAGTGCTTTCATTTTTATTAATATATATTTTAAAATGCTTTGTTTATAATTTCATAATATTTCGTTTAGCTCCTGTTAACAGTTCCAGTGTAGTTTTGCTTTCATTATCACAACCAACAACTAAATGAAAGAATTTTTACTCACAACATGTGCCATTGCGCTTGGAACAGGTTTGTACGCCCAAACGACCCAAGCCGGGTTTTCCGGCAAGATTACGGACGAAAATGATAAAGGAGTTCACGGAGCTTCAATTGAAGTACGTAATGAATCAACGGGTTTCACAACGAAGACTTCGACCAATGCAAATGGCGATTTCAACTTTAAGGAGTTGCCTTTAGGCGGCCCCTACACAATCAAAGTAACTTATATAGGCTATGGCGAACAAGTGCGTTCGGGATTTAATTTAAATCAAGGCGATATGGTCCGCCTGAGGATTCCTATCCAAAATACCTCAAATGTATTAGAAACGGTTGAATTAACAGGAATAAGTACCCTAAAGAACAAAATAGAAAATCTAGGTGCTGCTACAGCGGTTACAGCCAAGGATATTGCGAAATTGCCTGTCAACGGTCGGAATTTTACTTCGCTGATGGACCTGTCTCCTTTGAGTAAGGGAGATAATATCGGTGGTCAGTTGGGTTCCTCTACTAATTTTACGATTGATGGTATGAATGCCAAAAACCCGACTTCTGCAGGTTCAACAACCAGTCGTAGTGGTGCTCCGTTCTCCATTTCAATAGAAGCCGTTCGTGAATTTAAAGTGGTCACCAACCAATATGATGTGACTTATGGAAGAGCAGGGGGAGGAACAGTCAGTGCGGTAACCAAACAAGGAACAAATCAAACGCACGGAAGCGCATGGCTTTATTCAAGGGCCGATTGGTTGTCTAGCCCATACGATATTAGAGGAAATAAACGAAGCAATGATTTCTCTACTTATCAATATGGATTTACATTAGGCGGTCCCATCATTAAAGACAAGTTGCATTATTTTGTAGCTTGGGATCATCAACGCGATGCCCGCCCCTTGATTATCGCCGATATCAATTCGCCAGCAGATGAAAAGCGTTTCAATGTTACACAATCGACCCTAGATGAGTATATCCGTATAGGACGTGAAAAATATGGATTGAGTAATGATAGGCAATATGGTTCTTTCGATAAGAAACGAAATTCTGATGCCATATTTGGTCGTATAGATTGGCAGATCAATGAAAAGAACTTATTGACAATACGGAATAACTTTACAAGTGACCTCAATAAGCTTGGTCTAGAGGATAATACCGCCATCAATTTATATGAATCATACGGAAATGACAAGAATATTGATAACAGTTTTTTAGCAACTTTACGTACTTCCATTTCCCCAAAGCTTACCAATGAACTGAAATTGCAACATCTTTATACTTTTCAAAAAAGTAGTCCTGGAGATATGTTGCCTAGTCAAAATATTCCCCGTGCCATTGTAGAGAATGTGGTGTCTACCATTGACGGAAGTAATTTGTCGACCAATATTCAATTAGGCGGTCACCGGTTTGCACAGGAGTCCTTTAAGAATAATGTCGTACAGTTGGTCAATAACCTTTATTACAGTACAGATAATATCAATTACACGTTTGGTGTGGATTTGATGTATACACATGCAAATTCGATTTACGGAAGTGAAGTCAACGGACGTTTTCATTTTAGGGACGATGCGAACAATACGGCATTGCAAAATTTTGCAAACCTAAAACCTTATGCATTTTACCGGGAGGTCCCTTTGGTGGCCGATCCAACTGTGATCGGTAAGATATTTAATGCTGGTGCGTATGGACAGTTGCAGACCAAATTGGCGAAAGGATTGGATTTGGTTGCGGGACTACGATTGGATTATGGTCATTATCCAACCTCTCCACTGAATGAAGAATTGCTGAAAGAAGTGGGGGTACGTACAGATCACAAGTTGAAATCTTTTGTTGTACAGCCTCGTTTCCAGATGACTTGGGATGTGAATGAAGAACGAAAAGATTTTTTCCGTGTAGGAGCAGGTATTTTTGCATCTGATATTAATAATTATATGACCATCAATAATTTAACTTTTGATGGGAAGCATTTTGCGACAGTGGATGTTCGTGGTAACGATGTGCCTACACCTAATTTTGTGGGGTACAGAAATGATCCGTCAACAACGCCAACCCTGGCACAATTTCAGGTGCCAACGATCAACACCTATGGAGCTGATGCGAAAATACCAGTGGTGTACAAGGCCAATGTATCTTACACACATTTCTTTACGGAAAAGTTAAAAGCGAGTCTTTCAGGATATATGAATCTAGGACGCAACAACTACATGTATGTTGATCGTAATATGGTTCAAGATCCGTTCTTTAGATTGGCGAATGAAGATAATCGTGGGGTATTCGTACCAGCGACGGCTATTGTCAATGGTGTTCCAGATTGGAAACAGGGAAGGATTTCCAATAAGTTTGGACGCGTGTTAGAATTAAATTCCGAAGGAAAAGTAAATCAGTTTGCAGTTGTATTGGACGCGAGTTATCAATACTACAAAGACGGATCGATTTCTGTAAGCTACACGTGGAACGATGCGAAAGATAACACATCCTACAATGGAAATGTTGCCAATACAGCGACCCTATCGCTGGCGGTAAAAGATGATCCAAGAGATTTGAGTAAGATGAGTTATTCGAATAATCAATTCCGAAATAAAATTGTTATTTATGGTACACTACCTACATTTTATGGTGTCAGTGTAGGGGTTCGTTATTCGGGAATTGGTGGAACACGCTACAGCTTGCTTGCTGGAGGTAATATCAATGGCGATTTTGTATCCAATTCGAATGATTTAGCCTTTATTTTCGATCCCAATAGTACAAATACACCAAAGGCTTTGGCTGATGCCATGAATGCATTGTTGGCGAATGGTGAAGCCAGTCAAAGTCTGAAAGATTATATTAAAAAGTACGAAGGTAAGATGGCCGAAAGAAATGGCGGTATCAATAGCTTTTATGGTTTGATTGATTTAAGAATAGCTAAAAAATTCAACCTTTACAAAACACATGCTTTAGAGCTTTCAGCAGACGTGTTCAATGTTGCGAATCTCTTTAAGAAAACTTGGGGAGTCAATGAATCTTTAGGTAATCAATCGTTGTATGCTGTATCAAAAACAGCGGCAGCAAATGGAAATCCCGAAATTCCTGCATTCGACCCTGTTAAGCAACAGTTCAATTATAGATTGAACAACTCTGGTATTGTATCGCCTTCAGGGAATCCTTACCAATTCCAATTAGGTTTGAGGTATTCGTTCTAAATTGACTGGAGAAATAGGAATTAGATTGTTTTAGAAAAGATAATGCCCCTGAGAGCAATGGCTCCAAGGGGCATTTTTATTTGTCTATTAAATAAGCCTGATTAGGTAAAATAGGCTTATTTTAAAAAGAGCAGCCTAACTGCATCATTATGCTTGGGACTAGCTCAGTATGTTTTCTTTCGGAAGAAAAACTTCAGCCATCATGTGACGTACACTTCCACCACCACATGTCTCGATAACATGTAGATCTTGATGGATGATTTTACCATGCTTTTCTAATTGCGCTGTTTGGTATAAAGTCAATGAAGATAAAGCCTGATTGCTTAGGACAATAAAACGATTGCCATATTTATTTCTCACCTGGAGGCAGTTTGCTGCAAAAGATTCGAGTTGGTTCTCATTGATTTCAATGATCTCTTTGCCTGTATCTTTTAGACTCTTCAGTAGGGTTTGGAGCTCAGCCTGATTATCGATTGCCTGTGGGCATAAGATGGCAAAGTCTTCGCCTACGGCTAGCACCACATTGGTGTGATAGATAGGTCTCCGCTCTCCATTGACAGTTTGGAAGGCGTGAAATACAACAGGTGTGTAGTTTTCAGTCCTGCAGTATTCGTCGAGCATATCCCGGTCTGCCCTTTCCGATAAGGCACAGTAGGCTACACGGTGAGCGCGGTCCAAGACAAGTGCGCCAGTGCCCTCCAAATATTGCTTATTGTTTTCGGCTTCACTGAGATCCTTGGTTAGTTTTACATAATAACCGTTTTGCTTCAATGGACCTTCGAAATCCAATAAATGTTCTTTTCGACGATTGGGAGCAAACATGGGATAGAAAATTATTTTTCCATCCTGATGAAAGGAGACAATATTATTGGGGAATATACTGTCGGGGCTTTCTGATTTCTCGTCGTCCTGAATGACAGTCACCAAAATTCCATGTGACTTCAATTCATTTACTAGCGCGTCAAACTCTCCTTGCGCTTCTTTGTTGACTTCTTCTATACTGAGATTTTCGATATCCTTTTGGAAGAAATTGTTGACCGCAGTCTGTTCATTTTTACGGAAGACAGAGGGTCTTACTAAAAGAACGCTGTCTGTTACCTGTTTTCTCATGGTTTATAATCGTTACTTCGCTGTTTTATATTCGTTAAAAAGAAATGATATTCGTTTTTTGTGATAATTTACATTTGTCAAAAGAGATCCTTCCCTAGCTGGATAATGTTTTCTTTGTTAAGATTCCTGATAGCAAAATACCCTTGATATCAGTTGTTCTTAGCAAAAAAGTGTATATCGTTATTTCGAAGTCACTTTACAATTGGTACATATACTAATTTATTGAAAATTCATTGGCATTGCAAAAAAGAATAGTGAAGTAATGAAAGAAATGCGTAGGTGAAATAACAGATAACCCTGTGTTTTTTTAAAATTGTAGCAAGCGATTGTTGTATTGTTTGTTATATTTATAATGAACAATCTGTATGTTTGAGGTTATTCCAAAAATTAATTGACAAAGACAATCGATTGCATTTCAGTAGCTCAGTAAAACTGACTTTTTATCCACTTTTTTGCTTCGTTTTCAGTCATTTATTTTGCTATCTTTGCTCATCCAAAAAACGACTGTTTATAAGAGAGTTAATTGCCTAATTATTATGTCGCTAACTATCTATAAGCGTTAACTTTTTGCACACATGAGCAATATACACTTCCAAGAAAAATTCGAAAGTCGCCACAATGGCCCAAGTCCAGTTGAAGCGAATGAAATGTTGGCTAAATTAGGCGTTTCGTCAATTGACCAACTTATTGACCAAACGGTCCCTTCTCAAATTCGTGCTCCAAAACCTTTAAATCTTCCTAAAGCATTGTCTGAGGTAGCCTATTTAAAGCGTATTGCGGAAATCGCTGAGAAAAATAAAGTTTTTAAATCTTTTATTGGTCAAGGTTACTACGATGTAATCCTTCCGGGCGTAATTCAACGAAATGTATTTGAAAACCCAGGATGGTATACGCAGTATACACCTTATCAGGCGGAGATCGCACAAGGTAGGTTACAAGCTTTATTGAACTTCCAGACTGTAATTTGTGACTTCACAGGTTTAGAAATTGCAAATGCTTCTTTGTTAGATGAAGCTACGGCTGCAGCTGAAGCCATGTTTATGCTTTATTCAGCTCGGAAAAATAAAAATGCTAATGTATTCTTGGTGTCGGACAATGCCTATGCGCAGACGGTTGATGTATTGAAGACCCGTGCCTTGTCTTTTGGTATTGAACTTAAAATTGCGGCTATTGCTGAATCAGAATTAACAGATGATGTATTTGCTGTATTTGTTCAATATCCTGCAGCGGATGGTTCTATTGTTGATTATAAATCATTTGCAGCTACGGCTCACAGTAAGAATATTACAGTATGTGCTGCGGCAGATTTGATGAGTTTAGCATTGTTAACGCCTCCGGGAGAATGGGGTGCAGATGTTGTTGTTGGTAATTCACAACGTTTTGGCGTACCGATGGGCTTTGGTGGTCCTCATGCAGCATATTTTGCGACACGCGACAGCTTTAAACGTAATATCCCTGGTCGTATTATTGGTGTTACTTCCGATTCAAATGGCAAGTATGCATTGCGTATGGCTTTGCAGACTCGTGAGCAACACATCCGTCGTGATAAAGCTTCTTCAAATATTTGTACTGCACAAGCTCTTTTAGCGATTATGGCTTCTTTCTATGCCGTGTACCATGGCCCAGAAGGAATCAAAAATATAGCATCACGTATCAATGCATTGGCCAATCTGTTGGATCAAGCATTACAGTCCTTGGGTTATACGCAATTGAATGCAGCTTATTTTGATACACTACGTGTAGGCTTAGGTGCTCATGCTGGTGCTTTGAAATCTGAAGCATTAAATAACGAATTAAACTTCTATTATAATGGTTCGGAAGTTTCAATTGCTATCGACGAAACAACTACATACGAAGATATTAAAACGATTGTCAAAGTATTTGCTAAAATTCAAGGTAAAACATTGAATGACGTAGATTTCGATGCATTAGAAGAGAATTTAGGTTCTTCAATTCCTGCCGATTTAGTACGTACTTCTGCTTACTTAACACATCCAAACTTTAATAGCTATCATTCTGAGCATGAGATGTTGCGCTATATCAAATCGTTGGAAGCAAAAGATTTATCGCTTTGCCACTCGATGATTCCATTGGGTTCATGTACGATGAAATTGAATGCTACAGCTGAAATGGTGCCAGTTACTTGGGCGAGATTTGGCGGTTTACATCCATTTGCTCCGACAGATCAAACTTCTGGATATATGCAAATGATCGGTGAATTGAACGATTGGTTGTCTGAAATTACCGGTTTTGCGAAGATGAGTTTCCAACCAAATTCAGGAGCACAAGGCGAGTATGCTGGTCTGATGGTTATCCGTGCTTACCATGAGAGCCGTGGTGATCATGGACGTAATATCTGTTTGATCCCTGCTTCTGCACACGGAACCAACCCGGCTTCTGCTTCTATGGCAGGCTTAAAAGTGGTCGTCGTGAAATGTGATGAATTAGGAAATATCGATATTCCAGATTTAAGAGCAAAAGCGACTGAACATGCTGCAAACTTGAACTCACTGATGGTGACTTATCCTTCTACACACGGTGTATTTGAAGAGTCGATCATTGAAGTCTGTGAAATTGTTCATGCAAACGGCGGTCAGGTTTATATGGACGGTGCGAACATGAATGCACAGGTTGGATTGACAAGCCCAGGGCATATTGGTGCCGATGTTTGTCACTTGAACCTTCATAAAACATTCTGTATTCCTCACGGTGGTGGAGGTCCAGGTATGGGACCTATCGGTGTTGCAAAACACTTAGTTCCTTTCTTACCTAACCACGAAGTGGTTTCGACTTCTGGTGAAGAGGGTATCTCAGCTGTTTCTGCAGCTCCATTTGGTTCAGCATCAATCTTGCTTATTTCCCACGCTTATATTTCAATGATGGGTGGTGAAGGCTTGACAAATGCGACAAGAACAGCAATATTAAATGCAAACTATATTAAAGCTCGTTTAGAAAATGCGTATCCAGTACTTTATTCAGGTACTAACGGACGTTGTGCACACGAAATGATCTTAGATTGCCGTGGATTCAAAAACTTCGGTATAGAGGTTGCAGATATTGCAAAACGTTTAATGGATTATGGTTTCCACGCACCGACTGTTTCTTTCCCTGTTGCAGGAACATTGATGGTTGAGCCTACTGAATCGGAGTCTAAGGCTGAATTGGATCGTTTCTGTGATGCATTAGTTGCTATCCGTGAAGAGATCGCTGCGGTTGAAGCAGGAGACGTGGATCAAGCTAACAATGTACTGAAACATGCACCACATACAGCTTCGGTTGTAACAGCAGATGAGTGGGACAGACCTTACAGTCGTCAAACTGCCGCATACCCATTGGAGTATGTAAGAGAACGTAAATTCTGGCCTTCAGTAGGTCGTGTGAACGACTCTCAAGGTGACCGTACATTGATTTGTTCGTGTCCTTCAATTGAAGAATACGCCGAAGCATAATATCGGTAGTTATAACGGAAGGCCTCTATACTGGTATAGGGGCCTTTTTTTGTGTAGCGCAGTCCCATTCGGCAGTACCTGAGTAAAACAAGTGACAGGTAGAAATTTAGGTCGCGCTTTAAGGTCTAAAGATCGTATGCGAACAGATTTTAAAATTTAGATTAATTATATTATTTTGTTCTTTTTAGCGTTTTAATTAAAACTGATAATCATGAAAAGACAATGGAAAGTAATGCCTGTTCTCTTAGGACTGGGCCTTTTGGTCGCGAGCTGCGGCAACAGCAAATCCAGTGGAGGCGGCGAAGATGCTAAGGAGAAAGAGACTGGGATTTCGGATGTGGTTAAAGGAGTATCCAACTTGGGTAATCTGAGTGATGGGGCAAAAAAATTGGAAGACCTTCAAGCCAAACTTAAATCCGAGAAACCTTTAAGTTCGGAAGAGTTGAAAGCTTTTTTACCGGAAAGCTTAGATGGTTTAAAAAGAACTTCCTATTCTGGCGGATCAATGTACGGGGCAGAAGTTGTATCTGGAGAGGCTACTTATACTGTCGATAACCAGAAGGAAATTAAAGTCAATATCATTGATGGCGCGGGCGAGACTGCTTCGGCAATCGTGGGTTTGGCGCAAATGGGCTTCATGGTAGATTCAGAGAAAATTACAGATACTGAAATAGAAAAAACTGGCGAATTTGAAGGTAAACGGGCAAAAACAACGGATAGCAAAGGAGTGGAAGGCTCAACGGCAAAAAGCTCCGAGATAAGTTATCTCGAGAAAGACCGCTATCTAATTACCCTCCGAGGAAATGGGTATAGCCTGGACGAGCTGAAGGGGTTTTTGTCAAAATTGAACCTCAGCGCACTGAAATAATAAAAAATGTAATTTAAGTTAAGCAGGAAATGCATAGTTGACATGGAAAAAGCTCAAACATTGGTTTGGGCTTTTTTTTAAAAGCAGGCGGCGTTGTTCCGCAATGTATAAGAAAAGGGTGTTTGGAGATTATACCTAACAATAGGATGGAGCTAATAAATTTGTTTTTGTTGGCAAATTTACCTTAGTTTGTGCTGAAACATTTCAATATGAAGATACTAAAATTTTCCATCAATCTTTGTGTCGCAACAGCATTATTGGCTTCCTGTGCGGGAGGGAAATACGCGAAGACTGAAAAGGTATATAAGAAGCAAGCAAAAGAATTTTCAAAACTCTATAAACAATCGCCTGTCACCGGTCAATTGGAGAAGGTGAATGTCAAGGAACAACAATGGATCGCCTCGATTAATTTTGGCATCCGTAAACCAAATTTTGTTGTCATTCACCATACTGCACAGGATTCTTTGGGACAGACCATCCGTACATTTCATTCCGCGAAAGCAGGTGTGAGCTCCCATTATGTGGTAGGTAGGGATGGAAAAGTCGTGCAGATGGTCAATGACCTCTATCGTGCACATCATGCGGGCTTGGGGAAATGGGGCAATGATACGGACCTCAATTCTTCTTCCATTGGTATTGAGCTGGATAATAATGGGACTACTGATCCTTGGACTGATGCCCAGATAAACGCCTTGACGCAGTTGTTGACTTATTTAAAAACGACCTATAAAATCCCGCAGGCAAATTTTATTGGACATATGGATTTGGCACCAACCCGAAAAAACGATCCGTCACGTTTCCCATGGAAAAAACTGGCTGATCAAGGATTCGGCTTTTGGTATGAGGACTATTTAGAGGTGCCTCCAGCAGACTTTAACCCGAAAATGGCATTACGTATTATCGGTTACGATGTAAGTAATCTCGATGCGGCAATAAAAGCATTTAAGATTCACTACATTCAGCAGGACGTAAATACAGCGTTCATGAGTGAGAATGATCTTAAAATTCTGTATTCCATCTATAAAAAATTCTTATAGCGATTCGCTAAACTAAAGACAAAAAAGATCCTGCTTTTTAAAAGGCAGGATCTTTTTTTGCACGGTATAAGATTGTTATAATTTGTTTTTATATATACTAAAGTAAGTATCAAACGCACGTTGATAGATTAGTTTGAACCAGGGGGTAAACTGCTCGGGTGAGTGTTGTATTTCATTTTGAATTTCCCGTTGATTCATGTATTTTGTTGCGGCAACTTCTTCTTCGTTAATTTCTGGAGTCCCATTAAATTTTCCGAATAAGACATAATCGAATTCATGCTCCGTAAGTCCGTTGTCAAATTGAGCTTTATAAACGAACGAGAAGACATCTTGAAGAGCTGTAGCTGTAATTCCTAATTCTTCCATTAAGCGCCTTTTGGCGGCGCCTACGTTACTTTCTTCCAGGCGCTGATGCGAGCAGCAGCTATTGGTCCAAAGTCCGCCACAGTGGTATTTACTTAATGCTCTTTGTTGCAGGAGCAATTCGTCTTGGTCATTGAACAAAAATACACTAAAAGCACGGTGCAATAGCCCCTTTTCATGGGCTTCATATTTCTCCATGCTACCAATCATCCTGTCATTGCTGTCAACCAGTATTACATTTTCTTGCTTCATAAGGCACAAAATAAATATAGCCCAATTTAGGAAAATTGGGCTATATAATAAATTAAAATTTTGAAGACGATCTGCTTATACGGTTTTTACAAATTTCTCATCGTAATTTTCAATATCTATGATATAGCCGTTTTTAATTAAGAATTCAAATAAAGGTTTGGCTTCTTCAGAAACCGGCATATTGTGCGTTGTAATAATCTTATTTTCTTTTTTCAAGAGATAAGGATATGCGTAGAGTTTCACATTTTTATTGAACATCCCCGAGATGTAGGAAAGAAGTTCATTGGTGTATAACTCTTTATTATAATTATCTGAATTGAAAATGTTCTTTAAATTGTAAACGTTGGTTGCAATTCCAATGTTCTTAGGCTTAAAGTTGCTTATAAACTCTGCTAAATGATTATTTCTTCTAAAGTTGCTAACGATAATATTATTGCCTGTCGCACATAGTTCGTCAGCTCTAGAAGCAAATTCTTGCAGGTCTTCATCTGTAATTTCATGCGTATCTTCCAACACATTTCCCATCAGGACCTCAATTAATACAATGGTGTCTGTGTCGGTTGCACCCGTATTTTTTTTGAACTGTTCAACGGCAAGATTGAAGAGATCAAAGTTAGGAAGGGATTTCTGACGGTATTTGGTACGAAGTAAAATAATGTTCTTTTTGTACAGATAATCTTTGATTTGCACCGCTTTACCATCAGGCTGGAATATTGCGGCTTTAGCAAATCCTTTTGCAATCAGGTATAAGTTGATTAGGCGTTGGTTGACGTTTTCAAATAGAGGCCCGTTTAATTTAACCAGGTCAATCTCAACGGAACCAACAGAAAGGTTATCGACCAATGATTCGATCATGGTCTGCACATTGTCTGTATAATAATAAGCCGCAAATAATAGGTTTACACCAATTATACCTAAAACTTTTTGTTGCAATTGGTTGTCGCTGTCTAGCAGTCTTACATGGACAATGATATCATTTGTCGGGCCTCCAACTTCATGTTGGAAGCGAAGTCCGATCCAGCCGTGAGGTTCATTTGTCTTGGTGAAATTGAGGGTTGTTACGGTATCTGCAAAGGCAAAGAATTTTTTGTTGCAGTATTTATCGCCATGAAGTCGTTGGGTAAGAAGATTGAATTCATGGGAGAGCATTTTCTTTAAACGTGTTCTGCTGACATATCGACCATCAGCCTCTTCACCATAAATTGCATCACTGAAAGCCATGTCGTAAGCTGACATTGTTTTAGCAATTGTGCCTGATGCTGCTCCTGCGTTGAAAAAGTTACGCGCGACTTCCTGTCCAGCACCGATCTCTGCAAAGGTTCCATAAATCTCTGGGTTTAGATTTATTTTCAGGGCCTTTCGCTTGGTTTCAAAAATTTCTCTTGCCATGATGCAAAGGTACAAAAATCAACATGCTAGTGAAAATTAAAAGTATGAATGAAAAAAACAGAATAAAATTAGGCTTGTTTTATAACAAGCCTAATTTGTTGAAAGCATAGAATAGCGCACTAGCATGTAGTGCCTGACTGAATTTGTTGTCCAGCAACATGCTTTTTACTTCTTCAAGAGGTATACGATAAACATCGATTTCTTCATGTTCATCTAATGCCTGTTCCTGAACTTTTTTACCCCCCGTCATCAGATAGGTATAGGTAATATTGCCACTTGTCGCCGGGTTGGCATAAAGCGTGGCGATTTCTTCAATCTGATCAAATTGATAGCCTGTTTCTTCAAGCATTTCACGCACAGCAGCATTTTTAGGATCTTCTCCTGGTTCTGTTGTCCCTGCGGGAATCTCCAATGAAATAATGCCTGCTCCATGGCGGTATTGCTTAATGACTAGAAGTTCGTTCTGCTCAGTAATTCCGATCATATTTACCCAATCTGGATACTCCAGTACGTAATAATGGTCATTGATCCGTCCATCCGGAAGCTCACAGGTATCTCTGCGCAGTGTAGCCCAAGGCTCTTTACAGATATATTCAGAGGATAGTAGTTTCCATTTTTCCATTAGCTTACAATATCTTTCATCATACGGTCAACCTTCTCTTCCAAAATAGTTTGTACATCGAAATAATCAGCGGTATCCTTTAAGCTTTCTTTTACAGAACAGTAAAATTTAATCTTGGGTTCCGTTCCCGATGGTCTAGCAGAAATCACATCGCCATCTACTGTTATAAATTGCAATACATCAGATTTCGGCAATGAGATCGCTCTTCGATCCCCTGTACTCATATCTGTGATTTGGGAAAGCTGATAGTCCCTGATTTCTTTGACTTTTATTCCACCGAGTGTGGTTGGTAGATTATGACGTAAGCCATTCATCATGGCTTGAATTTCTTCGGCACCAGCCTTTCCTTTTTTAGTTAGGGAAATGAGCTTTTCTTGATAACAGCCAAATTCTTTGTAGATATCTAATAGAACTTCGTAAACTGTTTTTCCTTTTGTTTTGAAATAGGCGGTCATTTCGGCTAGGAAAGCACAAGCGTTTGGAGCGTCTTTGTCACGCACTAGATCGCCGACCAAGAAACCATAGCTTTCCTCTCCGCCCACAAGATATTGTGCTGAATCACCTAGATTGGTAATCAATTCACCAATATATTTGAAGCCTGTCAGTGTTTCATAATGCGTTACACCATAGTGATCTGCGATATCGGCTTGTAAATTGCTGGTTACGATTGTTTTTACAATATATGGATTCGATCCGAGTTGTTTTAGTTCACTTTTTGCACTGAGGACATAATATATCAATAAACTGCCGATCTGATTACCATTGAGCAGTTGAAACTGTCCCTTATTATTTTTTACGGCGATTCCTACACGATCGGCATCGGGGTCTGTTGCCAATACAAGGTCAGCATCAATTTCTTCCCCTTTTTTCTTTGCTAAGGCCATTGCATCTTCCTCTTCGGGGTTTGGATAGATTACCGTTGGAAAGTTGCCATCAGGCGTGGACTGTTCAGTAACGACTGAAACATTTTCAAATCCCCAGGCTTCTAGCATTTTAGGAACAATCGTAATTCCGGTACCATGTATCGGCGAAAAAACAATTTTCAAGTTTTTTTGAGCCCTTACCGCTTCCGGATGAATACTTAATGTTTTATTGGCATTGATATAGAGCTGATCGATTTCTTCCCCGACAGGAATGATATTTTGCGTATTCCCGTCAAATTTAATAGCGCTAACTGAGCTGATTGCATTTACTTCGTCGATTACATTTTTATCATGAGGTGCAGTCAGCTGGCAGCCATCGTTCCAGTAAGCCTTATAACCATTATACTCCTTTGGGTTGTGTGAAGCCGTTAGCATAACACCGCTCTGACAGCCGAAATGACGAATGGCAAACGACAACATTGGGGTCGGGCGCAATGCGGTGAACAGATGTACCTTGATGCCGTTGGCTGCAAACACGTTGGCAACCAGTTGGCCAAAAGCCTGCGAATTGTTGCGGCTATCATAAGATACCGCTACTTTAATCTCCTGATCTGGGAATTGTTTCTTTAAATAGTTGGCTAATCCTTGCGTGGCTTTGCCGATCGTATACTTATTCATACGATTGGAGCCGACACCCATAATGCCCCTTAAGCCACCGGTTCCAAACTCGAGATCCTTGTAAAAAGAATCTGTAAGTTCTGTCTCCTCATTATTGTCGATTAAATCCTGAACTGACTTTCGAGTTCCTTCATCATAACTTGGGGTTAACCAATCTTCGATTTTCTTTTGTATGTCTTTATCTAAATTTTTCATTATCGTTAAGTTTGGCTAAAATGTACAACATATTATGCATCACATCCGGCATAAGCGCGGTCTATGACTGTAATATACCATTTTTCTCCCTCTTTTGTCACATGAAAAACAAAGGGTTCTTCGTGCTCATTGGAGGTCATAATGGCTCTATAACTTTTGGATTCTATATTTCTTAGTCGCTGTAATTCAGTGTTATTAATTTTGGCGTCAAGAATTTCATTCATGAACTTTGCTGTTTGAGATAATTCATTGGGGCGGGACTTTTTATCATAATAGAATCCGGCTTTATCCCACTTCATCGTACCACAATCAAAAATAGGTAGTTTTCCGGCCTTCAATGGGCCCTTGTACGTTAACTTTTCATAAGAATGGTATTCTGGTACGGGTTTAGAAAAATTAAAACTGTTTTGGTGTACATAAGAGTCTAGCGCGCCTGGACGATAAATAATATAAATTCCCAATTTGGGATGTATATAGGAATTTATTATTTTACTGTCCTGCTCTGAATATGCCTTGGCAAGTTTCTCCAGTACTTCCTCCAGCGTTTCGGAGTTCTCTTTCTTTACTTCCTTTTCAGTCGTGTCACGTTTTTGTAGGGTATCCACAGGAATTGAATCCTGTACGATTTTTACAGCCTTATCTTCTTTTTTACTATTTCTGCAGGAGATCGTGCTTGCAGTGAGACAAATAAGAATAAAGAAAAAGAGATTTCTCATGATGATTTTGTTTAATATTACTTCTTTGAAGTCAAGTTTTCAATGATTGACTTTAGAATAGAGCGCGTTGACGGAAGCCACCATTGTTCGAGGATGCGCTGGATTGTCTCTTCTCTATTCTCGCGCAATTTAAGGATTATTTCCTTTCGGAAGTTCAATTTGGATGTCTGCCAGGTCTTTTGGTTGAACTGCGTGATCTGTTTTATCTTTTTTGTTGCGGTATTGAAGAGTATATTAGCGGGAACAATGTCATCGATAAGCCCCTGTGTTTTTGCATCTACAGGAGAAAGCAATTTACCTTCGAGTAAATTCTGATAAGCATTCCGTTTTCCGATCCAAAATGCGTAAAGCTGAAATATACTTTCGGGGACGATTAATCCGACTGGAATCTCGTTAAGGCCAATCACAAAATTCCCTTCGGCCATAATGCGATAATCGCAGCAGAGCGCCAGTACGCAGCCCCCAGCAGGGCTATGACCAGATATTGCGGCAACTATTGGTTTTGGAAAAGCGGCCAGTAGCGATGTCGCCTCCAAGAATAAATTCCAGAATTCCCGAATCTGTTCTTCATCGTATTGGAATAAGGTAATTAGATCCAGTCCTGCGCTAAAGAAGTTTTCCTTGCCAATCAATATTGCACCATAAATGGCTTCATTTTGCTGGGAAGATTCTAAAGTGTCTATCAGTTCCTTCAATAGCTGTGTGTCGATGGCATTTGATTTTCCCCTGTCGAGGAAAATACTTAAAATATGATCTTCTATTTTGGTTTTAATATGTTCCATAACCTTGTCTTTAAATTTAACGATTTGTTTGCACTGCTATTGTGGTTTTACCTCTATTAAATACTCAAGATGAGCTATCTTGCCATCCATGCTTATTCCCTCAACGGTTAGCTTGTAAGTCCCAGGTTCGTCAGAAGTGAAGAATTCGAAATGCGTTTTCCCATCTTTTGGTATGATCAGATTTGGTTCCCATGCGATTGTTGTCCGTAGATCGCGTGTAAGCTTATGTTGGATTGTTGCATCATATTGGGGCTTGAAAAAGGTTCGGGGTACATATAGCCCTTTTGGCGTGATCGTTAGAATTCCTGTAGGGGTATAAGATGAGGAGATGGCATCTCCCGATTTACTGGTAATAACGATAACACCGTTGCCTCCGTAGCTGCCGTATATGGCCGTGTTGCCTATGCTGCGGAGAACCTCAATACTAGCAATATCGGCGACATTGATCATATCAATTTGATCAGCTTCAATATACATCCCATCAAGAACAATTTGCATGGGACTTCCGCCATTTAACCCCATGGATCTTGTGCTGTAAGGGACACCATTTCGAAACATGACACCAACTAATCGACCCGCAAGACACTGCTCCAGTGTCGTACAAGTGGAAAGGTCTTCTGCCGAAATGACCTGATCGGCATTTCCTGGTCCATTGAGGTTTCTGGAGTTCTTGTCAGCTTTATTTGTTCGTACTCTATTGACCTGTACCTCTTCCAACCGAATGCTCTTTTGGATTATGCCCGCAGCTTCCAATTCGCCAAGGAATTGTTGGCTATTTTTCAGTTGTGTAAGCAGCGTGGTATTGATGTCGTTAACCAGCAAGGGTTGATCTTTACTCGTATTTGGAAGGGGGGTGAGCGGGTTGTCTATAACAATATCAACTCTTTTTTTCTCCTTAGGGCCATCACCTGTCACAATAAACTTGACACTGTCTGCAAATAAAAGTTCGTCAAATGAAAATCGCCCATTATTGTCTGTCAGCGTATCTACACTCAGCAACATATTGCTCGTCGGTATCAGCGTTACTTTGGCATTTGGAACTACAGCCTTTCGGGCCGTTTTCTTGATGGTCCCAGCGATCGTAAGTCCTTTTTCAGGAAGGAATGAAGTAGTTGATGTACTTGTGTAATTCTTCCAGTCCAACTTGCGCCAACCTTGGATCAACATAAGATTGTCCAGTTCAGTCAGTTTAATGTTTGTTAAATCCTCAAAGTAATAATTGGGGCGTTCAATAAAGCCACGAAGATCAGATTTCAATAGTAGCTCCGAGACAATAGATGAATAATAGCGATCTGTCGTGGAATCAACCTTGCTGAGGTTTACCACTGATGCGGAGAGCGCAGCAAACCTAGTGGTGTCACTATCGTCATATTTGACGGAAAGATTTGCCATCACTTTATCGCGTGTTGTGAAGCTGGATTTGTTGAGTTCTACGGAGACAGGAAGTAAGGTCGATGTCGTATTGTAATTAAATACCAATCTTTCTGCTATAGGAACCATTTGTTCTGTTAAGATGGATAATTGTAAAACTCCAGAAGGTAGGTTTTTTTTAGGGATATTGAATAGGATCTCCGTTCCATTTAATTTCTGCTTAGCGGCATGGAAGACAAGGCCATTGTATTGGGCGACCAGATATATATCTTTGCCGTTGACCAGATCCGGTGTCGCGGATAGTTGTGCTGCAATCTTATCCTTTAGTACTGAATTTACCGTTAGAACATATCCGGAATTTTGTACAGGGGGTAAAGAAGCACTTGTTGAAGACCCATCTTCGAAAAGGGCTGTAGCGACGTATTTTTTTCCCGTCTGTAAGACGAGTGGGATACTTCCCATACCCAGTGAATTTGTTTCAAAGTCTGCAATAGTCGTTTGATTTTCTTCCACCACGGTTATTTTCGCTTTTTTTCCCAATCCAGCAGGAGTAAGGATTTTGAACCCTGTTTTGGATAATATGTTGTTGATCAGTTCGCCACTTTCGGGAAAAATTTGAATGCTATTTTGGCTGTTTGGATCGGGGATAACAAAACTTTTGAGAATACGTCTTTTATCTAGAGAAATAAATTGTAAAGACAGTGTTCCGCCTTTAAAGTCATCTTTCAATTCCAGCGCCACTGTTCCATTATCATTCGATTTTAATCGGCCGGATTTCTCTTTATTGTTGTTCGGTTGTAGGGTATAACTGATGCTGTTATCAATCAGTGGGGCTCCCTGAATGGTTTTGAGATTAACCTGGAACAAGTTTTCTGTTCCGTTTTTAACGAGTTCACTTCTCGTCATGATATTATCGGATCGGCCATTTGTGATCGGAATAACGCGTTCATAGAAATTGGCCACAGAGTCATTTTGCATCCATCTGGTAAATGATCTAACGCGGTATGAGCCTTCTTCCAAGGTGTCCGGCAGATTGAAGTCGCCTATACTTAGACCGAGTGTAATTGGAATTTTGATACTTTTAATGATCTTATTGGTTGGAGAAATCAATTCTACATTAGCAATTTTACTAATGTTGCTCAAATAATTAAAAGGGGCGGTGGTGCAGTATAATTTAAACCAGATGGTTTCTCCAGCCGAATAATCATTTTTGTCCAAATGGAGATAGATTTTTTCCTTAATGTGCTGGCTATGGTAAGTATCCAGTTTCTGCAACGTCTGATCGATCTGGGCCGACGCCAACAAAGCGAATAGGAGGCAATTTACTAACAGCAGTAATTTAACGTACATATGACTAATGTTTTATGAAAATTAGAAAATATTTTCCTTTAATCAATTTATAAATCAAAATATTAGTCTCATTTTAAACGATCTGATACCTTAAAATTAGCATAAAAAAAATATCTTTGTGTTATGAATATCCTAATAATCGGTTCAGGAGGTCGTGAATCCGCCTTCGCCTATAAGTTGTCGAAAAGTCCACGTTTAGATCAATTGTTTATTGCTCCAGGAAATGCTGGAACAGGTGCGTATGGTCAGAATGTAAATATTAAAGTTACTGACTTTGCTGCTATTGCTTCCTTCGTTTTGGAGAATAACGTGCAAATGGTGCTCGTCGGTCCCGAAGAACCTTTGGTAAAAGGTATTCATGATTATTTTTTAAATCGGGAAGATTTAAAAAATATCCCGGTAATAGGGCCTCAACAGGAGGGGGCTCAATTGGAGGGCTCAAAAGATTTTTCAAAGCAATTTATGGATCGCCATGGGGTACCTACTGCCGCTTCAAGATCGTTTGATGCAACATCGTTGGAAGATGGATTGGCTTATCTTGAAACGCAAAAATTGCCGATTGTGCTTAAGGCTGATGGTTTAGCTGCAGGCAAAGGAGTGTTGATCTGTGAGACGCTGGAAGATGCTAAAGCTGAGCTAAAAGCGATGATTGCAGATTCAAAGTTTGGAGAAGCTAGCCGAGTTGTGGTTGTTGAAGAATTCTTAAAAGGAATTGAATTGTCTGTTTTTGTTTTGACAGATGGTAATTCATATAAAGTGCTTCCTTCTGCAAAAGATTATAAACGTATTGGGGAAGGTGATACAGGCCTAAACACGGGTGGTATGGGATCGATATCTCCGGTTCCTTTTGCCGATGAGACATTTTTAAATAAAGTAGAAGAGCGTATTATCAGACCGACAGTTGAAGGACTTAAAAAAGATGGTATTCCGTATAAAGGATTTATTTTTATCGGTCTGATGAATGTAGAAGGGGAACCTTATGTCATCGAGTATAATGTTCGTATGGGAGATCCAGAGACTGAATCCGTATTGCCACGTATTGAATCGGATCTATTGGATTTACTGGAAGGTGTTGCACAAGGCAATTTGGATCAACGTTCGTATACGGTATCTCCTAAAACAGCCGTAACGGTTATGTTGGTTGCGGGAGGTTATCCTGGAGATTACGAGTCGGGAAAAGAGATCGCTAATATTGAAAATGTCAAAGAATCTATCGTGTTTCAAGCAGGTACGAAGGAGGTGGATGGTAAAATTGTTACTGCAGGTGGACGTGTAATTGCTGTTACCACATTGCAAGATACGCTATTTGAAGCCCTTCAACAGGCAACTGCAGATGCTGGAAGGATATATTTTGAAGGGAAATACTTCAGAAGAGATATCGGTTTCGACCTTATTTAAAAAATATTTAATTTTTTTTTTGGAATACTGATTTTAAGATCTATATTTGCAACTCCAAAAACAACAATGTTATTGGAGTTGCATAAAAGGCCCGTTCGTCTAGGGGTTAGGACGCAAGATTTTCATTCTTGAAACAGGGGTTCGATTCCCCTACGGGCTACAAAAGATAAAACCTGCAAATATTTTTGCAGGTTTTTTTGTTTGAACCCAAACGAGCAGCAACTGATGCGGCTTGATCCATAAGACCTCCGAATAGCTGGCTAATTCTCCAGTCAGCCAAAGCAAAATGCTTTTTCACATGCTAACCTTTTTTCAAAATAATATCCAAGAAGTGGCGTGTACGCAAATATGTGGTCATCTTTATTTGCTGTGATACAAATAAGCAGTTTATTGAGATAATTCTATAGTATCAGAATCTTTACAATCCCTAAATTTGAGTAATCAATTATAGAAAGAAAACCTTAGAGAAGCATTTAGAAAGTCAAATCAGAAATCATTCGTCCATTTTCTTTGTGAAGAAAAAATAGTGTAGAGCGTGGGAATGGGAACCGTTAAGGTCGGCAGCTATTGTGAGTTTAAAATAGAAAATAAGGAGAAAAGTAATTTTTAAAAACCAGAAGACTTTGAAGCAATTGTCATAAAGTCTTTTTTTAGCTTAAGATAGCTAATACCATTTAGCTTTATATAAAAATAACCAATTATGTGGAAATTAAAACAAAGCGTTCGCCTAATAATAGGGCGAGCATCGATCCGTTCGTCCTAAAACTATCCTATAAATAGCAGTAATGTTAATGAAATTTTAAGGAATATATCGCAAAATCGGTGAATCTGGGATTCGTTGACGGTGTTATAGTAAAGTTGTTGAAATAAAATTCTAACCAATAATAATATCTTATGAAAACTAAACAAGCAGCGAGCTTTAGCTGGCTATTGTATGGATTAATCTTGGCTGTTGTCGGGCTAAGTTTAAGCGTTGTAAGTTGTAAAGATGATAAGCCTATCGGTGTAAATGAAGGGATCCCTTTTGATCCTTCCCAACCTGTGGTTGTATCTGACTTTGCCCCATCATCTGGCGGGGTAGGTCAACGTCTAGTAATCTACGGTAAAAACTTTGGTAATGACCCGAAGAATGTAGCGGTCTTTATCGGCGGAAAACAGGCTGTCGTTGTCAATGCCTTAGGAGAATCTCTGTATTGCCTTGTACCTAAACAGGCATTTAAGGGGGATATTGAGGTCCGCGTCGGTAATCAGGACAAGCAAGTTGTAGGTAAGGCTGAGAAAATATTCGATTATCAACGCAAGATGGTTGTGTCCACACTAGCGGGCTACAGAAATGCGCGTGGCGATGAACCCTGGCGAGATGGGAAATTCAAGGACGCAGACGAAAATAAAATGGCAAGCGGGTTTTGGGAGCCTTCTTTTATGAAGTTTGATCCTGCCAATCCTAAGCATCTTTGGATGACCTTTGACAATAATAATGGATTATACCTTGTCAATTTTGAGGATAGTACCATCACGAAAAAACGTTCGGATTTTGATCGTCCACGTAGTGTTGATTTTACTTTAGATAAGAAGTATATGATTATTGCTGAGGATCGCGGCGGCGAGAATGACCGGGCAACATATCGCTTATCGCGTGACAAAAATTGGCAGGATAGGGAAGTTCTAACTACTTATAAACAGTGTAATGGCGCCTCAATCCATCCGGTGAATGGAGAAATGTATTTCAATAGCTATGAAAAGGGTCAATTTTTTCGATTTGACCTCAATAAATACTTTAGTGAAGGTTTAGGTGTCAAAGATTATGAAACGTTATTTGTGGTGCATGATCCACAATGGGAGTACAAGATTTTCATTCATCCAACGGGCAACTACGCCTATATCGTTGTCATTAATCAAGGCTATATTCTCCGTGTAAACTACAACTGGGAAAAGAAACGATTTACACAGCCCTACCTCGTATGTGGTCAAATTAGAGCGTATGGTTATCAAGATGGCGTAGGCTCTTCAGCGCGCCTAAATAATCCTTATCAAGGTGTATTTGTAAAAAATCAAGCCTATGTTGATGCGGGTAAGAATGACGCGTATGATTTCTATTTTACAGATCAGATGAATCATGCGATTCGGATTTTAACCCCTGAAGCAAGTGTTACAACCTTTGCAGGTAGGGGAAGTTCTAGTCTCAATAGTAATCCTTATGGCTATGTCAATGGAGATCTACGTTTAGAAGCACGTTTTGATCGCCCTTCAGGTATTGCCTATGATGAAGCTGAAGGTGCGTTTTATATTGGAGATCAAGCCAATCGTCGTATTCGTAAGATTGCGCTGGAAGAGATGGATCAAGCTAGCCAAAACCAATAAAATAAAAAGAATTATGAAAAGATTATTACTGCTATGTACGCTACTGCTCACGGTAATTGGCCTAACCATGGCCCAAGAAAGCGTGGAGGTTATTGGCCTTGTCTCCGATGTTCAGAAGACACCGATGGTTGGTGTGAGCGTGTCGGTAAAAGATGCTCCGGGATGGGGCGTGGTAACCGATAATAATGGACGTTATAAAATCAAGGTTGATCGCTATAAAACCCTTATTTTTTCTTCTGTTGGCTATCAAAAAAAGGAGGTTTTGGTAAAAGATAATTTGACAGTCAACGTAACCCTGCTGGAAGCGGAAACGAGTGTGTTAGATGAGGTTGTTGTAACGGGTACGGGTACACAAAAAAGACTCACCTTAACAGGAGCTGTAAGTACAGTAGATGTGGAGACCATGAAATCAAATCCTACATCCAGCATTACAAATGCTCTCGCCGGAAATGTCCCTGGGGTGATGGCTATGATGCAGTCTGGTCAACCAGGTAAGAACATTTCTGAATTTTGGATACGTGGGATCTCGACTTTTGGCGGTGGAACCGCTGCACTGGTGCTGGTTGATAATATTGAACGAGATATCAATGATATCAATATCGAAGATATCGCTACCATTACTGTACTTAAAGATGCGGCTGTAACAGCTATTTATGGGTCTAAGGGGGCCAATGGTGTTATTTTAATCACAACCAAACATGGTAAAGAAGGGAAAATTAGCATTAACCTGAAAGATGAAAATATCTACAATACACGTACCATTACGCCCGAATTTGAGGACGGTGTAACTTATGCAAACCTGCTTAATGAAGCACGTATTACACGAAACAATGCCCCAGTCTACCAACCCGAGGAACTCGAAATCTTACGATTGGGCCTCGACCCTGATCTTTATCCGAATGTGAATTGGAAAGATCTATTGCTCAAAAAAGGAGCGATGACTTACCGTGCTAATTTAAATTTAAGTGGCGGCGGACCAACTGCACGTTATTTTGTCTCAGGAAGTTATGTTGATGAGGGTGGGATGTACAAAACAGATGAAGCCCTACGTAAAGACTATAACACAAATGCAAATTTTAGACGTTGGAACTATCGCTTAAATACGGATATCAATGTGACCAAATCTACTTTGCTTAAGGTTGGTGTGGCGGGCGACCTGAGTAAACGAAATAGTCCGGGGCTTGGTGATGACTTCTTTTGGGGCGTACTTTTTGGGTATTCGCCCATACGAACTCCAATTATGTATTCAGATGGTCGGGTTCCGGCTATCGGCGAAGGTAATATGACAAACCCGTGGGTCGTGGCAACACAGACTGGTTTCAATGAGAACTGGACAAATAAAGTGCAGACAAATATTACTCTTGAACAGAATTTTGATTTTATCACCAAAGGTCTTCGTTTTCGAGGCATTGTCGGCTACGACACTTTTAACGAGAACAATATTGAGCGACGAAAATGGCCGGAACAATGGCTCGCTGAACGAGCAAGAGATGAAAACGGCCAAATAGTTTACCGACATATATCAGATCCGCGAGAAATGTATCAGTACAGCTTCTCCAAAGGAGACCGACGCGAATTCTATGATATGATGTTCAATTATGATAAAAATATTGGTGATCATAATATCGGAGCGGTTGCCCGGTTTACACGCGATGCTCTTGTAAAAACAGTAGATCTCGGCGATGATATAAAAAATGGTATAGCAAGACGTAATCAAGGGATGGCTGGTCGCGTAACCTATAATTGGAAATCGCGTTATTTTGTTGATTTTAACTTCGGTTATAATGGATCAGAGAACTTTGCCATTGGTCAGCAGTATGGGTTTTTCCCTGCATTTTCAGGAGCGTGGAATGTTTCCGAAGAAACTTTTGTCAAGGAAAATATGCCTTGGATGAACATGTTCAAGATTCGTTATTCTTGGGGTAAAGTGGGGAACGATCAGCTTAAAATTGGGAATGACCTGGAACGCTTTCCGTATTTATATACAATTTCTGGTATTTCTAGTGTTTACAAATGGGGAGACTATGGTGTTGATCGGAATTATACGGGTTTAAGGTATAGTCAAGTTGCTTCACCATATGTGACCTGGGAGATGGCTGTCAAGAAGAATCTGGGATTTGATCTCGCCCTCTTTAAGGATAAAGTTATCGCCAACTTGGATTTCTTTGATGAAAAACGGACCGGCATTTATATGGAACGTAGGTATTTGCCAAGCTTGGTGGGATTGGAAAGTACACCAAGGGCAAATGTGGGAGCGGTTAAATCACGTGGTTTCGATGGACGTTTGGAGTACAAGGGAAAATTGGGCGAAGTTAATCTGACAGGACGAAGCAATATTACCTACAGTAAAAATGAAATTACGACGATCGATGAAGAAAATAATGTGTATGGTTATCAAAATCAAAAAGGCTACCGTGTAGATCAAGCTGTTGGATTGATCTCTTTGGGGCTTTTTAAAGACTATGATGACATTCGCAATAGTCCAAAACAAACCTTCGGAACCTACCAACCCGGCGATATTAAATACAAAGATGTGAATGGTGATGGCGTTATCGATGATGGCGATCGCGTTGCTGTCGGTGCAACTAGAAGACCCAATCTAATCTATGGTGTGGGGGCGTCGGCAAGCTGGAAAAATTTGGATATTAGTGTGCATTTTCAAGGTGCAGGCAAATCCACGTTCTTTACTTATGGAAAGACTGTATATGCCTTTAGCGAAGGCGAGTGGGGGCAAGTAATGAAAGGTAGCATGGGCGATAATCGATGGATTGCAGCTGATATTTCTGGAAATCCGGCAACAGAAGATCCAAATGCTTCATATCCTCGCCTTAGTTATGGACCTAATCCGAATAATTTTCGGGAGTCTACCTTTTGGCTGCGTAATGGTCAATATCTTCGACTTAAAACAGTGGATATTGGTTATAGCTTGCCCAAACATTTGGCCAATCGTATCCGGGCAAATAGCATTCGATTTTTTGTAATTGGCAGTAATCTCCTGACTTGGTCAAAATTCAAATTATGGGATCCCGAATTGGCAAGCCCAAGGGGAGAAGATTATCCATTGCCAAAATCGTTCACTTTCGGTGTCAATGTTAACCTATAAAATTTAAAGAAATGAAAAATAAGAAATTATATATTGTATTCATGCTTCTGCTTGGCACAGGCGTCATTTCTTCTTGTACAAAGGATTATTTAAAGTCTGATCAATATTTCAAGGATCGCCTCACAACGGAGAAAGTCTTTAAAAGTAAGCTCTATTCGGAAGAATGGTTAGCAAATGTATTTTTAGAATTCAAAGGTGAAAATGCCGATGTGGCGAGTAAAGGGCTTACTCCACATTGTTTTGCAGATGACATGTACTTCGGTGATCGCGATAAAGATTATGATCCATCAAAAAATGAACTGTCCTACAATATGTTTAAGATGGGCCTGTATACGGAGAATGATAAACAGGGAACATGGGCGCAATGCTACCGTGGGATTCGGAATGCAACCACCTTTATTCAGAATATCTATATGAATACTGAAATGTCTGCTGCTGAAATTGCGGACTATCGCGGGCAGGCACGTTTTGCAAGAGCTTATTTCTACTGGCTTTTGCTTCGTAAATATGGCCCCATTCCCGTGCTACCAGATGAGGGGTTAGACTATACAGATAGCTATGATAATTTGGCGGTTCCACGTAATACATATGAAGAATGTGCTAATTATATCGGTAATGAAATGTTATTGGCGGCAAAAGAAATGGCGGCTTTGGGTATGAAAAGAAGCCAAGATGGCTCTGCCCGGCCGAGTGTAGGTGCAGCTTTGGCAACGCGAGCTAAAGCCTTATTGTATGCAGCAAGCCCGCTGGCCAATGGTAATAATACAAGTATTGGGGCGAGGTTGGTTGATAATAAAGGAAAACGTTTGCTGTCTGCGGAATATAACGAAGAGAAGTGGGCTAAAGCAGCGGCGGCGGCACGGGATGTAATGGAACTAGGGGTATATCAATTGTATTGGACAGGATTGCAAACAACAGGAAATGATGCTACAGTAGTACCACCAAAAGACAATAATTTTTCAGAAAAGAGCTGGCCCGATGGCTGGGCAAATATCGATCCGGCTAAATCTTATGCACAGGTATTTGACGGTACGTTGCCAGCCTCTGGAAATCCTGAGTTAATCTTCACACGTGGTACCAATCAGGAGAACGAAGGGATTGATGCCATGGTTGCCCATCAGCTTCCTCGCTCGGCAACGGGATGGAACACGCATGGGGTGACGCAAAAGCTTGTAGATGCTTACTATATGGATAATGGTTTGAATGTACCGGGAATGGATAAAGAAATAGGCCGTGGAAATGGTTCAAATCGCTTGGGTGGTTATGTATCACAAGAAGATTATGACAAGGGAAAATATAAACCCTTGCGCCCGGGAGTCTCTTTGCAGTATGCGAATCGCGAACCTCGTTTTTATGCTTCTGTTGCTTTTAATGGTAGTTTCTGGACGCTGTTGAATGAAACACAAGAGCGTAATCGGAACCAGCAGGTGTTCTATTATCGCGATAATGACAGGGGCAATGGGTTTAACTCGTCCAATGCTTATTGGCTTCGCACAGGTTTCGGTGTTAAAAAGTTTGTCCATCCCAATGATACTTATGAAGGGGGAAGTATGGCTCGTATCGTACCGAAAGCAGAGCCAGCAATTCGCTATGCGGATATTCTGCTTATGTATGCAGAAGCATTAAATGAGCTGGGTGGGTCCTACAGTATTCCATCTTGGCGAGGCGGTGTTTACACAATCAGCCGCGATATTGCAGAGATGAAAAAGGGGATACAGCCTGTACGGATTCGTGGTGGCGTGCCAGATTATAGTGCAAATGTATACAGTAGTAAAGTCGAGCTTAGAAAAACCTTGAAGCGCGAGCGTTTTATCGAGCTTATGGGAGAGGGACAACGTTACTATGATTTGCGTCGTTGGATGGATGCTCCTGTTGAAGAGGCTTTGCCCATCTATGGCTGTAATATTCTCATGAATCAAAAAGATCGGGATCTTTTTCATCAGCCAGTTGCGGTATGGGCTTTAAAAACCACTTTTGCCGACAAAATGTGGTTTTGGCCAATTAGTCATAGCGAACTTAAACGCAACAAAAACTTAACACAAAATCCGGGATGGACTTATAACGATTAATCAAATAGATGTCTTATGAACAAGTTATATATACAATTCTTTCTATTGCTGATAACCTTCATTTTTGGAGCCTGCAATGATGAATGGAAAGAAGAACAATATGAACATTATATTTCTTTCAAGGCTCCTTTGGACAACAACGGAGTTTCCAATATTTATGTTCGCTATAAGGATGCTGCTAAGAGCACATTTTTACAGCCTTTGATTGTAAGTGGGTCAACGACAAACGAATCAAATTTTGCAGTTCAGGTTGCACTGGATGCCGATACATTAAATGTGCTAAATTTTGAACGATTTCAAAACCGGAAAGATTTTTATTACCAACAATTAAGCAGTAATTATTATTCGTTTCCTAACACCGTTAATATCAATGCGGGCGAAAATACGAGCTTGCTGGCCATAGATTTCTCTTTAAAGGGTATTGATATGACTGAAAAATGGGTATTACCGCTGACGATTATGGATGATCCTTCAGCAAATTATAAAGGGCATCCGCGAAAGTATTACAGGAAGGCAATACTTCGCGTTAATCCATTCAACGATTATTCAGGAAATTATTCTGGATCTGCGCTTTTAACGAGGATGGAAGGTCAAGAAAATGAAACCCCTGTCGTGAAAAGCGAAATCCGGAGTTATGTCGTCGACGAAAATACTGTTTTTTTCTATGCAGGAAATATTGACGAAGAACGACAAGATAGGCGGAATTACAAAATATATGCAACCTTTACCAAAACAGGTACAGTGACTTTTCGTTCGGATAATCCTAATATTAAGTTTGTTGTGAATAAAGATGCAAGTTATACCATGTCAGAAGCAATGGATAAAGTACGGCCCTATTTGAAATGGCGTTGGCTTACGATCAATAATATCGATTATGAATTTACAGACTATACGATGATTCCCAATGTGCCAATCCGCTATAAAGTCGCAGGATCTCTCACTTTAGAACGAAAATTGAATACGCAGATTCCTGACGAGGACCAAGCGATAGAATGGTAATTTCTACAAACCATTTGTAAGACTATTGGTTATATCTATGATATAAAAATAGTTTTATGATTGGAATAGTAGGTGGACTAGGCCCTTATGGCGGCTTGGATATTACGAAGAAAATTATAGATGAGACGGCGGCAAGATCCGATCAGGAACACTTGCCGCTCTTGTTATTCTCATGTCCAAATTTGATCTCTGACCGAACGGCGTATTTATTGGATAAATCCAATGTCAATCCCGGTAAGGCTATCGCTGCAATTTTAAGACAACTTGAAATGGCCGGAGCGACCATTGCGGCGATTCCGTCCAATACGGCACATGCAGAACCGATTTTTTCTGTTGTTCAAGATGAGATGGCTCGTATGGGGAGCACGTTGAAGCTATTGCATATCGTCTATGAGACTGTCCGATTTGTAGACGAAAACTATCCCGACACGACAGTCGGGATTTTGTCTACCGCAGGAGAGCAGATCTGCAGTTTATATCGGGAAGCATTTATTCGAAAAGGTTTCGTTGTTGTCGAGCCAGAAGGATCGCAGCAAGAGAAGGTAAATAATGCAATCTATGATGAGGATTATGGAATAAAGGCCCAACCGGTACCGATCGCGAATAAAGCAAGGGAAGATCTATTGTTGGTCATGGATGATCTGAAAAAGAAAGGAGCGCAGGTCATTATTTTGGGTTGTGCAGAGTTACCTTTGGCTATCCCTGAACGGGATTACAATGGGATGATTGTCATAGACCCGAATAGAATTCTCGCACGTGCACTCGTTCATTCGCTTGCTCCAGATAAATTAAAGCCACTATAGTCCTCTCTTTTGACAAATTGTCAGATTTTGGGTTTATATTCCTGTTGGTATGGGTTTTGTCCTTGATAGTTAGAAGCTTATGCAGTAAGGAGGACAACATGCAAAAGATTATACATCGGGAAAGTGATCGTGGCCACGTCGATTTCGGCTGGCTGAAAAGTGCGCATTCATTCAGTTTTGGACAGTATCTTGATCCCGAAAAGATGAATTTTGGTGCCCTGAGGGTATTGAATGATGATCAGGTGGAAGGTGGTCAAGGTTTTGATCGGCATGGACACGACAATATGGAAATTGTTAGCATACCACTGGAGGGGGCACTGGCACATCAGGATAGTATGGGCAATGGCCGTACGATCCAAACAGGAGATGTGCAGATCATGTCTGCAGGTACTGGGGTGCAGCACGCCGAGTTTAATAGCAATCAGAAGGATGCTGTTAAATTTCTGCAAATTTGGGTAATCCCCAACGAAATAGGGCTAGAGCCCAGATACGATCAGAAATCCTACCTTCAATTAGATCGGCACAATAAATTTGCAACGATTGTTTCACCGGATAAAATGGATCACAATGCTGTACATATACATCAGGATGCATATTTTAACTTGGCAGACATAGAGGCGGGTAAAAAGATAGAATATACTGTTCATTCGGAGCAAAATGGGCTTTATCTTTTTGTTTTGGAAGGAAAGATCGCTGTAGCAAATGAAATGCTTTCAAGAAGGGATGCCATTGGTTTATACGAAACAGAAAAAATAGCGATTGAAGCTTACTATGATACATCATTACTGCTAATTGAAGTACCAATGTATTAGGTCGAAGAAAAGCTATTCTTTAATAGGGAGGTCATTTGATAGATCTCCCTATTTTTCTTAAATTGGATGAAGAAGAAATAAACTCATGGATAACCTATTACAACCTTTTGAATCGCGTGACGTTTTACTTATTATGTTATCAGTCTTAATAGGTCTGCTGATTGGGATTGAACGTGAATATCGCAATAAATCCGCGGGTTTGAGGACGTTTATATTGGTGAGCTTTGGATCTTGTCTTTTTACTATTCTTTCATTAAAAATTGGATTGGCAAATCCAGATCGATTGGCGGCAAACATTATTACTGGTATCGGTTTCCTAGGAGCAGGTGTGATTTTCAAAGAAGACAATAAAGTAAGTGGTATAACGACCGCTACGACAATTTGGGCTGCAGCTTCTTTGGGCATGTGTGTTGGTGCCGGATATATATTTTTAGCGTTTATTGGTGTAGGGTTGGTTTTGGCTATTTTGGCATTGTTAACGTATTTACAAACCTATATTGACAATTATCACAAAATAAAAGACTATGAACTGCAGACCTCATCTGAGGCAGATTTTGAACATACCGAGCAGTTAATCAGAAGGATGGGTTTTAAGGCAGTCATTGTAAGTCAACGCTATAACAAAGAAAGTTTGAATACCATATGGCGATTGACGGGAAATGTGACCAAACATCGGGAGTTTGTAGAAACGGTACGCCGTGATAGGCAGGTCGTGGCTTATCAATATTAGCAAGCTTTAGGATGAGCTGAAATGTATTAGGAAATGATAGCTATATTATGAGTACAGTTAAAATTGAAAAAGGACAGGCTTTTTGGTTAGCGGATCCCCAGGAACATGACTTCCCCGCAGCTTACGATTATTTGGAGCTTTTATTTGTTCCGGAAGAATGTAAGGCCTTTGTTGACAAACTTAGACGAGCAACTACGATAAAAAAGAAATCCAAGGATATTTTGCGGGCAAGTGCACTTCCGCTACTTCCTGATACCAATCGCCACGTCAAGGAAAATCTAAGAAAGATCAAGAAGAAGGAAAAGTTATCTCCAATTCTGTTGGTTCGGGCAAACGGGAAACTTATCATAGCAGATGGTTACCACCGCTTATGTGCCAGTTATTATTTTACCGAGGATCTTGATGTGCCTTGTCGTTTGGTTTAACTATTCGTCATCATCCGTTTCCTGAGCAGGGGATATTTTCTGTAATAAACTGTTTACCTCGTCCTCTGTCGCTGTTAACTTGGCTTTGCAGACTTGAATGAGGTCGGAAGCCCTCTTGATTTTTCCAGCGAGCTCATCAATATTTGTTGTGCCATTTTCAATTTCCCTTACGATTGTTTGCAACTCGTTAAAGGCGTCTGTATAGGTATAATTCTGTTCCATTATGATATGCTTTCTTTAAAATTTTGTGTACCGATGGCCAAATTAAGCCTGGTCCGCATCCAAACCTTCTGTCGGCGATTTATCCGTTACAGTACTGGTAAGTTCGCCATATTCGAGTATCGTCTGTATCACATCGCCTGGAGACACTTGTGTCACCGACTGCAGTAGTTTTCCGTTAACCTTAGTAATTGAAAAACCTTGTTTCAATAGCCTAATTGGATCAGATAGCTGAATAATTCGTTCGGTATGGGCCAAAGCCGTTTTGTGCTCATAGAACCGCAATTTTATCAACGCGTTAAGATCGTGTTGAAATTGCTGAATGGCCGCCCTCGAGGACTGAATTTCTCTCTTCCCGATCCATTGTATATGCGTTGCCAGTTGAGATAGCATATTATGCTCTTCTTTAAATCGGGTAAGAATGAGCTGCTGTATACGTTCTG
The DNA here is from genome assembly GCF_902706145.1 of Sphingobacterium sp. 18053. Lineage (NCBI taxonomy): Bacteria > Pseudomonadati > Bacteroidota > Sphingobacteriia > Sphingobacteriales > Sphingobacteriaceae > Sphingobacterium > Sphingobacterium sp. 18053. Next base: position 200,083 of record NZ_CACSJW010000006.1, read on the forward strand.
CTGCCTTATCAACCGGAATCGCAAAATTATGAAACTTCTGAATCAAAAAATCGGCTAGCTCACTGGGAGTGATCGCGTTTTTATAGGCGACCATTTCGCTAACCGTGTAATTCGTCGAATGTCCAATGCCTGTCAATACAGGGATTGGGAAGATAGCGATAGCACGTGCCAATAAGTAGTTGTTATAACTGGAAAGCCCAACCTCACCACCCCCTCCACGTATGATGGCGACGACATCGTACGTGTCGATTTTTTCAGCAATAACTGCAAGCTGATTGATAATAGAAGGTACTGACTTGTCTCCTTGTAATAATGCCGGAAAGAGCGTGCATTCTATGCGGTAACCCCATGGGTTTTGATTAATAATTTTGTAAAAATCAGAAAGTCCCTTACTTGTTTCTACTGAAATAATCGCCAATCTTTTAGGAACCACCGGAAAGCCCAATAATTTATTGGACTCATATATGCCCTCTGCTTTCAGCTTTCGAATACTGTCTAACTTCTCCTTTTCAAGTTCACCTAAGGTAAAAGTCGGATCAATATCAACAATGCGCAAACTTAATCCGTACATGGGGTCATAGGAAATACTTGCCTGAAATAACATCGTAATCCCTTCTCGCAAAGGTTCTTGGGCGACTTTAAGAAAATTGTTGTTGATACGATTGTAATCAGCTTTCCATAAGATGGACCGAATTTCAGCGACAATTTTACCATCCTGTTTTTCAACCATTTCAGGGTAACAGTGGCCAGAATGCGTATAATGATTGAGCTTGTTCATTTCGGCTTTGATCCAGTACAAACTCTTATACCGCTCCGCAAGTGTCTTTTGGATACTGCGGCTGACTTCCAGCAAGGAAAATATTGTTTTATCTTGAATCAATTCTGGCATTAGTCAAACTTACAGAAAAAACCTTCATGATGCAATCGGGGGATGGTTGAATACGCTATGGCCAAAGGATGAAAGAATTTTATTAACTCACATCGTCAAGTAGAGTAACAAAATTGATTTTTTTTCGAGCGAGCATATTCCTTCGTTATTTAATTCGTATTTTTATTTGATAGAACCTAAAAAACGATAAAAGCAGAATGAAAAAACGATTTTTTGGGGCTTTATTTGCAGGTTTGTTCTGTATTAGCCCCCTCTTTGCTCAATATAAGTCTACGATTAAAAACGAAACGATACTGTTTAATAACCTCGATCAGTTGCTACCTTTAGAAAATCTGGATCAACTTCGTATTGCAGTTGTCGTTCCTAACGCTGCAAAATATGCGATGTTCACAGAACAGTTGGCTCGTTATGCAAACACTAAAGTTTTTGATTTTAATAAATTTGATGAGGACATCAAATATTATAACACCATTATTGTGGCTGGAAAGGAAGATGACTTAGATGCAGCTTGTCTAGCACAGTTGAAGCAGGCCGTATTAAACAATAAAAAAGTTATCCTTTGTCATTTTTTTGAAAATGAAAAGAACAAAAAGAGTTTATCGGAGCATCCACAGTCTGATTTGATCGAATTACTTGCTCCTTTTTCAGAGACTGGACAGCGTCAGATGGCAATGTCTATTTTTGGTGGGATTCCTATAACCGCCGGTCATGTCAAAACCACACAGACAAGGCTGCAATATGGAGCTGCATCAAGTTCTAATCTGAACCTGACCAAATTGACGAAGAAAATTGATGCTATTGCGCAAGAAGCCATCGATAAGCAAGCAACACCGGGAGCTGTTGTCATGATCGTGAAAGACGGACAAGTACTCTTGGAGAAATCTTACGGATTTCACACATATTCCAAAGATATTCCCACAAAAACAACTGATATTTTTGATCTCGCATCTGTCAGTAAGATTGCCGGTACTACTCCTGTAATTATGCGTCTTACCGAGCGGAATATTATTAATTTGGATAGTACCATGGGACATTACCTATGGCAGGCAAAGTATACCAATAAAAAGGATATCAAGCTTCGCTCCGTGATGTTGCATGAAGCAGGATTTACACCTTTTATTCCCTTCTATAAATATCTGAAAGTTGGAGACGTTGTTTCAGCGCGCGATGATAACCATCAAGTGAAAATGGCCGACAATAGCTATATTCTCAACAATTATTACCGCGATGTCATGTGGCCCGAGATGCTAAAATCACCTGTAAAACCCACTGGAAATTATGTGTATAGTGATATCAGTATGTACGTGATGAAAGAAGTTGCAGAACATCAGACCGCTGAACCTCTGCAAGATTATGTGCAGGAGAACTTTTACAGGCCATTGGGGATGACGCGTGCTGGCTACCTTCCCCGAGAACGTTTTGCAAAGGATGAAATTGTTCCTACCGAGCAGGATACCTCTTTTCGGAAAACATTGCTAGAAGGCTATGTCCACGATCAGGGTGCGGCAATGGCTGGCGGTATTGCCGGGCATGCCGGATTATTTGCTACAGCAAATGATTTGGCAATCTATGGTCAACTGTTATTGAATAGAGGAGAGTACGGGGGGGAGCGCTACTTTAAAACCGAAACAATAGATTTATTTACCTCCAGGCAATCGACAAGCAGTCGTCGGGGCTTAGGTTTTGACCGTTGGGATCCAAACCCAAAAAATGAATATCCATCTAAATTAGCGAATAGCTCGGTCTTTGGTCATACAGGCTATACAGGAACATGTATCTGGATTGATCCACAAAATCAACTGATCTATATCTTTTTGTCTAATCGCGTACATCCTCAGGTGAGCACTAGGCTGTTGGATCTGAATATCAGAAGCAGGATTCAGGATGCTATTTATGAAACGATCAATGAAAGTCAAAAATGATAAAAGGCCTGCTATTACTTGGACTAGCAATGACAACACTCAACAATGTTGGATATAGTCAAGACTATAAACAGATACACCAAGATTTGGTGGTCGTCGACGGACACAATGATGTGATATACGAATCCATTTTCCAGGGGAAAAATATCGGCCAGCGAATAAGTACGGGGGCTACTGATTTACCTCGACTGCGGGAAGGGGGCGTAGATGTGCAGGTATTTGCTGTGTGGTCCGATGATGCGAAGTGGAAATCTGGGGCATTTAAGCACGCCAATGACCAGATAGATGCATTGGAAAAGATGATTGCAGCAAATACCGATAAAATAAGTTTGGCAAAATCTTCACGTGACATCGATTCAATCTTAAAAACGGGAAAAATAGTCGCTTTGATTGGGGTTGAAGGCGGAAATATGATTGAGGGAAGTGTTGATCATTTAATGCGACTCTATGAGCGTGGTGCCAAATACCTCACTTTGACCTGGAACTACAATTTGTCCTGGGCGAGTTGTGCTGCAATGGAATCAGGTCGTATGAATCCCAAGGATAAAGGGTTGACGGCAAAAGGTCGAGCAATTATCCAGAAGATGAACGAATTAGGGATGATGGTTGATCTGTCGCATGGAGGAGAGCAGACTTTCTATGATGTGCTGGCGATAACGACCAAACCGATCTTGGTTTCCCATAGCAACGCCTATGAATTATGTCCACATTTCCGCAATCTGAAAGATGCACAATTGGAAGCTTTGAAAAAAAATGGGGGCGTTGTTGGTGTCAATTTTTATTCAGGTTTTTTGGATCCAGCCTATGAAACAAGGCTTAAGGATTTGTATGTGGGTAAATTTGGTGATAACGGGGATACAAAATTGAGTACTTGGTCTATGTATGAAAAGTTGCCAAAAGAACTTCAACGGCAAGCGGATGCTCCACTGCCGAAATTATTGGATCATATCGACTATTTGGTCAAAAAAGTGGGTATTGATCATGTTGCTGTAGGCTCGGACTTCGACGGCATAGAATCCTCACCCCAAGGTCTGGAAGATGTTTCTAAATTTCCACTACTGACCAAAGCGCTGTTGGAGAGAGGTTATACAAAAACGGATGTTGGGAAGATCATGGGACAAAATTTTTTGCGGATCTTAAAAGAAAATGAAGAATAAACACTTCGGTTTTTTTAAGGCTTTTCAGTGAGGTTCCAGTAGGCATGCAGTATTGTTGAGGTATTGCTAAAGTAGTGATGCGGTATATAGTAATACTTTGTATTGACTTAAGCCGCCATAGGAGTAACATTATGGAAAGGCTGATCAGTCCTTACGTAATATCTTGGGTAATATAATACGTACGGGGCATGATATTACACCTTTAACAGCTATAAATTTGTAATTTCGTAACATGGCAAAATCAAAATCAGCATATTTCTGTCAAAACTGTGGCTACGAGTCTCCCAAATGGATGGGGCAATGCCCTTCTTGCAAGCAATGGAATAGTTTTGTTGAGGAAGTCGTCGAAAAATCGAGCTCAAAAGTGCCCGAATGGCGTAGTTCCACCACAGGCGGAAGTACGAAAAGAGCGAATAAAGCTGCCATCATCCACGAAATCGTCTATCAGGATGAATTACGGATATTGACTCCAGATCAGGAGTTTAACCGGGTTCTTGGTGGTGGTATTGTTCCGGGATCATTGGTACTTATCGGAGGCGAACCCGGTATTGGGAAGTCTACGTTGATGTTACAGCTCGCTTTATCGATCCCACAAGTCAAGACACTTTATATTTCTGGGGAAGAAAGTGAACAGCAAATTAAGATGCGGGCAGAGCGATTGTCACAATCTTCTAAAGCAAATTGTTATATCCTTACCGAGACATCTACTCAAAATATTTTCAAGCAGATCGAGACGGTGCAGCCCAATGTCATTGTAATAGATTCTATACAGACTTTACATTCCTCACAAATTGAATCGGCGCCAGGCTCGGTTTCTCAGGTACGCGAATGTACCGCAGAATTGCTTCGGTTTGCAAAGGAAACCAGTACACCAGTTTTTATTGTAGGGCATATTACCAAGGACGGATCTATTGCAGGCCCCAAGGTTTTAGAACATATGGTGGATACGGTGCTTCAATTCGAGGGTGATCGTCATCATGTATACCGGATTTTACGGGCCGTAAAAAATCGTTTTGGATCTGCTTCAGAACTGGGTATTTATGAAATGCAGGGCTCGGGATTGAGGGAGGTGTCAAATCCTTCGGAGATTATGATTTCCCAGCGCGATGAACCTGTTAGTGGCGTTTCCATTGCGGCGATGCTTGAAGGAGTGCGCCCTATGATGATTGAAGTACAGGCTCTGGTGAGTAATTCGGCGTTTGGAACTGCTCAGCGCTCTTCTACAGGTTACGATACGAAGCGATTAAACATGCTGCTGGCTGTTTTAGAGAAACGCTTTGGTTTTAGGTTAAGTGCACAGGACGTGTTTTTGAATATTGCCGGTGGGTTGCGTGTTGAAGATCCTGCGATCGATTTGGCTGTTGTTGTTGCAATTATTTCTTCACAACAAGATATCGCGATTCGATCCAATCTGACTTTTGCCGGTGAGGTTGGTTTATCGGGTGAGATAAGGGCCGTAAATCGCATTGAACAGCGTATACAGGAGGCAGAGAAGCTGGGCTTTGATGGTATTTTTATTTCTAAATTCAATACCAAAGGATTGGATGCTAAAAAATATAATATTGCCATTCGTCCGGTTGCCAAATTGGAGGACATCTTCAGTGCTTTGTTTGGCTAAGGGAGAAAAAGGGGCAATCAATCGTTTAATATCCTAATTTACTGGGATCATCTTAAAATAGATTTTTTCAGAAAAATGGCGTTCTTCAAAGAATAAAAATAAAAAGACCATGCTTTTACTAAAACATGGTCTTTTTTATGGATCGTCTATAGTTTACTTTTTCAAGACTTCTTTCAATTTCGCGCGTAAAGCATCACCATGTAAATTCTTGGCGACGATTTTCCCATTGGGATCGATCAGTACATTCTGTGGAATAGATTTTACGCCGTATAATGTTCCGACATCATTTTGCCAACGTTTGAGATCCGAAACATGACGCCAGTGCAATTTATCTGCATGGATGGCTTTAATCCAAGAATTGCGATCCTTATCAAAGGATATACCCAATATTTCAAAGTTTTCACCTTTAAATTGTTGGTATGTTTTTACAAGATCTGGGCTTTCGACACGACAATCCGGACACCAAGATGCCCAAAAATCAAGGAGAACATACTTTCCTTTAAAGTCCGAAAGCTTTACAGGGGTACCAGTGGTATCATTTTGCGTAAACGCTGGCGCTATTTTTCCAATTTGAACCGTTTCCAATGTATTTAAGTAATCTTGAAACTCTTTTCCTTCACTTGAATTCTTGACATTTTTACTCAAGGTATTATAAAGCGCCTGAAGCTCGGGGTATACAGGGTCATAACCTCCAACTCTACGCAAGTCAACCAATGTCGAGATTGAATCTGGAGAAGCTTTGACACGGGCAATATACTCCTCTTTGGTAAGTTCTTTTTTTTGTGCAGAACCAAAGAATGGCAGAACTAAAAAAAGTAGTGTGATGTATTTTATCATGTTATTATTCTTATATATATTTACAAATATAAGAAAATCCACTAATTTAGTAGATTAATAAAATGTCAAAAAATGAACTTCAACCTAACTTCTAAACTTCCACATGTCGGCACGACGATCTTTACCAAAATGACGATGCTTGCTAACGAGCAGCAAGCTTTAAATCTGTCGCAAGGTTTTCCTGACTTTGAGACAGATCCGAAGTTGGTTCAATTGGTTTCTAAGGCAATGGAACAGGGACATAACCAATACGCGCCAATGATTGGAGCACAGGCATTACGTGATACTATCGCTAAAAAATATCGTGAAGTTTATGACGTGGCGGTTGATGCAACAGCGGAGCTTACTGTGACATCTGGCGGTACACAAGCAATTTTTACAGCTATTGCCACAGTTGTTAGACCACAAGATGAGGTTATTATCTTTGAACCGGCATACGATTGTTATGCGCCAACTATCGAATTATTTGGCGGTAAGGTTGTTCCCGTGCGATTATTGGCTCCTGATTTTCAGATTGACTGGGATTACGTAGCTACGTTAATTAATTCCAAAACCCGCTTAATCATCATCAATAATCCAAATAATCCAACAGGCAAAGTACTGGGTCGAGAAGAACTGATTAAACTTGGGGATTTGCTGGCAAGTACCACCGCACTGTTGTTGAGTGATGAAGTATACGAGCATATTGTTTTCGATGGTGTTTCGCCGCAATCGGTACTGGAAATACCCACCTTGCGGGAGCGAAGTTTTGTTATTGCTTCCTTTGGAAAGTTATTGCATACCACGGGTTGGAAGATTGGTTATTGCATTGCCCCGCCGCAATTAACTCAAGAATTTAGAAAAGTACATCAATTCAATGTATTTAGCGTAAATACACCCATGCAATTCGCTATCGCAGCATATCTGGAGGATATAAGCTATGTCAAAGGCCTATCGGATTTTTTTGAGCGGAAAAGGAATTTGTTGAAGGATGGATTAAGGGGATCCCGGTTTAAGATTCTTCCTTGCGAAGGAACTTATTTCCTTAATATAGATTATAGTGCAATCAGTCAGGAGAAGGAATTTGAATTTGCTTGTTCGTTAACTAGACAACACAAAATTGCAACAATCCCACTTTCAGCGTTCTATAAAGAAGCGACAAATCAACAAGTTTTGCGGGTCTGTTTCGCTAAAAAGGATGAAACGCTATTAAAAGCCGTTGAGATTTTGAATAAGGTATAATCGTATTATTGACCTAAAAGAATAGCTAAAAGGTTTTATTTAAAATATCGCTAAGAAAGAACCACTTTATTAAAATTTTACTTCAACTTGAGGTACTAATTTTATAAATTTGTAATTCACGTTTATCAACATACCCATAAAATGGCTAGATTAAATTTATTGGAAGAAACGCGCTTCGAAAAAGTCCCTGTGAGCGTCTATCCAGATCAAAATTCAGCTTCGAAAAACGTTGCAAATCGTATTGCTGAAATTATTCGTGCAAAGCAAGAGAAAGGTGAGAAAGCTGTTCTGGGCCTTGCTACCGGTGCCACACCGGTAAAAGTCTATCAAGAATTGATTCGTTTGCATAAAGAAGAAGGTTTAAGCTTTAAGAACGTGATTACCTTCAATCTTGACGAATACTACCCTATGCAACCTGATGCTGATCAGAGCTATGTGACCTTTATGAACAAAAACTTGTTCGAACACGTAGATATTGATGCGGCCAATGTAAATATTCCAGATGGTACCTTAGCTTCTGATCAAGTAAATGCATTCTGTGAGGCTTACGAACAGAAGATTACAGCAGCAGGAGGTTTAGATATTCAATTATTAGGTATTGGCCGTACAGGCCATATCGGATTTAATGAGCCAGGTTCTGCCCCTAACTCAGGTACACGTGTAGTAACGTTGGACGATTTAACCCGTCGCGATGCTTCCCGTGCTTTTGGTGGAAAAGAAAATGTACCAACAAAAGCGATTACCATGGGCGTAGGTACAATCTTCAAAGCAAGAGAGATTATTTTAATGGCTTGGACCGAAACAAAGGCTGAGATCATTAAAAAAGCAGTTGAAGGTGAAATCTCCTCAGAGATTCCTGCAACTTATCTTCAATTATCAGATAACGTTGAATTTATTCTTGATGAAGCTGCTGCTTCATTGTTGACACGTTTTGATCTTCCTTGGTTGGCAGAAGATGTTACCTGGACACCTTCGTTAATTAAAAAAGCAGTCGTTTGGTTAGCTTTGGAGATCAAAAAACCAATCCTGAAACTTACCGACGAGGATTATAATGCACACGGGATGGCCAAGTTGGTTACAGAGACCGGTCCGGCATATAATATCAACATCCGTATATTCAACGAACTTCAGCATACGATCACGGGATGGCCAGGAGGTAAACCCAATGTTGACGATTCACAACGTCCTGAGCGTGCCAATCCAGCGAAGAAAAATGTAATTGTATTTTCTCCACACCCTGATGATGATGTCATCTCGATGGGGGGTACATTTATTCGTCTGGCAGACCAAGGACACAATGTCCATGTTGCTTACCAAACTTGTGGTAATACAGCTGTTTGGGATGATGATGTCGTACGTTATCTGGAGTTTGCTGAAGATTTAGCAAAACAAATAGGGGCAGAGGCGGAAGCTTCTCAGATCGGTCGAATTTATGATGAGGAAAGAGCAATTTTTGCAACAAAAAAACCAAATCAGATCGATACTGAACTTGTCCGTAAAATCAAAGCATTGATCCGTAAGGGTGAGGCGATCGCGGGAGCTCGTTTAGTTGGTTTGCCCGATGAAAATATCCATTTCCAGGATCTACCCTTCTATGATAGACAGAAGTTCTCGAAAAATGTATCTTTTGAAGATGATATTCAACAAACAATGGAATTGTTGCGCCATGTAAAACCACATCAGGTATTTGCTGCGGGTGACTTTGCGGATCCACATGGAACGCATAAAGTATGTTTCGATATCTTGTTTGAAGCATTGAGCAGATTGAGCAAAACAGATGAGTGGACCAAAGATTGTTGGTTATGGTTATACAGAGGAGCATGGCATGAATACCCAATCCACGAGATCCAAATGGCCGTTCCGTTATCTCCACAAGAAGTTTATCGCAAACGTTTAGCCATCTTCAAACACCAGTCTCAGAAAGATTTACCTGTATTCCCTGGAGATGATCCACGTGAATTCTGGGTACGTGCTGAAGACCGTACAAGCGAAACCGCAGCTTTATATGACCAATTAGGTCTTGCAAATTATGAAGCTATTGAAGCGTTCGTAAGATGGAAATTTGACTAGAATAATTGTCTGACTATAAAATAACTGTCTGACGACATAAAAAGTCCTGAGCCACTTAAAAAATTTAGGACTTATAAAAATAGGGCTGCCCAAAGAAATTGGACAGCCCTATTTTTATTCTATTTTGCCTTTATCAGCTTAAGTGCCAGTTCAAACAGTCGATTTTTGAAGTGACTGATGTTATTTTAGGCAGCTTTTTTTTATTGTCAACGCCAATAGCGTTTATCATTTTGCGTTCCAATGAATTAATAGCTGATCACATCACCTGACCGTCCTTTGGCATCAAATACTTTAAATAAGTATTTTTTCCCAGTTTGGAATGGTATTGGACCGTTCACTATTTTGGATTTCAATGTTGGCGTACTGCCGTTGTCGCTGTAATAGACTTTGAAACCAGGATAATCGGTATTGATAAGGAGTTGGCTACCCTCTTTCTTGATTCCAATTTTAGGAAGTCGATAGGTATAGCCTCCATTTATCCTATCCAGTTTTCTCAATTCATCCTCGCCTAATTTTTTGATAAAAGAGGTATACGATTTACGATAAGTGGCCTCGTCAAAAGAATTTCCTTTTTCCCAGGTTTGTTCGGGTGCCCACGCGCGATCAGCAATCGCTATTAAACGTGGAAATATCATTTCCTCAAGACGCTGGTCAGTAGATACCTTTTCTGCCCATAAGGCGCCTTTGATACCGAGGAGGTTTTTCTTCCCCTCCGCTGTAAGCTGTTCTTTATTGGTGTATGCCTCAGGTCTAAGATCTTTTCCGGTGTCATCCTTGCGCAGATTGATGAAGAAATTTTCAGGAGAAAACGAATAAGTTCTATTCAGATTAACCGTACCGACCCAACTGTGTCCTGGATCAGCAAAATCACGGTCCCAAGACATATCCAGGTAGTTGTTTGCAGCACTCGTATAAACAACTTTATATCCTGCATTTGCCAATCGATAAGCGAGGTCTTCCTGTCCTTGGCCAGGGAGATTGTTCCATACATTCAAGTGGATGCCGGATTTTCCTAGATCGGCATTTACAACCATGCCTTTTCCTTTATTGCGCATACCCATTTCTTCCCATCCAGACATCGTCAACCCTTTTTCTTGAACAAGGGTATTAATTTTGGTAATATACAGTGGCCATACATCGAGTACATTGGCGATATTATTTTCCTTCATAAAGGCCAATACCTTTGGCGATTTTTCCCAAACACCACTTGGCGTCTCGTCGCCTCCCAAATCGATAATTGTCAACGGAACTCCAGCTTGATCATGCATCGCTTTGATTTCATCGATCACCTTGCTCAGGAAGTGATAGGTTGAAGGTAGGGCAGGGTTCATGACATTGTCATTCCAGTTTTGTGCAGAATTATAAACAGATTTGTCCTCTGCATCGTCAAGCAGGAATTCCTCCGCTTTTTGTTTATCACCAAGTTTTGAGTAATGTGCAAAACGCGCGCGCATTGCTTTGATCGCTGCGCGGGCATGACCAGGAGTTTCTACTTCTGGTATGACGTCTATATGTCTTGCCTGAGCATACTTTAAAATTTCGATATAGTCAGCAACACTGTAGAATTGATGCGGTTTAGCCGTAGAGCCAGATCCATAAGCAGACTGTATTGCCTTTCCATCTTCAAAATTAGCCGAACGGTTGGCTCCGATAGCCGTTAATTCGGGTAGGGCCGGAATTTCCAATCGCCAACCTTCGTCGTCAATGAAGTGGAAATGGAACTTGTTCAACTTGTAAGAAGCCATGAGATCCAATATTCTTAAAACCTCGGCTTTGCTATGGAAATTACGGGCAGCATCCAGCATAAATCCACGGTAACCATAGCGCGGGCTATCTTCAATGTTAGCGTATGGTAATGTGATCGATTTTGTGGCTTTATTCCATTGACTGTGATTGATCAACGATTTTAACGATTGTATGGCATAAAATGCACCAGCTTTATCAGAAGCCTCTATTCGTATACCTTTAGCACCAATCGTCAAGTGATAGGATTCGGGCTTTAAGTTGTTTGCTTTGACAATTTCAATGCCGCCTTGTGGACTGGATGAAGCTGCTAGCTTAACGCCTGAATAGCTGTTCAGGAAGTCTGTCAGAAAGACTCCTTCGCTAGCAAATTCATGGTCAACAAACAGTTTTGTATCTGTCGATAGGTTGAATTTCTCGTTATTATTGATGCTGATATTGCTTGGTAAAGGGATGATATGCTGTGCTACTGCACCCTCTACCAGCTTATTTTGGTCGTATTTATAAGCAAAGTAATCTTTTTTTTCAGCTTCCGACTGGGGAGCAATTTTAACCGCAGCATAATCCGAAATATTTGTTGCAAGCCCAGTCTTATTATTTTTTAGGTATAGACCAATTGGTCCATCCGTATAATTGACCAGTCCAGTCGTGATAAAATCGATGTGGACTGTGTCTTGCGCATTTAATAAAAAGTTATTTTTCTTAAAGCTAACCTGAAAGAGATCTCCATTTCGGTGGTCTATCGCAAAACGTTTGTCGACCTTATCGGGATCAATAGATCGAATAAAATTAAACCAGAGGCTCCAATCGTTAAGTTGAACAGCACTTTTTCCCTTGTTTTTTAAAATTAGGGTGGATACCGGATTTTTACGGATATTCTGTCCGTCTTTGACCTTCCAGGTGAGTTGCAGTTGATCTGCAATAGCACTCGATTTCTGGGCATAGGCTTCCTGACTTAATAAAGCCAAGCCTAGTCCGGCATAGAGTAGCGGTTTTTTGATTTTTTTAAAATTAGTCATGTTGGTTACTTTTTCAATGACTCTAAATATAGCTATTCTAGAGGGGTTTATGATCTATTTTAAAAAATATGAATAAAAAAAAGATGAAAATTTTGACACATTTATAAATATTTCTATATTTGCACACCGAAACAGAAAACGGCCCGTTCGTCTAGGGGTTAGGACGCAAGATTTTCATTCTTGAAACAGGGGTTCGATTCCCCTACGGGCTACAGGACACAATGTCAAAACGTATCAAAAGGCTGTAAATCTATGATTTACAGCCTTTTGTGTTTTTCGGCGACCACCATTTTATTCACCAATTCGTATAATTCCAGTGAGTAATTCAGTGAGTAGTCTGAAACGATAAAAATTACTCATTGGAGCTCCTCAGAAATGAGGTTTTTGCATAGGGAATCGAACTCTTATTCCTTATTGAGAAATGAACCGGTTTCACTTACGTAGTGAAACTAAGGGATTGTAATATAGGGTGTTCGAATAAACTGCATCTTGATTTACTCCTGGCTGCAAGCTTAATTTTGTTCACAATTTAAGCTTGTTTTATGGAAACAAATTACAGCGTGCTTTTTTACCTTAAAAAGCCAAAAGGATGGACTAAAGGTCCAGCACCAATCTACATGCGGATCACCATAAATGGTGAGGGCAAAGAAGTATCAACCGGACGTAAATGTGAACCGGGGCGCTGGTGCAGTCAATCTAACCGAGAGAAAGGCTCTAAAGAAAGTACTAAGCTTTTAAACATCTACCTCGATGAATGGGAAAAGAAAGTCGAAGAAGCCCATACCCTGCTAACCAAAGAGCGTAAAGAGATTACCGCTTTTACGCTAAAGCAAAAGTTCACTGGTAATGAACCTAAGGTTAAGGTTCCGATGCTCATGGAGTTGTTTTCCCTGCACAACAAGCAGATGGAAGAATTACTCGGGATTGAGTTTGAGGAAAACACATTAAAAGGATATAAAACTACACATAACCATTTAACTGCTTTTATTAATGCTCGCTACTCAACGGAGGATGTGACAATTCATCAGTTGGACTTTAATTTCATAAATGGTTTTTCACATTACTTAAAAACGGTTTTGAGGATCGGACAAATATCTGTAGCCAAGTATATCAAACATTTAAAAAAGATAGTGAATAATTTTTGCATAAAGACCAGATTGTTGGATCATAACCCATTTGTTGAATATAAAAATGGTGTTAAGCCAAAGGAACGTCAATGTTTGACACAAGAGGAGTTGGATCACATGGTACGAAAGGTCATCACAATACCTCGGCTTGACCAGGTAAGAGACATTTTTATTTTTTGCTGCTATACTGGACTATCTTATGCAGATGTTAAAAAATTGCGCCAGAGCGAGATTGTAAAAGGGGTTGATGGAAAGCAGTGGATATTAACTACCAGGAAGAAAAATGGGTCGTCATCACGAGTGCCTTTGCTGGAACCTGCGATTGCTATTATTGAAAAATACAGAAATTACCCTCCATGTGCCAATGGCTTTCTTGTTCTGCCAGTATTGAGCAATCAGAAAATGAACGCCTATCTGAAAGAAATTGCAGACCTGTGTGAAATAGCTATTGTACTTACTTTTCATATTGCCAGGCACACTTTTGCAACGACAGTAATGTTAAGTAACGGCGTTCCGATTGAAACTGTAGGTAAAATGTTAGGTCATTCATTATTGACAACGACACAACATTATGCGAAAATTGTAGATGTTAAAGTGAGTTTAGATACGGCTGCTGTCCGTGAAAAATATGCGATTACTTAAGGATATTAGCATAAAGATTGGTAGACAGAAAAAAGAACAAGGGGTTAAATCCTAAGATTTATCCCCGTTCTAAATTAACGCTCTCAAATCAAATTTACTTATTATTTATGAGAAGATCAAGATCCTTCGTTGATCAGAGATCTTTCTCTATTGACTTATTTGCATACTAAACTATCGATGTTATTAGAATCAATATCCTGGTCTAATTGTCAAACCGAGGCTTCAGGTAACTTCATATAGATCCTGAAGATGGTCAAATGTTGCCTTGTAGGTGAATTGTGCATTTTCAAGAACTTTTCTTGCTGCAATATTCTGCCGGTTGATAATTGCTCCAATCCTTGGAATGCCCTGGTTGAGAATACTGTCAACTACCGGAGGAAGGATTTCTGTCATCACATAACAGCCAATAGCGAAGGCACCCAAGTAAAATTCAATGAAAAAAGGATATTCATCCAGCTGATAATGTTTTTTTGCCACTTGTGGTGAGATTAGATCAATGAGTCCAATGACTTTGTTTTGTTTTTTATCAGTGATGAAGTGGATATAATTCAATCCAGCATAGTAGTTGATGATCATAGTTCTTAAAAATAGATCAGCCTCTTCTAGGTTGTGGAGTCGCTTACTTGGGATATATTTGAGCGTGTTGTCATCGGATAAGATCGAGAAAATATCACCGGATAATTGCTCAAATCTTTCCATGTCTTCCGGCCTGAAGGGATGGATGAACAGATCGCCTGTTTCATAGTAGATTGGTTTCATCATGGGTATAGCAAAAATATAAAAGCATCTCTTATTCTCCTTAAAAAAGCGTACCCAAGTTTTAAAAGTGGTGAAATACTGTTTCGTCAGATTTTCAGTTTTGTGTCCTAAAACAATTTTTATGGCACAAATTGAATTCATTACCAAAGACGATTTACAACAATTTAAACTGGATATTTTAACGGAGATCCGTGGTCTGTTAAAGCTTGCTGAGCCGGATTCCAGACAATGGCTCAGAAGCCGGGACGTGCGTAAGATGTTGGGCATCTCTCCAGGTACTTTACAAAATCTGCGGATCAACGGCACTTTGCAATTTACAAAGGTGGGTAGTCTTTTTTTCTATAAATACGATGATGTCGTAAAAGCTTTGAATAAAAAATAGTTTTAACATGCAGAGATCACAAAAAAACTTACTTGCGGGTTATATTTCTAAAGCAGCAAAGGATCCTAGGTTAAATACTACTCAACTTAGTTTGTATATGGCATTGCTCTATGTTTGGCAAAACCAGCAATGCATTGCATCCTTCAGGATTAGTAGAAAGGAATTAATGCAGCTGAGCAAGATTGCCTCCACCAGCACTTATCATATTTGCATAAAAAAAATGATTGACGTTGGATATCTAAAATACGAACCTACTTATAATTGCTATAAAGGCAGCAGGATTACGTTGTTGTAACATACTTTGGATCTAAAACACTTAGTGAGGTCTATCTTTATATTTGTACAATGTGTTCATTTTCTATTGGTTACATGTTGGTTACGCTGGTATCGAAACATGCAACGACAACTTTGTTTGAAAACAGTAAAATGTATACGACTTTAATAGATCATGGTGAACTACTCTCACCTTTTCGATATTACATTGCCCCCATTGCCATTATCGGTTAGCTTATTAAATTCTGTTTGAAAATGACGGTGGGGGCAATCAAATTAATTTTTTCAGATTATGGCTTATAGTTAAATTCGGGAAGGGACGCCGCGGTTGGAGCAAGAAAGCCATTTAATAGTTTTGCATCACCATTTAGACCCGCCTGATAGGAATAGCCTATCTCCGCAGTAGCTTCCATATTTCCTCCATGTCCGGATAGGGTATCAAATGCCCATATGGAGGTTGTTGCCATTCCCTTAGCTCCAGCATCCCAGACATTGTCTTTGGACCACGAAAGAAAACCTTGAACGGTCAGCTCAACTTTTACGCCAACATCTGCTTTCATAAATTTCTTTATCGGTTCAGAAAGTTTGACCTCATCTTTCCTAACTACATAGATTATCGCAAGGGAGTTCTGAGCCTTTTGATGATTTTGTTTGAACTGAATCTTGTACTTTTCAAGTGAACTATTTTTTTTTCCAGATAGCGTTATTGATGTCTCTTTACAATTACTCTTCAATGCTATCAATCCTAGGTTTATTGTTTCATTTATGGGGCATTTCGGTGCTGTTATTTCTGCAAAAGTAAATTTTTTGAGCTCAGCTTCCAGATTTTCGCATGCGGGTGCCTTTGGCTTATAATTTGTCATGATCTTGCTGATGTTTTTTAAGTATTCATCCGCATATTTATAATAATTCACATTTGCCAGATGTTCATTAGGTCCAAGAAGATAACCCCATTTCGATTGAAAGAAAAACCTTTCTGCTGCCCAATGAATCTGTTTATCATCATAGCTTTCAGCGACAGTGGCACAGTTAACCAAGAATCTGTTCCTTAGTTCTTTGATAGCCTTACACTCTTCTGCAGCAAGCCTTTCTAGGTTTATGCACCCGCTACTCGTCCCTTCACCATTGCAAACATATTGGGCTTTTTTTTCTGCAAAATCCTTGTAAATTTTTGATTCGTTCCTGTCGTATTCATTTTCCAATTCTGCAATTTTTGCGGTATATTGTTCTTCTTCTCGCATCATAGCTTTAAGCACATCTACTTGGATGTATTTATTGGAAAATATTCTACCTGCTTTTTTAAACCATGGGTTGCCAAGGTTCACATCTAACTTTTCACCAGCGAAAAGTCTTTTCTGAAGATCCTGTATTCGCTCATTGAGTTGTTTTGTGCCCAGCTCTTGTTCTTTACGGATTATTTCAGAGAGTTCTCCACGCATCCTGTCTATTTCAGACTTGAATGCCGCCCGTTCGGCCTTTACAAGCTGTTCATCCTCAACTCGTTTTTGATGCATGGGTTTTTTAATTTTAAATATGTTGAAATAATCTGGAAGGTCTTTAGGTTTTGCAAAAAAATCATAGGCTGTTCCCGATTTATCAAATTCTTCTATGATATCCATGGAGCCGTCTATCAGGCCATTTTCAACTGCTTTTTTTGCATACTCAACTGCTTTTTCCTTTTGCCCTTTCTCTTTGGAGATCAAAGCAGCAGTGTTATTAGCTTGTGGGTGGGAAGGATTCTGCTTAAGACATTTTCTTAAGTATACCATAGCGCTATCCTGTTCACCAATGCCAATAAAAGCTTGACCGATATTGTTGAGTACCAGATCATTTTCTGGATAGCTTGAGAGTAGGCCTCTGCAGATTGGCATTGCTTGTGCTGACCAGTTCGCATTGATCAAAATCCCTGCATAGCTGTTTGCATTAAAGTCATTGCTAATATCCCTAGTAAGTGAAGTCCCAACAAGTATTGATCCTTCCTGCAAAGCCCCATTTAGATAACTATACATCCCTAATTCGAAAAGCGATTTATTATCAAGATCTGCATCCGCGAGGATTTCTTGAACGAGCTTTTTTGTAGAGGAATCCATACTGTTAAGAATTAAGGCGTTAAGCGAGATGATGTATTTTTTTAAGTCTTCGCCTTTTAATGCCTTGCGCTGAATAGCTGTTAAGACGATCTTAGGAAATGGTTTACTTATTTTCTTTGGGATGCTCAATACCGTTTTACCCAATGGCTTCATTATTTTCTTGGCTTCCTCTGCCAATTCTTCGGCGTCTTTCCCCTTTAGTCCACCTTGAGCCTTAATTTTTTTTGCGATTTCCATTGCCCGCTTAATTTGCTCGGGAGTAGGCTTCGTTGTCTGCCCCATTGTAGGCAAGTAATTGAGTAACAGTCCTAATAAGGATATGTAAAAGAATGATAATATAAACTTGCTCTGCATTTTAATTAATGTTTTTTGCAACCAAGATCCTCAAGTTATTGAAGTCGAACAATTTATGACGACATAATTAGCCACATGGTCGACAGGTGACTGAATTTATAGTTTAAATATGTTTTTTAGTTAAAATCTTCATTGGCTTTTGTTAAAAATCTATTTCCCTTATATGATGAGATGTGCTAGGCTTTAGTCAGTCATTTCAATGAGATCCAGTATTAGAGGCCGCTAGGGTGAAAACATTAGCTTTTTTTGCAGATGACATATGGAATTCAGTTGATCCTGTCAAAAAATATATTTATAGTCAACTCTGTAGAAAATGTTTGCATGATATTTCAAATTGCCGTATGTCAATTAAATAATGTTCTTTGTCGATTTTTTTTGATGCAAAAAAAGAAAAGATTTTTTTTGTTTAAAAAAAGAATGAAAAAGACACAACCAATTACTGCCCTTGGAGGTGTTTTGTTTTTTGCGGCCTGTAAAAAGGATAAAATAGTTTCTTATGGAGTTAATTCTAAAAAATAACGGAAATGTGCATAAGTAAAATACTAGAAGAAATTGACTCTTTTCAGAATCTGGGAGACGAATCTAAACAGCTTTTTTTTTCGTCTGGAAAGATTCATTATCTCAAAAAAAATGAAATAATACTCACTCAAGGGGAAACCTGTAAATCTGTCTTTTTTCTGGCGACGGGTTTGATGAAAAATTTTCAAAATAACGACGGTAAAATCGTAAATCTGGGATTCATTCTCCCAAATATGTTTTTTACAAACCTTGAAAGCCTGCGCACTGGTGACAAATCTTCGTATTCGTTTATTGCCATGCAAGCTTCAGTTGTATTCGAAATAAGCAGAAAAAAGCTTATCTCTCTATATGTGATGTCAAGAGAAATTGAAGTTTTTGGGAGAGATATCTTGGAGCGGATTATTATATCCCAAGAGCGACTGGCCAATATCTATAGACTCAACACGCCAAAAGAACGTTACCAGTTTCTACTTATGGAGGAACCTGAGTTGTTTCAAAAGATATCGTTAAGCCAGCTCGCTTCATATCTGGGTGTTTCCAGAAAAACAATCTGTAGGATTAGGAAAGGAATCTGAGTTTAAATCTTGCACCCATGTCCAGTTCCAATAATAGCAACTTCAATCTCACTGCCGTCAATTGTAGCCCAATGCTCAGCGATTCGTCCACTATCTATTCTAAATAGCCGGTAGCCCCTAGTTGTAATTTCCTTTTCGCTTGGTAGATGGCTTCTCCATAACCCAGTGTGTTTTAGTTTCATGGAAATTCGCATGAATACCTTATCGTCCTCACAGAGGATATCCTCAATAACTGTTTGATGTTGAAAGGATCCGCTTGTTGTCTCTATCCATTTTGCTGTACCTTCCCAATTCTTGGGTAAAGCGATGGGAAGCGAATGATCAATATAGTCATCGGTCAAATAGTCTCGAATTTCTGAAATATCTGTTTTGTTCCAGATTTTATCGATAAAGTTTATAACGATCGTTTTATTCATTTTAATGTTTTTTGTTAAATTTTCTTTGCAAAAATATTGTAGACAATTGATAAACGCCTGTGTCATATGACACAAAATAATGCTTAAAACATGATTTTATAGAAAAATGGTATTACCTCTTCCCGGGTAATAGAATAGGGAAATGGATAATGATGGAACTTTGTTTTAAAACTTCTTTGTTATAAATGTATGAAAGTCTAGGTCGTCAGTTTTTTTAAATAAGAGTTTACATTTCGGCGTCTTTATTGTGCTTTTCATCTTAAGAGAACTGCCGTTTGTAACCACTAATTGTATTCATTTTCTTTTTTGCTAAACTTTATATGCAAGTATTATCATAAAGATGGGACATCAAAGAAAATTTTTGGCCTTAGGCTATGAACAACGTTTCAGGTTTTTGTACCTGGTAGTTAGGGAAAACGAAAAGTTAATTTTAAAGTGGTTAGATGACAGTTTTCCCGGCAATGTGGGAGATAGGAATGGGGCAAAGGAGTGTATTCAGAATGCATTTGATTTTTTGGGAAAACTTATACTTCCAGGTATACAGGTGGATCGAGTAGAAAATAAGGAACTCATGCTGAATGGAATGGCTGATGAGGTTTTGTCTCTTAGCGAAGAAGTGTCGGAGATGAGAGGAGTCAAAGACTTTTATCGTGTTACATGTGCTCTTACGTCTCTTGAAGTGCTTTTTACCTGTGTAATTGATTTTTTTTTCTCTTCTGAAGATTATAATCATACCAGTGGGTCATTTCATGTTATCCTTCTTAGCTCATTAGCCGATTATTCAAATATTGATTTCAATCATATTTTTCCTGAGGATGTCTATAAATTAGATTGGCAAAATTTTGATGTCTTTTGTAAAGACTATCCCTTGTTAAAACGGTTAATGAGCAATTATATTGATAGAATTTTTTCCTCAGGTAACTTTCCTGAAGATTAAAAGTGAAGATATGAGCCACGTTACCTTGCAGTTTTGGATAAATTTATTTAACGGAAAAAATATGAAAAATTACCTATCAACTCTTATTTTGATATTGTTATCTTATCAGATAGCCTTTTCACAATACTTTACTAAGCATGAAATATCGCAAGACCTCAATGTTGTTAAAGCAGCACTTATGGAAGCTCACCCTGGTCTCTATCGTTATAATAGCCGGAGTGAAATTGCTAGGGACTTCAAAAAAATTGAAGAAAGTATTACCAACCGAATGACTGTTTTGGATTTTTATAGGCTTTTATGTCCTATGCTAGCAAATATAGGGGATGGACATACCAAGCTTCATCTAGAAGGGAAGCCAGATGATCATTATGCCTTTTTTGAATCTGGTTACCTCCCTATGAATTTATATTTTCATCAGGGAAAGTCGTTTCTTCATAGTTCTTATGTATCCAAATTAGCTATTCCGCTTGGTTCAGAAATTCTCAGTATAAATGGAAAGCCTATGAAGGAAGTCACATCAAAGTTAATGAAATGCATTTTTGCTGATGCCAGAATAACCAGTGCAAAATATGCTGAGCTGTCACTTCATTTCTCCGGTTACTACGCTGAATTTATTGGTCCATCGAAGTTCTATAAAATTACCTTTAAAAATAGCGAAGGTCGTCAAGGTACTATTACTGTACCTGGAGTAAGAAGGACAGATATTCCAAAAGAAAAATATGATGAACGTCAGGAAATTTCGTATCCTAACAAACATACTGCGATGATGCGTATTGGTGTATTCAGGAACCTTGAAAATAAGCCGACGTTAAGTGGTTTCCTTCAAAATGCTTTTGAAGATATTCAGAAAAAAAATATTTCATCATTAATCATCGATATTCGGAATAATGAAGGTGGAATGGATGCCATGGGGATCGAACTCTTTTCCTACTTAGCTAAATCACCCTTTCGTTATTATGGTAAATTTGTAGTTGCGAGTGATGGAAATTTTTCCTTTGTTGAGCACGCAGCCCTTCCGCCGGAATTCGAATATCTTAAAAAATTTATAGTAAAGGTGAAAGATGAATATCATTTTACTCAGAAGGAAGGATTAGAAATGCAACAACCTAAAGCAAAAGCCTTTACTGGGAGAGTTTTTATTTTACAAAATGGACGTACTTTTTCTGTCTCTTCCGAATTTTGTGCAATCGTGAGGGAAACATCCCGTGGAATATTTATCGGAGACGAGACTGGTGGTGCAGTTGGCGGAGATTCAAGTGGTGGATTTGCATTGGTGCGTTTACCCAACACTAAGCTGAAACTTGATATTCCTCTTCTAGGTTACTACATGCACCTTGATGAAAAAAATAAAATTAATAGAGGGGTTTTACCCGACTATTCAGTTCTTCCTACCATCAACGAGATACTCAGCAACAAAGATGTAGTTTTTCAAAAAGCACTTGATTTGGCGAAATAGTATCATTTTGTTTTATGATGTGTACTTGATGTTGTTTTTGTTTTGAGGGTTCGAAATAAAACTACCAGTTGCGTGGTTGATTATATGTCGTGGTAATTTTCAGAGTATTCGTGGCCACGAATCCAAGTACAGAACTAATTGGTCAGCTGCTTTTCAACTACTTTTTCCCGCCGCTTTTGAACTTTAATTAGGTAGATGACAAAGTAATATTAGTAGATGTACTGAGTTGGCTATGCCACTGGTTTTATACGCTTGTTTCAAGGAAATGCCTATGAAAATATTATGAAGTAGGCATTTACAATACTCTGTGTTTTTAGCATTGTTGGTAACAGATATTATTTCAGTTCAGAATTTGAGGTTTTTCAACCAATATTTTAAAGGAATTGATTTGCCTTACTCTGGCTACTTTTCGATTTAATTTGTTGTACTCCAGATGTTTCTTTGCTTTTATGGCTCTGGGTATTAAAAAAAGATTAAAAAACCTACCAGAAACCTATTGTGTTGGTTAAAGTTGAACAACATCCGCGATGATTTTCCATCCATCATGGTATTTCCAAACTTGGACATAGTAACCAGGGTATTTTAAAGTATTGATATTGGGCTCTATTTTTTTTATCGACAGATTACCAAAGCAATAGAAAAATTGACTGCTTTTATCAAATCCATGTCCTTTAGGTATCAATACCATATTGGAGATTTTATGTATTTCCTTAAAATGATTTTTGCCAATTGTTATGGGAAGATTAGGTCTTAGAAATATAGCATTATCATCAAGGTATTCAAAGGTTTCATCGGTATCCTTAAGTTGCGGAGGTGAAGTAGCTTTTTTTGATGTGGATGTCGTTACTTGCCCGTAGGTAATATGTTCATGCTTCATTGCAAGCTGGTGTTCTAATTTT
Organism: Sphingobacterium sp. 18053; assembly: GCF_902706145.1. NCBI lineage: Bacteria > Pseudomonadati > Bacteroidota > Sphingobacteriia > Sphingobacteriales > Sphingobacteriaceae > Sphingobacterium > Sphingobacterium sp. 18053. The sequence continues at coordinate 222,988 of NZ_CACSJW010000006.1, forward strand.
ACTGATCCATGGTTTATTCCGCCATCAAATAGGATTTTAAAAATCTTATTCCCGTTTTTTCTCCATATGGAAAAATAATTTCCACTGGCAATCGGATCCGACTTCCGGTTATTAAAATAGAGGTATGGGCCAGTAGTAAAACCAAAATCACCGGCCTTATTGCTCACAGCATAAGAAGGCTTCCAGGATAACAGTTCTAATGAATCTGTTTTTACGTTGGCGTATGCCTTGAGTCCATTAAGAATTGTTGTACCTGAGACAAGTACTCCTGCAGGATCCATGTTATTGTCAAAGGCATATTTTAATCCATGATTTGCTGCCTGTAGGGCAAAGTCAATTTCGTATTTTACAATTTCCTTTGTAATTAAGACCTTCTGGCCAAAGGATATCTTTGGATACACTATACCCAACATGAGCGAAAGTGCCATTTTTAGTGTTAATTTAGTCATTTCCCATATTGAATGAATATGATGCGAATATCAGTTATTGTAGCAGTTATTTTTAGAGAAAGGGAATTGGTGTCTACAGACTGTAGGCTTACGGAGATAAAATCATTCTTTTAGTAGACTGAAAACTACTTTAAGTTGATATTGTGCATCAGACTACTATACAACGCATCCTGCCTGTATTGGGATGTACTCTGTATTCATCACTTTTAATTAGAAGCAATAAGCTGGTATTTTGAAGGAAATTAATTTCCTAAAATTCCTAAAAAATGTTTAAAAGATTATTTTATGTGATAATTGCACTTCAGGTAACTGCAGTTAGTGCCAGCGGTCAAGGGTTTCTGAAACGCTTAGGCGAAAGGGCTGCCAATGCAGGCAGCGATTTGTTAATTAAAAAAAGTACTCAGAAGGCAGAAAAGGTCATCGATGGAAATCAGTCAAAGAAAAGCAAGGAAGGTAACGGTGAGAAGATTGAAAATGGAAGTTTGGATAACAATGAAACTCAAAAATCTACCAAACAACTCTCATCCTCTTATTCTAGATATGATTTTATCCCAGGAGAAAAAATCATTCTTTTTGATAACTTTGAGCAGGATGCAATCGGTGAATTTCCAATGAAGTGGTTTACTACAGGCTCAGGAGAAGTCGTCAAGCTGGAAGGAAAAGATAACAAATGGCTGCAATTCAATTCCGGAAATATGCTCTCACCAACAATGAAACTGCCTGAAAATTTTACGGTTGAATTTGACCTTGTCGTAAATTTATCGACACGTTCAAGTGCTGTATTTCCAGGTTTTAAGTTTGAGTTATTTGATCGTGGTGATAAGGCTAAGAGACTGGATAGCTATAATTACACACTAAAAAACATCCTTTATTTTAGCAATTCTTTCGATCGGGACAAAGCTGTAGTTAGGCTTGACTCGCGTGAGAATGCGAAACAAAAACTCTTATCTGATAAAATCTTCCTTAAAGGCTTTCAAAGCAATTACGGTTCTGTTGTACATGTCGCCATATCTATACAGAAGACAAGAGTAAGACTTTGGTACAATGCAGAGAAAGTCTTGGATATTCCAACTGCTGCAGCTTTTCCGGCAAATTACAATCAAATGTTGTTTGTTGGAGGAAAGACGGGAGAGGGGTATCCAGCATTTTTTATAACTAATCTAAGAGTAGCAGCTGGTATGGCGGATATGCGTTCAAAACTTCTTGAGGGAGAAAACTTTGTAACGAACGGAATTCTATTTGATAGCAATTCAGATAGGATAAAGCCTGAATCAATGGGGTTAATTAAAGAAATCGCATCTGTGATTAAGGAATCCTCAGGAGCGAAAATCAAGATAGTAGGGCACACAGATACAGATGGCAATGCTGATTCAAATCTTGAATTATCAAAGAAACGAGCCATCTCAGTTAAAACTGTTCTCAGCAAGGAATTTGATGTAGATGCAAGTTTACTTTTCACTGATGGCAAGGGTGCAGCAGAACCAGTTGCTAGTAATACTACACCTACAGGAAAATCTGAGAACAGGCGAGTGGAATTTATAAAAATGTAGTTTTGTTGTTTTATATCAAAACAAAATGACTTGGAAAATTGAGGGCATTGAAAGATTTCTTTAATATTAGAGGCTGGAGAAGTTAATATATAATCCACTTTGGTTGCCTGACATAACGGTTTAATAGTTTATGATCATTTTCTGCAAGTTATCAGTCGTTAATTATTAGTTTTTCGTCGATGTAACCTAGTCATAAAGCTTTGTTATTTGTACCCAATGATGTTCCTCGATAAGTTTGTATAATTTATTAATTGATATATAAGAGTAGAGATTTCGCTGAAAACTGGTTCTTCGAAATATACAGGTATTGTTATGATTGTTGTTATATATCGATTGTATCAGTATGTCTGACGATTAAAGTCGAAGAACACAACAATAACAACTCCAAAGAAAATTATATAAATTATATATTTTTGCTACAAAATAAATGTCTTATTGAGTAAGTTGAAGTTGGGCTTTTTTAGTGGAAATTTATTATTGTGAATAAAACAAATCTAAATTCTGTATGAATATTCAAGAATTATACAATGATTTAATCAATGCGTTTTCAGAAGTGAACTTAAATCGTATAACCGCGAACTTAATATCACTCTACAAAAATAAAAACTACGGCAAGATCAGGGAAGTTTCAAATCGAATTTCAAAATATGTCCCTATAACTGAAGAAAAAGATGCAAAGTGTTTTTCTAAGTTAATTATGTTGTACCACCCAGATAAGGGTGAAGTATATAGAAAAAGTATTCAAGATCTTTTTGAAATAAATGACTACACTCAACTTCTTACATACTCACACATTTTCCTTATTTCTGATATTGAAAGTGTAACTGAAATAGCTATTGGGGAAGATATTGATTATCATCCAGAATATGTTTGGGATGTCGAAAATGACGATAATAATAGTGATTTTGAATTAATGCTTGACAATGATTCAGAAGAGTTTTACTCTTCTGAATTTGATTCGAACGAATTTGAAAAATCTTTTTATAATTTGATCAAGATACGAGAATATGGTCATGTAGCAGTTGAATTTCCTCCTTATTATCTTGAAGATTTTGAAGAGTTTGAAATGGTAAATAGAGGGATGGACTCATTAGACGGTATCGAATATTGTCTACATGTTAAGATTCTTGATTTATCAGAGAATATGGTGTCTGATATTTCAGATTTATGGAATTTAGTGAATTTGCGGGAAGTGTATATAGCTAACAATCAAATCGGTTATATTGACTCACTAAGCAATCTAATTGAATTGACAGTAATTGATTTGTCAGGCAATCAGATTAACGATATTTCACCAATATTGAACTTAGACAATTTGAAATTTGTCAACTTAATAGGAAATCCTGTTCCTGAGGCGCAGATAAGTAAACTAAAGGAAAAAGGGGTTTTAGTTATGGAAGGGGAAGTCTAAGCCATAATTATTATGATTGAAGTTTAAAGCCTTAAATTAGTGCATAACTGCAAGTCTTTTGTTGAAAAATCAAATTTTTAAATATCTCTGAACGATATTTTGATTATGAGATAACGCCAAGTTTTATTTCAATTGTTTCAATTTCTCCTTAATTATTTTTAATAATATTTGGCAAGTTAAGGTGTAAAGTTTGAACAAATCCTAAATTGGCGTAATTATCTGTTTACCAGAATATATTTTCAGCATCCCTAGCGGGTTAAAGAATTCTATTGAATGGTGCATTTCTACGACAGTGTTTTCAGATAAACCAGTTGGAATAATTACAGTAGTTACAAAATAAGCCAGAAAAATCAGAAAGATTGCTCTGGCTTATTGCGCCCAAATTAAAGAAAGGTTAAAGGGTTCTTTAAAGCTTAATAAATTCTACCCTTCTGTTTTGTACTTTTCCAGTACTCGTTTTATTATTGATTATTATGAATAGTAGGCTGTGAGATACCCTTGCCATTGGTTTTGATAGCTGATTCTGAGATGTTATACTCTTTCATCAAAACCTCTTTAACTGGATATTCTGTTAATGCTGCCCGCTGTAATGCGCATACTGACCCCTCGAAAATGGGTTTAGGTTCTTCATCTTGAAGACCTGACAATTTTACTTCTTTTTTCTCAAACTCTCACCCGAGTTATGCTTAGCTTTGCATAACCGGGGAAGAAAAAACTATCTCCTCGCGGGAAGCGACGATGCAGCCCAAAGGTCCGCCATGATCTATTCCTTCTTTGCAATCTGCAAGAAACATAATGTAAATCCACACAAATGGCTCAAATACACATTGGAAATAAACCACAAAAAATTAAAGATCTCTATCCGCAGAACTTTAAAAACATAATTGGTTAATCAAATATAGAGTTCATAGGCTGGATACTGTCTTCCGTCGATGTAACCTAGTCATAAAGCTTTGTTATTCGTACCCAATAATGTTCCTCGATAAGTTTGTATAACTTATTAATTGATTTATGAGATTATATTTGAAAACTTTCGCAATGCTAATCATTGCCATTACATTTACTTCATGTAAAAAAGGTAAACCGGACAAGCCTGGGGAAACTCTCAATAAAGAACCATTAGTAACCGACCAGGGCATACCGCTACCGAATACGCTGATCCAAAAAACGATTGGTCCGTCAGGTGGTTCGATTGAGGTTCCTGGTGGGATATTAGCGATTACAATCCCGGCCGGAACTATTAAGTCTGAAACCTCATTTAGCATACAAGAGGTTTCAAATACATTTGGAATGGGAAGTCTAGGAAAGGTTTACCGTCTTTTGCCAGAAAATGTCGCTTTTGAAAAGGACGTTGAGATTAGTATGAAATATGATGCAACCATGTTGAAAGGGAAATCTGAGGACCATCTACGCTTAACATATCAAGATTCAAAGGGTACTTGGCATTCGCCTAAGAGTATAATACTTGAGAAAGCGAACAAACAGATCATAGTAAAGACGAAGCACTTCAGCGATTGGACGATTTATTCAGAATTAACTTTAGAATCAGAAAAAAAGGTGGTTTCTGCCAATGAGATATCTCTTGTTCGAGGCATATTATTAACTACTGCCACGGATCCAGAGAATCCAGAAGATTATTTGCTTGTTGCCGGACAAATTACCGATAGCGTTGTAGATGAGTGGAAGGTAGTCGCCGGACCTGGGGATATTGTAAGAAGAGAGGATGGAACGGCAACCTTTGTTCCTCCAGCTGAGATTAACTCTCCGGCAGTGTCCAAGATACAACTTGTGATAAATGATTACACTGACCCTCAAAAAACAGGTTTCTATATTGGCTTTGTCGATATTGAGTTGGTACCAGATGTTTTTGTTAGTTGGACGTTCGGTGGGGAGAAATACACTGTAGGCAGCGACAAGATCGTAACTAAATACTATGATCAGGCGAAAAGTATGCCACAGTTTTACGTTGATGGTGGTTTGAACCTTGGCATTGTAGTCAATAGGAAGGAGATTGGAGAATTCGACTTCGGCGATCTTAATGGTCCGGATAAATATTCACTTATATATTTTAACATGCACAAACCGGGTGTTCCAATATATTATAGTTATAGGGCGTGTGGTGGATTGCAGATATTTAGCGCACAAAGTATGGTTAAGGTGACCAAATTTGAGAACGGGTATATTGAAGGTGAATTCAATGGCACATTGTATCAATGGTGGCCGAATGCATGTGAAAGGATATTCGAAGATATTAAAGGCACTTTCAGGGTGAAGTTTAATCCCTGATCTTAGTAGTTTAGACATAGTAGAGGGTGTATCATAAATCATGGTCACCCTCTTTTTTGCTGTTTTTATTCGTACCCCTCTCCAAGGACATTTTCAAATGTTGAATTCTCAGAGATCAGTTTTCATTTATGGTACTTCTTCCTCTTTTTATATAGGATCGATTGGATGCTCCTCAGTCAGGCTCACGGTTAAAGCGCCCACTTTGGGTCAATGTCCATCGCATTTTGTCTAATTTTTTGGCGGCTGCCATAGGGCTGACACAATTGATTTTAAAATTTGCAGAAATAAACACAAAAATGAAAAAACATATGGAAGGTTTCCAGGTTATTGGCCTGTTCGTACGTGCCACTAATGAAGAAGGGATGGCCGCTAAAGATATTCCGGCATTATTGTTTGGATATCTACTTAGCTATGCTTTGAAGTTGTCTGTGTCTAGATAAAATTATTGTTCTAAAGATTCATCGTGAAAAATGTATTTCCGTGTTTCTGAAATCTGATAATATGTGAATATCATTTTATTTTAGGCAGATATAAACTAGCGGGTGCGATTTTAGTATAATTTTTTTTTCCTAGTACTTGCATCCAAGAATAATTAATTGTTTTTATGTTATTTGAATAATGCAGGAATCGCTAAAACGAAACTTTAATCCAAAATCAAAATTAGTTGTGTTTCCAGAAGTGAGCCATTTAATGCAGTCTTCTAAAACGGGTCTTTTTGAAGAAGCTAAAGATATTCCGGAAACGATTAGCGTTAAAGTATTGGATACAATTTCCACTTGGCTTAGCCAGTTTAGGGATTAATTAAGTATAGTTAAATTAAAGGAGGCTTATCTATAGCTTTTAGAAATCACGGAAAGATCGTCCTTAGTCATTTGTCGACGAAATTAAACAAGGAGAAGCTCTCTGTAAGCGTTACGTCTATTTTAGTTGAGAATCTATGTTTAAGAAAATATTTTTGCAATCGGAAAGAGTTATTTATATGATCATTTCGAGGGAATAAATCACAAAGACAATTCGAACTTCAGCTCATAGAAGCAAAAATTGAATTTAATGATTAATACTTTCGGAACATGTGAAACTACATTTCTTATACGCGTAGACAATTAAAAAATTTAATAATTTACCTATGAAAAGCATTTCAAAATATTTGCAAATCCTCCTCCTGTTAGTCTGCACCTTTGCTGGGTGTAAGAAAAACTCTTCACCTCCTGATCTGGAATCCAAACCATTACAAAAACCGCTTTCATAAACGTCCGGCCCCGTAATTGCAAAAGTAATAGGCACAGCTGGAGGCTCAATTTCTTCAACCGATGGAAATATAATTATCGAAATCCCTGCGGGTGCAGTTAATGGGGATACCCAGTTTACTATACAGTCGATTGATAAGAATTTAGATCAAGCTACAGGGGCTGCTTTTCGTTTGGGACCAGAAAACGTAATCTTCCAAAAAGATGTAAAAATCAATTTTAAATACAGCTATGAGGATTGCGTTGGATCTGCTGAGGATTATTTATACTTAACCTACCAGGATAAGAACGGTTATTTCTATCGTCAAATGGAAACAACTATAGATAAATCAATCAAGACTTTATCTCTTAACACCAGACATTTTAGCGATTGGTTTATTGAGAGGGTATTTAATGTAGTTACAGACAAAAACACCCTCAGCGCAGGGCAGGAAGCAAATGTATTGTTATATTTTATCGATACATTTCCAATGGCCAGTTAAAATATGATAGATCAAAAATTACAGGAAACACCTGGTTCGTAAATGGTCCGGGAACTATTGGAAATGAGAAGGAAGAACTTCCGGCAGGAATATTAAAAACCAAATATAAAGCACCAGAAAGCATCACGACCGGTTCAACAATAGCTGTGGGTGCGAATATAAAGGGAATGGTGGACAAACAACATCCTAACCGTGCTGGAACAAGCGGAATGGTAATTGTACAAACCCCAATTGAACTTCTTCCCGAAGAATATATCAGTTGGGAGTTTAACGGTCTGAGCAATACAGGTATTTCCATGGATGCTGCACTGCTAGGAACAGCATTAAATATCCTAGGAACAGGCAAAAATGGAGCAATAGCGCTAAGTATTAATGCCACTAAAGCAGGCGAATATGAAATCGGAAGTAATGCTGAAGAAGGAAAATCGTCCATTATGGTTAGCCAGTCAAATCAGTCACAAGTAATATTTCAAAGTTTTTACAGTATTTGTAATCAACCCGGCGTTCAATATGGCAAAGGAAAAGTAATTATTGAGACCTTTGGGCCCATTGGCGGATTCATAAAAGGTAATTTTTCTGCCCAAGTTTACGCACCATCAGGCTGTTCGCCATCAGGAAAGCTTGTGACTGGAAACTTTAAACTTCGAAGAAAAGCATAAATAATAAAAAGTATTTAGACCCGCATTTAACCGATATTATACCCTTTTAGCAGTTGAAATAAAAACCTGTTTAGCTAAATTTTTAGGGAGTATCGCTAAAAAAGGCGCCTAAAATAAAAAGAATATTAAAAAATATGGAGAGCAATAAAACCATAATCACAGATTTATAAATAGAATCTGGAATGAGAATATGCCTTGGTCAACTTCTCCGCAATATACAGCAAGACAATACAAAATAAAATCATAAGTAAGTATTTACTTTGCAAGCTGTAAAAAAGATCACCGAGGTGTTTTAAATAATAAGAAACTACTGGAGGAGTAAATTGCTAATAGATTTGATGCTTAGTTTATTGTTTTTTCAGTCTATTGATCGAATTGCTAAGTGTCAAACTGATTGGGGGTGGAAAGGAGCTTTCTTGCTATTATTCTACAAAAATATAAGAATTTTCATTTCCATTCTCAGTAACTGTTTTAGGATTTTTTGGATCTTTTATCATTCTATTGTCAACGACAAAAACATAGCTTAAATGACCTAGTTCAACTTCTGTTTCGCCAATCCATTTATTCTTGACTTTTTTTAATAAAAAGCTTTTTCTGCTGAAAGAGTTAAAAGTTCCGGCGACCGCCACCTCCTTCGCTTCATTAAAACCCTCTAATTGAAAAGTAACTTTTCTTAGAACAGGTTTTTTTAATCCATGGATCGCTGCTTCTAACTCAACTGTAGTCGATTGATTTTCTGAAGAGGAAAGTAATTTTTTCAATGCCAATGAGTTGGCTTCGTATAGCGCAAGAATAGATTTAACCTCTATATCCGGTTTAACACCTGTATTTTCCCAATTTGTATTACTAACAGAACTTATGCTAGCTGCGTAAGGAACTGTGATGGAGAAATTAGCATTTATTTTCTGCATTTCAGATGGATTTGCACCCCCCCTTGTTAGCTCACCTACAACAACCCCGCGTTTCAGCTGCTGAAGATTATAGGCGAAAGCTTCTCCCCCCGAGAAAGTTTTTCCACTGGTTAACACATAAATTGGTTTATCTACATACAAACTTCCCGGTACATAACCGTAAGTCCAAAATTGCTTTAAGGTGTTCGTTTCCCGAGTATAAAAGTTATCGATGTGAACCGGATCTTTAAAGAAATAGCTAAAAATAAATGGTATCGTGTTTTCATCAAGGCTTCCCCTACAATCCCGAAGGTCTATAATCAAAGCCTTAGTATTTTTCACGTAATTCATTGCAGCAATTAAGGTATCTGCACAATCTCTCAATGGTCCAAAAAGCGGAATACTAACATACCCAATATTTCCCTCAAGGATAGCCTTCTCCTTGATGCTGTAGTTATTTTCGATCATTAGATTTTTCAACCATTGATCTCTTGATAATTCTCTTTTTATAATCCCTTGGTTATCTGTTTTGTTTGTTTGTTTATACAAAATCTTTAAATGCTGATCTCTTGTGATTTCCTGTAGATCACGTGTTAGGCGAAATGCAAATTCATTGCCTGTTGATATCGTATCGTACTTGCCTTTAGTGTAATTCCCAGAAATCGTACTATCAAGTTTGGGTAAGATATCTGGTGAGATATATTTAACCTTAAGAATCTCAATTGTTGAATTGATGGTTTGCTTTTTTTGCTCTTCGCTGAGCTGGGCATATCCATTTAAAGAAACAATCAGGCTGATCATGAGCAAGTACGTTTTTAACTTATATTGTAAATGCATCTTTTTTAAAAATTTGATTATAAATAACTTAGGTGCGATCTCTAGACCAATATAATGAACGTAGTTATTTTAATGTGTGCAGGAAACACCATTTGATTCGTTTTCTGTTTTCTTAATAAACATCAATTAAGATTAAGGCTCTCAAGTTTGAGATCTCTTATTGGAATATCTTTATTGTGCTTAATAGTAAATAGTCAAGTGATTAAACTCTTAAATAACATTAATTTAATATTGCCTGGGTACCAAAGATTCTCTTAAAGCATCTATCTTTGCCAAGTTTGGAGAGTTGGATAATATTCAACAAAGTGACACTAGAACAAAAAACTTGTCTCAACAAAATAGAAATATAGGGGAGCAAACTAACTATTGCAAACAGTGAAAAATACCATAATGATTTAACACGTAGCAATTGATCTTACTTTTTCCATTATAGCGGTCTTTGTGAACCTTTTTAAGAAGTACTTAGGACTAATTCTGACTGAATTTAGAATGAAATGAAAAAGAATAGTCTATTGATTATAAGATTATTTTAAAATTTTAATGTGTTTTAGCTAGTAGGGCATTGCATTTGAAGTCCTTTTTGCTATCTTTGCATTATGAGTTTTGCAGCTAGTAAGTAAAACAAAATGTAGTGAGTGATTCAGTGAGTAATAGAATATAAACTACATAAAGACATTGAAAGTCAGTATGTTATGAATCGATTTCGATTCCCCTACGGGCTACAGATCGAAAGATTAAAACTTAAAAAAGCTTGCAATTCATATTGTAAGCTTTTTTTGTCTTTTAGTATCTACAAAACCAATACGAACTTCCAGGAAAAAAAGGGTGTCATAAGCATTTTATCTAGCTACACGATTCACTTAAAACCTTAATGCAGTTAATAATTCCAGCAATAACTAAAATGAAAAAGAGCCTAACAGAATTGAAAAAGGACGATTGGAATAGACTTTTTCCCGTCGAATTAGTTGATCATAATCCTGAATGGAAAAATATATTTACGGCCGAAAAACAACGGATTTTAAGTAAGATCGGAAAAGAAAAGATTTTACGAATAGAACATTTTGGCAGTACAGCTATCAGCTCAATCAAATCTAAACCTTATATTGATATAATAATTGAGATTCCAAAAGAATTATTGTTCAACAAGGAACTAATTGACGAATTCTCAGCACTAGGCTATTCACATTTTAAAGTTCCCTCAAGAGAAAATATAGCGGAATATTCAACATTTGGAAAAGGATATAACATTGATGGAAAGAACGAACAAATTTTCCATATTCACATGTGCCCAAAAGACAATGCAATGTGGGCGCAAATTGACTTTCGGGATTATCTAAATTCTAATAATAAACGGGCAAAGGAATACGAAGAGTTAAAACTTGAATTAGCATCTAAATTCAGAAATGACCGCGGCTCGTATGTACTCGGAAAAACATCCTTCATTAACGAAACTATAAATTTAGCAACTAAAAAAATGACAACATTTCCGGTTATAGCCTCTACTCTTTCTGCCAAACAATTAGGAGATTTTGTGAAAGATAGATATGGCCTAGACGACAAATACAATTGTACCCTATTCAGAACAGGAATGAATCACACGTATTTTCTTTCCAATACCGAAACGAAATACGTTTTGCGAGTTTATAGTCATAACTGGAGGTCAAAAACCGAAATTATTGAAGAGCTTGAACTTCTGAAATCATTGAAGAATAAAAATTTAAGTGTTTCTTTTCCAATTGAAGATAAAGACGGAGCATTCATTCAAGAAATAAATGCTCCTGAAGGAATCAGATACGTTGTACTTTTTTCCTTTGCTCAAGGTGAGAAAATTCGATTTATGGACAACGAAACCTGTTTTCGAATAGGTTCTCTAATGGCAAATATTCACAACCATACCGAAAACAAGAACATTAACCGAGTATCTTATCATAAGACGTCTCTTATAGAACTACCTTATGCGTATTTAAAACAATTCTTTTCAGACAACTTGCCAGAAATGGAATTCATTAGGGAGCTTGGAGAAAATTTTCAAAATTCAGATTTTGATAATACGAAAACCGGAATTATACATATGGATATATGGTATGATAATATGGCCGTTACAGACGAAAAGGAGATTACGATTTTTGACTTTGACTTTTGTGGAAATGGATGGCAAATTTTGGATGTTGGATATTTCTGCAAACAACTGTTTTTCATAGAATCAGATAAAGAGCAGTATGAATTAAAAATGCAAAGCTTCTTACGTGGATACCAGAGCAATAGATTTTTATCTGAAAAAGAGCTCAGCTTAATACCAAAAGCAGGCGCTTCTATTTTTATTTTTTATCTTGGCGTACAGGCACAAAGATTTGATTGGTCCAACATATTTTTGACAGAAAACTATCTTAAAATGTTTGTCGGAAGAATTAAAGCTTGGATGGATTATTACACAAAGAACGAAGTCACTGGGGCTATATAAGAAATTACAGGTATTTTGTCCTATTGGTAATTAAAATGTAACGTATTAATTTTACCTTTAATATTCCAAATAATAAAATTTTATGAAGGCACATACGTACGAAACACAATCGACGATTACACCTGAAAAAGCATTAGATTTCCTGAAGGAGGGAAACCAGCGCTTTGTTAATAATCTGAAAGCTAACCGCGATCTACTCGAACAGGTGAACGCTACGCGTGAGGGACAATGGCCATTTGCCGTGGTGCTAAGCTGCATCGATAGCCGTACTTCAGCTGAACTTATATTTGATCAGGGATTGGGCGATATCTTCAGTATCCGGATCGCCGGAAATTTTGTCAACCAGGATATTTTAGGCTCGATGGAGTTTGGTTGTAATGTGGCAGGTTCTAAACTTGTTGTCGTTCTAGGGCATACCAAATGTGGAGCATTAAAAGGAGGATTGGATGCAGCACAGATCGAGGGCATGGGAATGGATAACCTAAACCATTTGATTAACCATTTCGACCCGATCATTAATGAGGTGATCGATCAAGGGGAAGAACGTTCTTCTAAAAACAGTGTGTTGCTTGAGAAGCTAAATCAACAGAACATTAAACATGCGATCCGTGACATTCGCAGACAAAGCTCAACGCTCCGTAAACTTGAAGAAGAGGGTAAAATTAAGATTGTTGGTGCAAACTATGACGTTGAAACTGGTAGCGTAAGTTGGATGTAAGTTGTAGAAACTGACGCACAGGTTTTGTCGGTTATAGAAGATGGACAACCCTACCTTACTTTAGGTAAGATTAGGTATCCCAAGATTCGCTGATCATAAGTCGAATGGGGTGTACACTTCTTAAGAATAAAAGAAAAAGGGAGGTGCTAACTCATTTTAAAGTTAGCACCTCCCTTTTTTGTTCTATGTATAAATACTAGAGTTTAAAGCAGGAAACATTTCCCGCAAAATCAGCAACATAAATCAAATCGCCATCTACTGTGATGTCTGAAAATATAGGCGAACCCAGGTTGAATTTTGATAAGAGTTTACCTGCTTTATTAAGGACGTAGACATAGCCGTCTGAAGCACCAAAAACTAACTTGTCTTTGACTTCAATGACTGCTGATTCAACTGTGCCGACCAGTTTATGGTTGTCAGGACTACTGTATGCAGAAGAATAGACAAGCGCTTCTCCTGTGGGAAAATGCCACTTCTCTTCCAGAGTCTGTAGATCATAGGCTTTTATTCCGTTGGTGGAAGTTGGCATAACCAAAAGGTTTTCACTGATCTTTGGTGCAGTCATCACCTTAAAATCGTCGGTTTTAATGCTCTTCTGTAAGATTTCTCCCGTTTTTAGATCGATCTTAAAGATGCCATTGAGGCCGGTCGTATAGATGTAATCCTTTTGAGCTGTTATCCCGCCACTTCTAAAACGTAAACCATCTTCCTGACGTTTCCAGAGCAGTTTTCCGGTATGGATATCAGAAGCACAGAGTGCATTCCAGTTGTATCCAGCTAAAAGAACTTGACCGACAACCGATAGCTCTGCTGGAGTAGCTTCTCCGCCTGACGGTTCTACACCTTCCCATAACGGTTTGCCTGTATGGATATCAATTGCCGACATTCGTTTTCCTAATCCAGTATAATAGATCCCGTTGTCAAGCGCAGCGCCAGAAACAAAGGTCGGGAGACTTGGAGCCGAAGGTTTCTTTGTCCACAGGATTTTGCCTGTATTTGCATCTATCGCATAGACATTGGTTTCAACATCAGTGGCCAACAATATACCATCGCTGAAACGTAATTTATGCTTAATGGAATTTATAGTTGGCAGAGACCATAATACTTTTCCACTCCGTCTATCCAAGGCTTTGATTGCATGACTGGTTCCTATGCCATCATCCATTGTGGCTATAAAAAGTTTATCGCCAATAACCAGAGGACTTGTTTTCCAGATATTTCCATTGACTGAAGTGGACCACTGTAGTTTGATCTTATCATTTTCTGCTGGCGCGAGGCTAAACGTTTCTTTCTTTAGGGTCTGTTCACCATTCTCGTAGCGAATCGTGATAAGTGCATCGTATTGTCCTTTGTGATTTTGTTTTTGGAAAGGAACATTTGCTTGCCATGTCCAATCTCCGGAGGCTTTCAGCGCAATTGAGCTTATGCGATTTCCGGTCTCATGTGCGGATATTGTGAGGTCTACGCCCTGTATTTGTCGCTCACTATCGTAGGCGTTGACCAGTATAGGCAGCGTTTGGTCTGCATTTAACGACTGATTGCCCACGGGCCGTACCAATTGGACGTGATCACGTAGGTTTGTGTAGATCGGCTTGATATTCTTGATACCTTGTTTGTCAATATCGACGACAACAAACTGTGCGGCAGAATTATCAATACCACCTTTGTTAGGGGCATTGGAACAAACCACATAGACACCATTTTGTTTAAAGACGAAATTGTTGTGCCAGTGTCCATAGAACCAGGCCTTAAGGTTGTATTGCTTTAAATCGATCTGTTCTTTTTCTCCTTTAAGTACAAAGTCAGGCCCTACAAAGAAGTCATGGTTAATAAAGATCAAGGGCTTGGATTTATCCATGGCAGCTAGATCTTTTTTGAGCCAAGCTATGATCTGATCAGCGGTGTAGCTGGGTTTATAATCGCCATTTGGCATTGGTGTAACGACGAAGTGAGCCGGCCCGGCGTCGAATGAGTAATAAGTCGGTCCAAAAAGATCTTCAAATAGCTTCTCGCCATATTCACCTTTGACAAGATCATGATTGCCGACGGTATAGTAAGTCGGTCTACCCATGAGTTCACTGTTGACCTGCTTGGCATGAAAAAGCATGCCCGGTTCATAGCAGATATCTCCGGTATGCATGATCAGACTTGCACGCTGTTGCTTGGCGTAGTTTCTGACATTATCAATCCAAGGTCCGTATAGCGGCGTTTCTGTATCCGTAATTTGGATAAAGCGTAGAAAATCGTTTTGTTGGACCGCATCTTTGACTAAAGCGAAGTCTAGATTTTTGGCATCCGCGCGCAATGGAATGTAATGTGTTTTCGTAGTCTTGTAACCACTGGGTACAGTGACAGACAAAAAGCGGGCATTGGGGTTATAGGGCAGTGTATATGTTCCGTCTCTGTTGGTTTTTACCACATCATAGCCATCGGATACTGTGATTCCGCCTAGGAGATTCTCGTTCTGTTCGAACAGGTTATTCGCATTCTGATCTTCAAAAACCCGGCCGACACGTTGTTGTGCAAAAAGGGAGGGAATCGGAAGGAGGCAGCAGGCAAGTAATTTGAGTAATTTCATGTTGTTTAAATAAAAAAGCTAGCTCCGGTTTCAGAGCTAGCAAAAAGTGAATAAGGTTATTAACTATTTATCCCATCCAAAGGCTTGTTTTAGATTGGGATTCAATGTTATTTGTCCCAATGGGATTGGTTTGTAATAGTATTTTGGGGAGACAAATGACCGCTTATTTTTTTGGTCAACAGTCATCATAATATACCCCGAAGTACCATTGCTGAGGTAAAATGCACCTCCATCGAGGTAATATTTTACGAGTTTGGTTTTTACAGCATCCGGTAACTGGTCGATTGGACCTGTTGCTTTCTCATTTTCAAGAATGGCGATATCCGGATTTCCATCACCGGTAACATCCATGGCGCCTAATGCAGGGACGTAGATTCCATGCGGGGCAACGGCTAGCAAGTCTCCTGTTTTCCAGCGTAGCACATCGTTGAAGCGGAAACCTTCACAGGCAAGTTCAACACGGCGTTCACGACGGATTTCTAACAAGGCTCCTTTATTGGCTCCTTGAGCGTTCGGATAGCGTGCCGCAAGAACAGGGTCTACCTGTGTATTGGCCGTTGCTAACAGTAAGGCTGGTACACCGACGCGTCCACGTAAAACATTCACGGTTGCATCCAGATCAGCTTGTGTAAGCGTACCCAATTCAGCTTTCGCTTCAGCATTGATAAGCAATACTTCGGCATAACGCATAATAGGAAGATCGGTGTAGTTTGCGTCCCAACCACCACGGAGAGCAGGATCTCTAGGGTAGAATTTAATCTGTAGATATCCACCAAAACTAGGTTTTATTAAATAAGCCGTAGGGTTATTCGGATCAGTCTTAAACCCAGCTGGCATGATGGTTTCAGCCAATCGGGGATCCCTGTTTTGAAATATTTGCGTAAAGGTTTTCGTTTTGTAATCCGGAGTCGATGTAAACGATTTTCCGTCAGCTGTTAGGAATTCTTCCATCAATTCTCCGCTTAATGCCCACTGCCAGTCCAATACCGTGTGTGAATTGTTTGCAATACCTAGTGAACGATCATTCTTTTGGATAAAAATCGCTTCTGTATTCGAAGAGAGATTGTTGCTGCTGAACAATGTTCTAAAGTCAACTTCTTTGGCGCCAGTGTTATGAATTTTGTATTTCCCAGAATTTATAACTTCTTGGGATGCTGAAGCTGCTCTTTTTAAGAACTCATCTGCAGAAGCTTGTAAATTTAGCTCCTCGTGGTATTTACGGAATGTTCCTTCGTGTAAGGCAATGCGCGCTAACAGTGTTAATGCAGCGCCTTGTGTGACACGTTCTTTGAAATTACCGGCTACTTTATCTTCTCTGATATGAGCTGCGGCAAATTCAAGATCCTCCATAATATGTTTAACAACAACCTCGCGAGAATCTTGGTCTTTGTACATGGCTTCGTCCTCAGCGCCCAAAGCCGTATCATACCAAGGAACATTGTTATAATCGCGCACTAAATTAAAGTAGATGTAGGCACGAAAGAAACGGGCAATTCCAACGTAATGGTCTATTTGTGCTTGATCGCCGGTTACAGTACCAAGGTGATCCATCATATAATTGATGCGGCGTAAATTTTTCCATTCATCCGACCAGCCAGATGCGTTGCCTTGTGTAAGTGTACCACGGAGCATATTGTTGGTTGAGCTGCTTCCTGTGAATCCACCGATATTATCTGAGAAGATGTCGTCATATGATCCGCCAATGAATCGATAAAAGCCGTTGGTATAGGTTTTGAGATCTTCCGGCGTTTTAAAGAAGTTTTGGTCTGTCACAGCAGTCTTGTTGCTACGATCCAAAAAGTCTTTATTACAGCTTATTGTCAATAGTGATAAAGACAACGCTAGTGTAGTATAGTGAAATATTTTCATGAATATGCGTATTAAAACTTAACATTTAATCCAAAGGCATAAGTGCGTTGGAAAGGATATACTCTTGTACTGCCTAAGGCTTCGGGGTCTATGTTTACTTTGAGCCCTGAGCGTTCAAATAAATTTTCACCACTTACATAGAAGCGTACGGCCTGTAAGCCAATTCTTTTTGTGAAATTCTGCGAAAGGCTATAGCCGAAAGTGATGTTTTTTACCCTTAAATAGGCTGCATTCTGCAAGTAACGTGTATTAGGCATACCGAGTTCTTCTCCGTTATCTTCCGCACTGTACGATTTTATCCGTGGAAAATACCCATCTCTGTTATCTGGAGACCAATGGTCTAAGTTTTGCTTGGTCACATTTGTCCAGGGTTGCGCATAAATTCCCCAGAAATAGATTTGGCTTCCCGGTGGATACCAGTCTCTTTTTCCTACACCTTGAAGAAATACACGTAGGTCAAAGCCTTTCCATGAACCTGAAAGGTCTAAGCTATATGGGTATTGAATTTCTGAATTGCCGAGGATCTTGAGGTCACCATGGTCAGCAAGCGTTTGTTTTCCTTTGGTGATCTTACCGTCAGGTCCTCCATCTGGCCCGCCCGCAATATCCTTGAACTTGATGTCACCAACATAGAATTTATATTGTTGATCGTCCGTTCCTACGTCGGTTTGATTCAGTTTAGCTAGCTCATCCTCATTTTGGAAGAAACCATCTGCTTGAAGACCCCATATCTCACCGATGCGCTGTCCGGCATAATGTTGTCTAATATCGCCCGTTGGATTATCAAATTTGGTAATTGTAGCTTTGCTGTTTGCCAGTGTAAATGTAGCGTTATAATGGAATGGCGATCCAGCTAGGTCGAACTTGTCCTTCCAGCTAATGCGTAGATCCCAGCCATTCGTCTTCATGTCGGCCGCATTGAAGTTCGGTGCGTCGGCACCAAAAGCACCCGGAAGAGTTCTTCCTGGGATCAGCATACCCTCATTGGTCCGTTTGTAAATATCAAATGTCGTATTTAGGCGACTGTTGAGTAGATTAAAGTCAATACCTCCGTTGATTGTTGAAATACGCTCCCATGTTAAGGATTTGGCCACGACCAATGGTGGATAAAGGGAGATTGGGCGATTACCTTCAATAAGTCTAGGAATGTCGGTATCCACTGCCATAGACGGCAAATAAGGATAACTGAGTGGATTCATATTTTTATCATAGACGGTTTGATTGCCCAATTGTCCATAAGAGCCCCTTAGTTTCAAAAAGTTGATCGCAGATTTGAGCGGACTAAAGAATTGCTCTTCAGAAAGTACCCATCCTGCTGACACCGATGGGAAAAATCCCCAGCGGTCACCCTTTGGAAAGCGTGAAGAACCGTCCAGACGGCCATTGGATTCAATAAGGTAACGCCCTTTATAATCATAGTTCAGACGATAAAATACACCTTGCAGTGCATAATCGTCGATATTATGGGTAACTGTTGTCGCTCCACTACCTAAACCGATGGATGGTATGTCAGCCGAATAAAGACCATTTTTAAGGGCGTAATTTGTTTCGGTATTTCTATATTCTTGGTTATAACCGACTAAGGCACTTACATGGTGGTCATTAAACTGTTGCGTATATTGTGTATACACGTTGATTACATCATATCGGGTGTTTTCCTGCTGCTTATATGCGGAAGGTACAGTTCCACCTGCATATTGAGGCGTAGCATTCGGCCCTGTCTTGTACTGAACAGGACGATTATACCCATCTGTTACACCAAAGGAACGACGGAAAGTAATATCTGCGTTAGCTGTCCATATGTTTTTGATCAGATCTGCTTTGGCATTGAATGTTGTTTGGAACTCGTTGATATTTTCTTTTCTTCGTCCTCCTTCTTGTAATAGTCCCAAAAGGCCAGCACCTGCTTGCGTCCAGCTGCCATCCGGATTTTTTGGAACATCCAAAGATGAGGTACGGTTTACATTCCAAAAGAAATCACCGCCCATGAAAACTGGCGCTTCATATTGACGGCTTGTTAGTACCGTATTGTTTCCGAAGTTCAACCAAGGAGTGACCTGCATATCCATTTTATTGCGGACATTGTAACGGTTAAGTTTGTCATTTCCATATTTTAGCGCACCGTCGAGCTTGTAGTATTCTCCAGAAAATAAGTAACTTAATTTGTCCGTTCTTTTACCCAAACTCAAGTTGAGCGTGTTGGTTGGAGCCAGTTTTTTATAGGCTTCATTCATCCAGTCGGTTTGACCATAATAAGCCCATTTCTCTGGATTTGTGGGGTCTAGGATGGTGTTGGGTAAACTCGGATCCTGCTGAAGCTTTTTCGCATATTCACGTACGGCATCCGGATACAAATCATATAATGGGTAAGCTGCATCGTGTTTATATTGCATCACGGTAAGTGGATCTGTGACAATTTCAGGCAATTTGCCTGTGGTGCGCCATTGGGTGCTCATTCCTACATTTACCTGAAGTTTTTCGGACTTGGCAGATTTGGTTGTTACAAGAACTACACCGAATGCTCCACGAGCTCCATAGATTGCAGCTGAGGCCGCATCTTTTAAGACCGATACGTTTTCAAAATCATTTGGATTGAGTCTTGCTAACTCATCGCCAGTGACAGGAATGTTGTCTACTAATATAAGAGGCTCACCACCATTGATTGATGTGATACCGCGGATATTGAATTTTGCACTTTGCGAAGGATTACCGCTCGCGTTGGTGATGTTCAAGTTTGGGATCAAACCTTGTAGGGCAGCACCTAGATTGGTGACCGGTCTATTCTCAATTTCTTTAGCGGAAATCTGGTCAACGGCGCCCGTTAAATTGATTTTCCGTTGTGTACCATAACCAACGACCACCACCTCATCTAATTGTGATGTGCTCGTTTGTAAAGTCACATTTAATGTGCGTTGATTTCCCACCTGTACACGCTCTGTTGTGTAGCCCATATATTGAAATACCAATACTGCTTTCTCGGGTATCCGAAGCGAAAAATGTCCGTTGGCATCTGTTTTTGTAGATAATGCGGAATTTCCCTCTACAGACACCGTTACACCGGCAAGTGCTGCTTTTGAATCGCGAACTGTACCTGTGATTTCGAAATCTGTACGTTGTTTTTCGGAAATTACAATGGTGTTGTTGAGAATCTGATAGCTTAGATTCTGTCCTTTAAGTGCTTTGGATAGCACTTGTGAAATGGAAGCATGATTTGCATCCACACTGATGGGCTGCAGATTATTCAGCAGTTTTTCATCATAAAAAAATCGTAAGTCTGTTTGCTTAGAAATTTCTTGTAAAACTTTCTCAACCTTTACTTTTTTCAAGGAGAGATTAACTGTTTGTGCATTTCCCGAGGCATGTGCTCCCAAAGCAAGGGAAAGCAAAGAAAGAGTGCTTAACTTTATCATACATAAAGTTTTAAAGGCTGGAGGAACCCGGAATTCCCGTGTTTTCTCCTGCCTTTTCATTGGAGAAAAAAAATTCATAAATTAGAATGATTTTTGAGGTTTTAAATTTCTGTTGGTAATCAGTAAAATAAGCCTTGGATTTAACTGGGGATGCGTCAACATCCCCTTCTTTTGTTATTGCCAGGCGATAAGTCGATGTTTATGCCATAGATGTATTTTTTAGGTAGATAATCAATTTCATTGCACGATTACGTTCCGACCGTTGATGTCGAATTTTCGCCCTGTCGCTAAAGCAAGGATCTCCAATACTTCCGAAAGCTTGCTGTTTCTGCTTATGGAGCCTTTGTAGGTAGAAGCGTTGGTGATGGCTTCGATATTTTTAAATTCAACATTATACCAACGTGCAATTTGCTGCGTGATATCGTTGAAATTGCTGCCGTCGAAATAAAATTCTTCACGCTGCCATGCTGTATTTTTCGCTAGATCACTTACTTTGACCTGAATATCATTCGCCAATGTTGTCGCCTGCTCACCGGGTTTAATAATTGTCTGCTTGCCCTCTTTAAGAACTTTTACACTTCCCTCTACGAGTGAAGTGGACACTTCATTTTGATACGCGTTGACGTTGAATGTGGTGCCCAATACTTCGATTGTTGTGCCATTGGCGTGGATGCGGAAAGGTCGGCTGGCATCCTTAGCGACCTTAAAATAAGCTTCTCCCGTTAATGTAACTTGACGTTGATCTGCCTCAAAATGTGTTGGATAAGAAAGTTGAGTGAGCGAATTGAGCCATACTTTTGTACCATCTTCTAAAATGACCATATAAGTGCCGGCCTTGGGTACATCAACACGGAAATTTTTCCCAGCTATAGCTGTCGTTGAATTATGCTGTTGGACAAATGGATCTGCGAGCTGCTGCTCTTTTCCTGTCGGTGTTATAAGTTTTGCATAATGTCCTCCCGGAAGGATGTCGTTGTGAAAAGTCTTATTGTGGGAACGAACCTCCGCAGCCAATGTAAGCGGTATTTGTGCTGGTGAGGACAATTTTTGATAGAACCAGAAGCTAAACCCCGAAATGGCGATAAGCGTGGCAGCAACCATCCATTTAGATCGTACCCAGCTCATTCGTTTGAGCGGTGCGGGTTCATCAAATAGTTGGTCATCTAATCTTGCATTGATACGTGATGCCAGGTCGGGTGGATTTTCGTTCACTGACAGCTCGTTCTCGGATTGGTCCAATGTATAAAACCAACGGAGTACCTGTTGTTCTTCCGCAGCTGTACATTGGCCTTCCAAGTATTTTTTAAGCAAGGCTTTGGCTTGATCTGATGATTCTTGTTCCTTCATACAAACCTATAATCCCCTTATGCGAAGAGAAGTACCGAAGAAAAATCAAAAAAAATATAAATTACTGTATTACAGTGTTTTTAAATTGTGAGGTATTGGGAAATGAGACCGCATGACACAAGTTCGTCTAGCGGATTTATTATTTAAATCGAAGCTTGAGCCAGCCTAAAGCCAGGGAGATATTGTTTTTTACGGTTTGTTCTGATAGTGCAAGTTCCGTGGCGATATCTTTAATGGACATGGATTCTTTTCTGCTAAGCGAGAAAGCAGATCGCATTGTTGAAGGCATCTTGTCAATTTCTTGCTCGATAAGCACAGCGAGTTCCTTTGCCAATAGTTCTTCTTCAGATGTCGTGGTTAAAGTTTGTGTTTGAAAGGTCTTGGAGAGGTTTTCAGCACGGACAACTTTCCTTTGTTCATGAATAGTCCAGTCAATGATTTTGTACTTGGCTGTTTTAAAAAGATACGGATAGAGGGAGGACTCAATGTTTATTTTGTGTCTATTGTTCCAAAGGGCGACAAATACCTCCTGCAGGATATCTTCACAGTCTTCAACACAGGAAACACGGCGCTGTATAAATCGAAAAAGTATAGCAGAATAGCGATTGACTAATTCCGAAAAAGCATGACGGTCATTGGCTTGAATCCCAACGAATAGCACGGTGTCATCTAACTGTTCCATAATTACCGCAATTTGTGTACTCCCTTAGTTTAATTTAGGCCAAATTTATAATTGTGGTGTTAAGTTAGTATTAAAAACAAAAAATATGATAATGTTTTTTTTAATCAAACGATTGCACAAAATACGAGGTAACAAAAATCTTGATCTACTTGTTGCAAATTTAAGTAGATCAAGACCTGAGAAAGTAACCGATGTAATCAAAATAAAGTCCTTATAGACGGGCATCTACTGATTTTCGGTCGAGTATGCCCTTGATATCAAAAACAACGGATGGGTTCTTTTTTAAGTTGTTGAGATCCAAATGTAAAAATTCTCGGTGTCCAACGGCAAGTATAACGCTGTCATAATCTGCAGATTCAGGAAGAGATGACAATAGATCGAGATTGAAATGTGATTTCACATCATCTACATTTACCCATGGATCGTAGACATCTACCTTTAATCCAAACTCTTGGAGGTCATGGATCATGTCAATGACCTTGCTGTTTCTAATATCTGGACAATTTTCTTTGAATGTGATACCTAATACCAGCGCTTTGGCTCCCTCAAATTTGATATTTTTTTGAATCATCAGTTTAACAACTTTTGAAGCAATGAAAGAAGCAATTTGATCATTCACCTCTCTGCCAGATAAAATGACGTGGGGATGATAGCCTAGTTGAGTTGCTTTTTGAGCGAGATAATAAGGGTCTACAGAAATACAATGGCCTCCGACTAAACCCGGTTTAAAACGAAGGAAGTTATATTTTGTACCTGCAGCATCTAACACGTCCTGTGTATCTATGCCCACTCGGTCGAAGATTAGCGCGAGCTCATTCATAAAGGAAATATTTACATCACGCTGAGCATTTTCGATCACTTTGGCAGCTTCGGCAACTTTGATTGAGGGGGCCAAATGTGTCCCGGCTTCAATAATATTTTTATAAAGTCC
The DNA here is from genome assembly GCF_902706145.1 of Sphingobacterium sp. 18053. NCBI lineage: Bacteria > Pseudomonadati > Bacteroidota > Sphingobacteriia > Sphingobacteriales > Sphingobacteriaceae > Sphingobacterium > Sphingobacterium sp. 18053. Next base: position 246,795 of record NZ_CACSJW010000006.1, read on the forward strand.
ATCTACCACCAATCCTGCCTCAGGCGTACTTCCGGAAGTCACCTTCATGACTTTTTGAAGTGAATTTACTTTATCGCCTGGATTAATGCGTTCTGGTGAATAGCCAACAAAAAAATCTTGATTAAATTTTAATCCCGAGAAACTCTCCAAAACAGGTATACACTCTTCTTCAGTACAACCAGGATAAACAGTAGATTCATAGATCACCAAATCACCTATTGTCAAAAGCTCTCCAAGCATTTTAGAAGCTTTTAACAAGGGGGACAAGTCTGGTGAATTATAACGGTCTATCGGAGTTGGGACAGTTACAATATAGACATTTGCATCTGCAATGTCAGCTATAGAATTACTCGCATCATAACCTTTGCTTTGGTTAGATGTATGGAATAAATCTCGCGCCCGTTTTAACTCTTTTTGATCCGTTTCTAGGGTGCGGTCAAGCCCTTGCTTAAGTTCTTCAATACGTGTTTTATTTATGTCAAATCCAATCACCGGGAAAAAATCGGAAAATGCTATTGCTAATGGCAATCCCACATATCCTTGGCCAATGATGGCAATCTTTTTTACCTTAAAATCTCTCATATATAGCTGTAAATATACGTTCTTTGCTTTAATTTTAACCCCTTGTCAACCAACCTCTGCGTCCAGCTGTCGCTATCGCATACGGTGTAATCCAGAATAAGCTGAAGGCATAAAATATACTGTAACTATAAGCCCAGAAAGCTTCTTTGGCGTCGGAGTTTTTAGAAGCAAAGAAATAGGCCTGGATGCTGGAAAATATTAAGATACCGACCAACGTTGAGCTTAAGAACATCAATGGATAATGAAATACTGTCCACAGCATCAAAAACATCATTGGATAAGACAATAATACTTTTTTCCATTGCATAAGCAATAAGATACGTGCCCCCCATTTAGGTCCCTGACGGAAATTCTTAAATGCAAATTGACTCATCGCAATGTTTTCGCGCACATTGCTTCGTTCCCAACGGATGAACATCTTGTACAGATTTTTGTAACGTACAGGAGTGTCGGTATAAACGTATGCATTGGATTGAAATAACACATGATAACCTTGTTTTAGGATCATATTGGTCATCGCGCGATCTTCACCGATATCAGACGGTTGCCCCATAAAAGTCTGGTTGATCCAATCCTCCAAACAGTTCATGACAGCCTCTTTGCGATAGCCGGACAAGGCTCCTGGTGTACACATGACCGTACCCAACATACTTTGCGCAGAACGTACAAACTCAAAGCTGAATACGAAGCTAACATTCAACATACGAGGTATAATCGCTTTTTTATTATTCAATACGCGCACATTACCCGCAACAGCTCCACATTCCTTGTTTGTTACAAAAGGACTCGCCATATTACGTATAGTATCCTTTTTAACAATAGAATCACTATCAACCGTAATAAAGATTTCTCCCGTACCTAACTTAAATCCACGGTACAAAGCATGTCTCTTACCCATATTCTTGGGCTGCTGATAAATTTCAACACGATCGCCCAATTCCATTTTGGCACGTTGTATCCAGGCAAAGGTATTGTCCTTACTACCGTCATCAATGGCGATGATCTGAAGTTTCTTCTCCGGATAATCACTGCTAGCCAAACTATGTAAGGTATCATAGACTAACTGTCCTTCATTATAAGCTGGAACAATAATCGTACAAGTAGGTAGCTCATCGTCCGATACAGAAGCGATGGGTTTATATTTACGATGTAGTACAATCAAAAAAATCAAAAAGCTAACGGCGATAGCAGCTAAAAATATACCTAAGGCGATCAGAAATGTTCCGCCGATGCTGTCTAAACGTTGGAAACGTAATGCATCAAAATCTGGCTGAAGCATGTATACGCCAAAAACTGACGCAAATAGTATAAAAAAAGTCACTCCAAAAATACCATATTCTTTTGGACCAAAGTTGCTTTCCTCGTTTTTGCTCACTGTATTATCAGATCGCTTTTCTCCTGCATTTACATCATATACAGCAGGCTTCCATTGTTTGGTCATCTGCTTGGATACGATCGAGTTTTCTTTCATGTAATTCATAACCGTTCTATTTTAGATATACATTCGTTCATTCTATATTTAATCGATGCCGCAATCGGTATCATTTGTAATGAAAATATTACGAATCCATAAACGCAAAACACATGCCTTTATTTTGTGCCAAAAATGACCCGACTGCTCAAATTGTAACGTTCTTGATACAAAATAACGTTACGCAAGTTGTTTGTTTTCAGTTTTTTAACTGTATTTTGTAATAAAAATTGATTAAAATATAATAACGATATGGGCAGTAGACTTTTAAGGTTTTTTAACATTTGCCTGCTGATTGTTAAGAGAAATTGACAATTTCTGTGACAAACTGTGTTGGAAAGGGGGCAATGGGTCAGGTGAAGAAATCAACTTAAGCCAAATAAAAAAAGCAAGGGATAGTGCAAAAAAAAAGACGCCTCTAAAAGAGAACGTCTTCAATATCATCAAGTTTTGGAATCGTCTTTATCCGCCAAATTCCATTAGATAATTTTTTAGAAAATCATTTAGATCACCATCCAGCACAGCCTGTGTATTGGATGTTTCGTAATTGGTCCGTAAATCTTTAATTAACTTATAAGGATGTAGGACATAATTTCGAATTTGGGATCCCCATTCTATTTTCTTCTTGTTGCCTTCAATAGCAGCGGAAGCTTCCTGGCGTTTACGCATTTCAATCTCATATAACTGTGATTTCAATAAGCGCATCGCATTTTCTTTGTTTTGCAATTGCGATCTGGATTCCTGATTTTTAATAATAATGCCAGTAGGTTTGTGATGTAATCGAACAGCTGTTTCCACCTTATTTACGTTCTGACCTCCTGCACCACCTGAGCGGAACGTGTCCCATTCGATTTCCGAATCCTTAACATCAATCTCAATATTATCATCGATCAGAGGATAGACATAAACAGACGCGAAAGAGGTATGGCGTTTTGCATTGGAATCAAACGGAGAAATCCGAACGAGCCTGTGTACACCGTTTTCTCCCTTAAGGTAGCCATAAGCAAAATCGCCTGATATCTGTAATGTTACACTCTTAATACCTGCAACGTCACCTTCCTGCGAATCTTGTTCGGTCACTTTATACCCATTTTTCTCGCCCCACATAATATACATACGCATCAGCATGGCAGCCCAGTCGCAGCTTTCAGTCCCGCCGGCACCAGCTGTAATCTGTAAAATTGCATCCAGCTGATCTTCTTCGGCGCTAAGCATGTTTTTGAATTCGAGTTCCTCGACTTGCGCTAAAGCTAGTTTATATTGGTCGTCCACTTCCTTATCACTCGCGTCGCCAGATTGGAAGAATTCATACATGACATATGCGTCTTCAACCGCCGCTGCAACTTCGTCGAAGTGGTCTGTCCATACCTTTTGGTTTTTTATGGCCAAGAGTATTTTTTCTGCAGCTTTGGAATCATCCCAAAAGCTCGCTTCAAGCGTAATAGCTTGATCTCTTTCTATTTCTTCTTTGCGTGCATCGATGTCAAAGATGCCTCCTCAGGGAAGTAACACGATCCCTCAAGTCTTGAATTTGTTCTTTTGTCATATCCGCTAAAGTAGAAATTTTAATTAATAAATTCGTGCTTCTATCGAATAACTTCGCGCCCAATATAGATTGCCAAATAGGGATAATTTGACCTTTTTTTTTTAGTTTTGGTATTGTCAACGGAATAAACCTTCATTTAAAGATCTACACGATATGTAGTATAGAAATACCGAAGGCTCTTATTGATGTTTAAAACAAATAATTTCAGTAAAAACAGTATGTTCCCAAAAATTAATTTTACAAAGACTGAGGCCTATAAGAATCTAGCGCAGCATTTTGATTCATTATCAGGTCTATCTAGCAATAGCGAAAAAAAAGATTTACGTGCACTTTTTGCCGCAGATCCCGCACGTTTTGAGAAGTTCTCGATCGCTTTCGAAGATATACTTTTGGATTACTCCAAAAATCGGATTACCGAAGAGACAAAAGTGCTCTTAGTCCAGTTGGCTAAAGAATGTGGTCTTGCTGATGCGATAGCAGCGATGTTCTCCGGTGAGCGCATCAACGTGACCGAAAACAGACCGGTATTACACACCGCTTTGCGAAATCAATCCGATCAACCCGTTTATGTGGACGGAAAAGATGTTATGCCCGACGTTAAACGCGTGCTGGCACAAATGAAAGCTTTTACGGAAAAGATTATATCTGGTCAGTGGAAAGGATATACGGGTAAAGAAATTACAGATGTGGTTAATATCGGTATCGGTGGTTCAGATCTAGGTCCTGTGATGGTAACAGAAGCATTAAAAGCGTATAAAACGCGCTTAAATGTACATTTTGTCTCCAACGTAGACGGTACACACATTGCTGAAACATTGAAAGCTGTGGATCCTGAAACAACCTTGTTTCTGATTGCCTCAAAAACTTTCACAACGCAGGAAACGATGGCCAATGCCCATACAGCCAAAGACTGGTTTTTGGCGAGTGGTGCCCTTCAGGAGGATGTCGCTAAGCATTTTGCCGCGTTGAGCACCAATACAGAAGCAGTACGTGCCTTTGGAATAGATACTCAAAATATGTTTGAGTTTTGGGACTGGGTAGGCGGTCGTTATTCCCTATGGTCTGCTATAGGTCTTTCAATTAGCTTGGCAATAGGCTTTGATAATTTCGAGGACCTTTTGAAAGGTGCCTACGATGCGGACGTTCATTTTAAGGAAACTTCTTTCGAATCCAATATTCCCGTGATATTGGCTTTGCTTGGGGTATGGTATAATAATTTTTTCCAGGCCGAAAGTCATGCTATTCTTCCTTACGATCAATATCTGCACCGTTTTGCTGCGTATTTCCAACAAGGGGATATGGAGAGTAATGGCAAATATGTTGACCGTAATGGTCAACAGGTGGATTATCAGACTGGACCGATTATATGGGGTGAACCGGGTACGAACGGGCAGCATGCCTTCTATCAGTTGATTCACCAGGGAACCAAATTGATACCTTGTGATTTCATTGCCCCTGCCAATAGTCTTAATCCGATCGGAAACCACCACCAATTGCTATTGTCCAACTTTTTTGCACAGACTGAGGCGTTGATGAATGGCAAAACGGAGGAAGAAGTAGTTGCTGAATTCAAGAAAGCAGGCAAATCGGACCAAGAAATAGAAGCGCTTAAAGCCTATAAAGTCTTTGAGGGTAATCGCCCGACGAATTCAATCCTGTTCAAAATAATGACACCACGTACTTTAGGACGACTTATCGCATTTTATGAGCATAAGATTTTTGTGCAGGGTGTGATCTGGAATATTTATAGTTTTGATCAATGGGGTGTGGAGCTAGGTAAACAATTGGCCAATCAAATCCTTCCGGAATTAAGTGACGCGAATACGGTTACGAGTCATGACTCTTCTACCAATGGATTGATCAATGCCTATAAAGCTTGGCGGGATTAAATTTATAACTAGGATCTAAAAGAGATCCTTGATACAACAGGACTGCCCTCAGAAAGTGACTAACTTTTTGGGGGCAGTGCTTTTTTGGGGCATTGCATGATCGATTCGTTTTTAAACTTGTTTATGCTGGATCCGAATGGCATTTAAAATCGCCAGAAGAGCTACCCCCACATCAGCAATGACCGCTTCCCAAAGTGTTGCAATGCCTCCGGCGCCGAGGATCAAAACAATGATTTTTATTCCCATCGCCAGGATGACATTCTGCCAGACAATACTTCGGGTTATTTTTCCAATTTTTATGGCCGACAAAATCTTGTGTGGCTCATCGTTTTGGATCACAACATCAGCAGTTTCAATGGTTGCATCAGCTCCCAGTCCGCCCATAGCAATACCTACATGTGCTAAGGCAACTACAGGAGCATCGTTTACGCCATCGCCGGCAAAGGCAACGCGGCGTCCTTGGTCAATCAGCTGCTGTACATGGCTTACTTTATCCTCAGGAAGAAGATCGCCATAGGCTTTGTCGAGTCCAAGTTCTTTGGCGACTTCATCTACCACCGCTGTTTTATCTCCAGATAACATAACTGTATACAAACCTTGAGCATGCATGGCTTGGATCACAGCTTTGGCATTTGGTTTAATTCGATCCGCAACAGTAATATAACCCGCATATTGACCTTCGATGGCAAGTAATACAATGGAGTATGCCATTTGCCTTAGATCTGCCGGATAGCTAATATCGAATTTGTCCAGTAACTTGCTGTTGCCCGCGAGTGTGTGCTTTCCGTTAACAGTGGCGAAAAGTCCGTGGCCTGCTATTTCCTGGATTTTCTCAGCCTGAAATGCAGCACTGCCGGGATGATAACTGGCGATCGCCTTCGCAATGGGGTGTGTTGAATGTGCCTCAATGGCTTTCGCATAGTTCAATAATTCCTCTGGATCTCCATTGACGGCAAAAACTTCGGTTACCTCAAAGACACCGGCTGTAAGCGTACCCGTTTTATCCATGACAACGGTATCGACTGAAGTGATGGCATCGAGGAAGTTCCCGCCCTTAAATAATATACCATTTCGGGAAGCTAAGCCTATACCGCCAAAATAACCCAGGGGAATGGAAACGACCAGGGCGCAGGGACAGCTGATCACCAGAAAGACTAAACTCCGGTAGAACCAGTCCTTAAAATTATAGTCATGAACAAAAAATAGGGGTGCAATAAGGACCAAGAGCGCAAGCCCAAAGATGATGGGGACATATATTTTGGCAAATCGAGCAATAAACAGCTGAGTTTTGGATTTTCGTGCAGTGGCATCCTGAACCATTTCGAGAATTTTGCTCAACTTGCTATCTTCAAATACGCTGGATACCTCGATTTCAACGACTGTTTCCAAATTGATCATACCTGCAAAAACAGCATCACCGGAATATTTTGTATCGGGTTTACTCTCCCCAGTCAAAGCAGCAGTGTTAAATGCCGCTTTTTCTGTTTTCAATTTACCATCCAGAGCCACTTTTTCTCCTGCTTTCACAAGGATAGTTTCGCCAATTTCAACATTTTTAGGATTGATCTGCTGTTGCTGCCCATTGCGTATGACCGTTACTGTGTCAGGGCGGATATCCAATAAGGATTTGATTGATTTCTTGGCATTGTCGACGGCAGTATCCTGAAACCATTCTCCGATTTGATAGAAGACCATGACCGCGACGCCCTCTTCAAATTCTCCAATGGCGAAAGCTCCCAATGTTGCAACGGTCATTAAAAAAAATTCATTAAAAATATCGCCACGACTTGCCTTGCGCAATGCCATTTGAATAACGGGGATTCCCGCGAGAAGATAGGCGATGCTATTTAAGGTCAAGTTGATGCCAAAGGGAAGGCTGATCTTAAAAGCATATTTCAATAGGAGTAAAGTAAGTAGAATGACAAGGGCCATGAGGAGCTTACTTTGAGCGATCCACCAAGGATGCTCCTTTGTTGGAAGGCCGTGCTCCTGTGTGTCATGGTTATGCTCGTGGTTGTGTTCGCACATATATCAGCGGTTCTTTTAAAGAATTAAATTTAGCGAATTCTGCTGTAAAAAGCGAGGGAAATGAGGATAAACTCACCCATAAGGATGATTATTTTAGACGATTATTTTAAAGGAAGTGGAACAGTAAACTATCTGTTTTTCAAACGACAGATGCTGTCAGTAAAGGAAGATGATGTCGGCAAGAAAGGGTGGCAATCGCTGAGCAATGAAAAGGCGTCCACATGTATTGATGCGGACGCCCGCTGCTATTTTATGAATGTATTTTTAATCTTTCGAAGTACTGCCAATAATCATTTCCAATATGGCAACGACAATGGCAAACAGCGCAGCGGTCCAGAATCCATCTACATCAAATTTGGAGCCGAGTAGTGAATCTGATAACAAGACCATCAATACGGTAATAATAAAGGAAATCAGGCCAAGGGTAAGCCAATTCAACGGGAATGTAAATAACCTTAAAATCGATCCCACAGTCGCATTGACAAATCCAATGACGAGTCCTGTAACGATAGCCCAACCGAATCCGGCAACGTGAGCGCCGGGGACAATCCAGCATGCAATTGCGACGACTACACCAGTAAGTAAAAGACTAATAATAAATTTCATAATATGTGCTAATTTATAAAGAGTAAATAAAGTAATAATATAATAACTATCGTGCAAACCCGATGCCAAACTTTGTTTAGATTATGAATTTAAGTCTTCTGGAGAAATGGGCGTTGATGGGCCGTTGGCGTGGATTAGTGCGGGCCGTCCGATTGGAGATGAGCAGTTTTAGAAATAAAAATATATGCAAGCATAGTAAATATTTTGTATATTTATTCAGAAGCTATGATGCTATTGTTATTTGGTGGTCAGTCATTATATTCGTTAAGTGGGGCGATTGCTGATGGTAGAAATGGATTGATAGGAGTGTTTGGGGGGGGGTAAAAGCGATCATATTGACAATAGGGCGGAAATTGAAAGAATTAAGTTCATAAAATAATAGACCCATGAAGAAAATTATGATGTCATTCATAATGCTGCTGACTACAGTAGCATTATTTGCGCAAACAGATCCCATCATCGGAAAGTGGGAAAACCCAAGTGGCGAAGGTCGCGTTGAAATTTACAAGAAAGGCGAGAAGTTTTTTGGCAAGCTCTATTGGCTGAAATTTCCAAATAATGAAGCCGGTCAGCCGAAGAAAGATATAAAAAATCCAGATAAAGCACTGCAGAGTAGAAATGTACAGGGACTCGAAATCTTGACCAATTTTGATAAAGATGGCAATACTTATGTTGATGGAAAGATCTATGATCCGAAGTCGGGCAAAACGTATAGCTGCAAGATGACCTTAAAAGGCGATAAGCTTGATATCCGAGGTTATGTGGGTGTGAGCTTGCTTGGACGCACCGAGACATGGAAAAGAATTAATTAAGATAGAAAATGGCTGCAAAATCAAAATAATCCGCTTGCATGGATAGGTCAGATTCCACCAAAAAGGCAATTTATTTCTAGGAAGTAAATTGCCTTTTTGGTTTTGTGCTGGAATTACAGTATTTTCATCCCTACAAATTATAAATACCAGCTCTATGGCCGTAAAGATGTCTTATGTTGAAAATGTCAAGCTTGCACTACAGTCCATTGTAGGGAATAAGCTGCGGACATTTTTAACAGCACTGATCATTGCCATAGGGATGATGGCATTAATAGGGGTATTGACCTCGATTGATGCCATGAAAAACTCGCTGACAGATTCCTTTTCGTCGATGGGGTCAAATTCCTTCAACATACGCAACAGGGGATTGAATGTTCGGATCGGTAATGAGGGGACTCGCTCAAAAGTCTTTGCTAATATTACTTACGCACAGTCTGCAAGATTCAGACAGGATTTTCACTTTAATGCGTTGACATCAATCAGTGCCAATGTGAGTTGGAATACAACCGCAAAATATCAATCCAAAAAGACAAACCCTAATATCGGCCTGATCGGGACAGATGAAAATTATCTGCAGACATCAGGGTATGTTGTCAGCGAAGGCCGTAATTTTTCTACGCGAGAGGTTGAAACAGGTAGTGGCGTCATCATCATCGGTAGTGAAGTGAGTAAAATGCTATTCAACGAAATTATTGATCCAATAGGACAGTTTATTACTGTTAACAATATCCGCTATTTGGTGATAGGAGTTTTAAAAAGTAAAGGTTCTTCTGCCGGGATGGGTGGGGACAGAGCCTGCTTTATTCCCCTGATCAAGGCTAGGGCAGTGATGCAGGGTACCGAGCCTTCCTATGTGATCACTGTTTCTTCCAATGACCCCATGCGATTGGAAGCGGCAATCGGCGAAGCTACAATCGTATTTAGAAATATCCGCGGATTGGCATCACGGCAGTCAAATGATTTTGAAATCACCAAATCAGATGCGGTTGCCCAGATGCTGATGCAAAATATGGCTATGGTTACTTTGGGAGCGGTCGTGATTGCTTTTATAACCCTTGTGGGAGCTTCAATCGGATTGATGAACATCATGCTAGTTTCGGTCACTGAACGTACACGAGAGATCGGTATTCGTAAGGCAATCGGTGCAACACCAAGTGTTATACGTAAGCAATTTCTGATGGAAGCAATTGTGATCTGTATGATTGGAGGTGTCGCCGGGATCTTTATAGGCATTTTGATTGGTAATATTCTGGCGCTGCAGCTCGGCACATCTTTTATTATACCTTGGGGAGCGATTATTTTGGGTTTCGCGGTATGTGGACTCGTCGGTATGCTATCGGGCTATTACCCGGCCTCAAAAGCATCTAAACTGGATCCAGTCGACGCGCTTCGTTACGAGTAATTCACATTGGAGCGCCTACCGCTCTATTTTCACGAAATTTTTATGGATAAGACCTTTTGTTATGCGATAGCTTAAATCCGCTAGCTTTCGCTCCTGTCTGTTATTAAAATTCCGGCGCTTTTCAGCTAAAATGCGAGAGACCAAAGTTGAGATAAGGTTACACCAACTTCGGACTGCAAGTACAATGAGTCCACCTTGAGTCCACGTTGAGTCCACCTTTTTAAGGTGGATTTACCATTGAGACACCGCGCATGCACCCTGCTTACAGGTCGAAGATGTCTAGGGCTTGTCGCCCAGTTGCTCGCTATCAAAGCAAGAGGAAAAGTAGATCGATCGAAAAAAGGAATTTTATGCAATCGGTTTAATGTTACCAAATCATTGATTTGGGGTGAATTCTCCGTGAATAGCCCTTTTCTCGAAAGGTAAAGCAACTTATTCCAATGAAAAAACTGTAATATTGTATAAAAAAATAAAATCGAATTATGTACAATACATTACAACCAGTTTTAGAAAAGGAATTGGAAGCAATCAAAGAAGCGGGATTGTATAAACAAGAGCGGGTGATCGTTACTCCACAAGGAGCAGACATCAAAGTAAGCACAGGACAGGAAGTTGTCAATTTTTGTGCTAACAATTATTTGGGACTTTCTTCACATCCAAAAGTAATCGAAGCTGCTAAGAAAGCGATTGATACACACGGTTATGGAATGTCTTCCGTACGTTTCATCTGCGGTACCCAAGATGTGCATAAAGAATTAGAAGCAAAAATTTCTACGTTCCTCGGAACAGAAGATACTATTTTATATGCGGCAGCATTCGACGCTAACGGCGGGGTGTTTGAGCCGTTATTTGGTGCCGAAGATGCAATCATTTCCGACGAATTAAATCACGCCTCTATCATTGACGGTGTTCGTTTGTGTAAAGCACAACGTTTCCGTTATAAAAATGCGGATATGGCTGATCTGGAAGCGCAATTACAGGCCGCATCCGGTGCTCGGCATAAAATCATTGTTACAGATGGAGCGTTTTCGATGGATGGATCTGTAGCTCCATTAGACCAGATCTGTGATCTTGCGGATAAATACCAGGCGCTAGTGATGATCGATGAGTCGCATTGTACAGGATTTATCGGTGCAACTGGACGTGGTACACACGAGCTTTTCAATGTAATTGATCGTGTAGATATCATTACAGGTACTTTAGGTAAGGCGTTAGGTGGTGCTTCTGGAGGTTTTACTTCCGGTAAAAAAGAAATCATCGATTTGTTACGTCAGCGTTCACGTCCTTATTTATTTTCGAATACCCTAGCACCAGCAATTGCCGGAGCTTCTGTTGCGGTCTTGGACATGCTGAGCGAGACAACTGCATTGCGTGATAAATTGGAATCAAATACAATCTACTTCCGTGAAAAAATGACGGCTGCTGGATTTGATATCAAACCAGGTTTCCACCCGATTGTGCCTGTGATGCTGTATGACGCGAAATTAGCGCAGGAATTTGCATCCAAGATGTTGGATGAGGGAATTTATGTAATAGGTTTCTATTATCCTGTTGTACCTCAGGGAAAAGCTCGTATCCGTGTACAGATTTCGGCAGGACACGAAGTTACTCACCTGGATAAAGCAATCGCCGCCTTTACTAAAGTAGGTAAAGAATTAGGTGTAATTAAATAAAATACACATAGTTATAAAATTTATGGTGCAAAATGTTTATCTTTGCACCCTGAATTTAAAAACAAATTTACTTGCTAGATGCAAAATATTAGAAACATAGCGATTATCGCTCACGTCGATCACGGTAAAACTACGTTGGTAGACAAAATCTTACACTTCACAAATCTTTTTAGAGACAATGATGGTACAGGTGATTTAATTCTGGATAATAATGATTTAGAACGTGAACGCGGTATTACTATTGTCGCTAAAAACGTTTCTGTTGAATATAAAGGCGTAAAAATTAACGTTATTGATACACCTGGTCACGCCGATTTCGGTGGTGAGGTTGAGCGTGTATTGAAAATGGCTGATGGTGTTGTTTTGCTTGTGGATGCGTTCGAAGGTCCGATGCCACAAACACGTTTCGTTACACAAAAGGCATTATCCCTGGGGTTGAAACCGTTGGTAGTTGTCAATAAAGTCGATAAAGAAAACTGTCGTCCTGAAGAGGTTTACGAGAATGTATTTGATTTATTCTTTAGCCTAGATGCGACAGAAGAACAATTAGCATTCCCTGTATTATATGGTTCATCCAAACATGGTTGGATGTCAACAGATTGGAAAGAAAAGAAAGAAGATGTGTCTGAATTATTAGATGCTATCATCAGTCATTTCCCACCTTCCCCATTTGTTGAAGGTACATTACAAATGCAGATCACATCGTTGGATTACTCTACATTCGTAGGACGTATTGCCATCGGTCGTGTAGCGCGTGGTATAATCAAAGAAGGTCAACCTATTTCGTTGGTAAAACGTGATGGCAAGATCGTGAAATCACGTGTTAAAGAATTGCATACATTCGAAGGTTTAGGCCGTCGTCGTGTAGAAGAAGTTAAATGTGGCGATATTTGTGCCGTAGTTGGTATCGAAGGTTTTGATATCGGTGATACAATTGCAGATTTCGAAAATCCGGAGCAACTGGAAGTTATCAGCATTGATGAACCAACAATGAACATGTTGTTTACCATCAATAACTCGCCTTTCTTCGGTAAAGAAGGTAAATTGGTTACTTCGAGACACATCCACGATCGTCTACAAAAAGAATTAGAAAAGAACTTGGCTTTACGCGTCGTTCCTACTGAATCTCCAGATGCTTGGTTGGTATACGGACGTGGTATCCTTCACTTGTCGGTATTGATCGAAACAATGCGTCGTGAAGGTTACGAACTACAAGTAGGTCAACCTCAGGTAATCTTAAAAGAAATTGATGGCAAAAAATGTGAGCCTATCGAGGTGTTGGTAGTTGACGTGCCTGCAGAGGTTTCTGGTAAAGTAATTGAGCTAGTAACTCAACGTAAAGGTGAACTTTTAGTGATGGAGACGAAAGGTGAAATGCAACATCTTGAGTTCGAAATTCCTTCTCGTGGTATCATCGGTTTACGTAACAACGTGTTGACAGCTACAGCAGGTGAAGCTGTTATGGCGCACCGTTTAAAAGGTTACGAGCCTTGGAGAGGACCAATCCCTGGACGTTTGCACGGTGTATTGATCTCTTTAGATAAAGGTACAACTACAGCATACTCTATCGATAAGTTACAAGACAGAGGTAAGTTCTTCGTTGATCCAGGTGTGGATATTTATGAAGGTCAAATCTTGGGTGAGCATATCCGTGATAATGATTTAACGATCAACATCGTTAAAGGTAAACAATTGACAAATATGCGTGCTTCGGGTACAGATGATAACACACGTATCGCACCAGCGATTAAATTCTCTTTAGAGGAATCTATGGAGTATATCCAAGCTGACGAATACATTGAGGTTACACCACAGTCTATCCGTTTGCGTAAAATCTATTTGACTGAAAATGAGCGTAAAGTAAACGCGAAGAAATTCCAATAGTCAATAGCGGAACGCGATATAAAAAAAGCCCCCGAACATTGTTCGAGGGCTTTTTTATTGCATGGATATTTGGTTCACCAAATAACTGTAGCGGTTTACTTTTTTGTTCTTACCTCTGCTGCGCGATTACTCGAAATATATTTTTTTTCATATATGCAATTATTTAATTTTAATGGCCATGAAATATTCTCGTTTTGTGTGTGTTGTAAACTTGAATACCCCATTTTCTTATTTTTATTTGTTTTTTAAACGCGCTATCTGCAAAAAATGCTACACGCTTATAACAGATATAACACCTATAGGACTGTATTGTTTTTGGAAGGATTAATCGAAAAACAAAAAATGTTAAATAATAATTGCTTGGGAAACTAAATTGTTTGGTGTATTTCAATTTATAACTGGTCGCAGATTTACCTGTTGCCGTGTATGAAGCCTTTCATCAAAATTTTGCCGACTTTGGAACAGTTCCTGTTTTTTGAAATTCAGGTGATAGAAAACCGAATTGCTTTTTAATTCGCAGGAATATAATCAGCCAAGAATACGTAACTTTGTGTGAGATAAGGATTATTATGAGTAAACAGGTGGAGCACACTCCAAAAGAATATATTCAGATAAAGGGAGCAAGAGTTAATAACTTAAAGAATATTGACGTTGATATCCCTAAAAATAAATTAGTTGTTATCACTGGAATGTCGGGCTCAGGAAAATCCTCCTTGGCTTTTGATACGCTCTATGCCGAAGGACAGCGGCGTTATGTCGAAAGTCTCTCTTCGTACGCAAGACAATTTATGGGACGGATGAATAAACCGGAGGTGGATTACATCAAAGGTATTGCTCCCGCGATTGCCATTGAGCAACGTGTCATTACTTCCAACCCCCGTTCGACGGTAGGAACATCCACCGAGATCTATGATTATCTGAAATTGTTATATGCCCGAATCGGAAAGACAATTTCTCCTGTATCTGGTCGCGAGGTGACCAAAGACAGTGTGAGTTCAGTGGTGGATTTTGCCTTGAATTTGGAAGAGGGGACAACGTTGACGCTTCTCGCGCCACTTATTCCTTCTCATGGACGTAAACTCAAAGAAGAGCTATCTCTCTTGTTGCAGAAAGGTTTTGTGCGTGTCGTCTATGGGGATAGTATGCAGAAGATCGAAGCTATTATCGATGATAAGGCCATCGCCAATAAAGACCTTCAGGATGGTGAAGTGCTTATTGTCGTCGACCGGGTTCGCATTGAACAGGACGATGATACAGTCAATCGACTTTCTGACTCTGTCCAAACAGGTTTTTTCGAAGGTAAGGGGGAGCTTTATATGGAGGAAAATAGTCAAAGACATCATTTCTCCCATAAATTTGAACTTGATGGAATAACATTTGAAGAACCTACACCAAATTTCTTCAGTTTTAATAATCCTTATGGTGCCTGTCGCCGATGTGAAGGTTATGGAAAGATCATTGGTATTGACCCTGATCTTGTTATTCCAGACAAAAGCCGTTCGGTCTACGATGGCGCAATAGCACCCTGGAGAGGGGAGAAAATGGGCGAGTGGTTACAAGTGCTTGTTAAAAGTTCCCTGAAATTTGATTTTCCAATACATCGTGCATACATGGATCTGACCGCTGAACAGAAAGAGTTGCTGTGGACGGGAAATAAATATTTTACCGGCCTGACACAGTTCTTTCAGGAACTTGAAGAGCAGACTTATAAAATTCAATACCGTGTGATGTTGTCTCGCTATCGTGGGAAGACAGATTGCCCGGACTGCCGTGGGACCCGATTACGTAAAGATGCTACTTACGTGAAAGTAGGGGGCAAGTCTATCACCGATATCGTTTTGATGCCGCTGGAGGACGCCTTGGAATTCTTTACAACTTTACCGCTGGTGGGTAATGAACTTGTCATTGCCAAAAGACTTCTTGCTGAAATTAATAATAGATTGCAATTTTTGTGCGATGTTGGATTAAGTTACCTGACCTTGAACCGGCTATCGAATACCCTTTCTGGAGGGGAATCACAGCGGATCAATCTGGCAACTTCATTAGGAAGTTCACTCGTAGGTTCTATTTATGTGTTGGACGAGCCAAGTATTGGACTTCATCCACGTGATACACAGCGCCTGATCTCTGTGCTGAAATCTCTGCGCGATGTTGGTAATACAGTGGTGGTGGTCGAGCATGAGCAGGAGATGATGGAGGCGGCTGATTACCTGATCGATATCGGACCGGAAGCCGGGATCAATGGCGGCGAAATGGTCTTCGCGGGTACATATCAGCAGATTCTGAAAGATACAAAGAGCCTTACGGGTCAATACCTCAGTGGCAAAAGCCAGATTGAGGTACCCAAAAAACGCCGTCCATGGTCCAATAGTGTTACCATTAAAGGAGCCCATGAGAATAACCTCAAAGGGATTGATGTACAATTTCCATTGAATACGTTTACTGTGGTAACGGGTGTTTCCGGATCAGGTAAGACCTCCTTGGTCAAACGTATCCTTTACCCAGCACTGCAGAAGTCGATAGGCAATTACTCCGGTGAGCAGACGGGGGTCTATGATGCGATCGAGGGGGATATTACCCAAGTCGAACAAGTTGAAATGGTCGATCAAAACCCGATCGGTCGTTCTTCGCGATCCAACCCGGTGACTTACGTGAAAGCCTGGGATGAAATCAGGGCTTTATATGCCAACCAGGCACCGGCCAAAGCTGCTGGATTGAAACCTGCGGCATTTTCATTTAATGTTGAAGGTGGACGTTGTGATGTTTGTCAGGGCGAAGGCGAAGTTAAAATTGAAATGCAATTTATGGCCGATATCGTTTTGCCCTGTGAGGCATGTGGAGGCAAACGATTTAAACAATTTGTGCTTGATGTACACTTCAAAAACAAGTCGGTAGCAGATGTTCTCGAGCTGAGTGTTGATGAAGCGATCGTATTCTTTGCAGACCAGCCTAAAATATTAGCGAAATTGCAGCCTTTACAGGACGTTGGACTAGGCTACGTTAAGCTCGGACAATCGTCAAGTACATTGTCTGGTGGTGAAGCACAGCGGATTAAGCTGGCTTCCTTCCTCATTAAGGGAAATAACAGCAAGAAGACACTTTTTATCTTTGATGAGCCCACGACGGGCTTACACTTTCAGGATATTAAAAAGCTATTGAAATCATTTGATGCACTGATTGCCTTAGGAAACAGTATCTTGGTGATCGAGCACAATATGGATATGATCAAATCGGCAGATTGGGTCATCGATATTGGTCCTGAGGGTGGCAATAAAGGTGGAAAGCTAGTCTTTGCGGGACTTCCTGAAGAACTTATCCATTGTAAAGATTCTTATACAGGTCAATTTTTAAAGGCACATTTAAGAGATTAAATCCTACTTTAGCGAAGTGAAGTAATCTGTATCAGGGCAACTGGACTGCCAATAAGTTGCGATTTATTGTTCCTTTTGTTAAGGCCTGATAGAATACTATGCAGTAAATAAAAAACTAATATTTCAATACTTAATACGATTATGATTAAAAGATTTTTTTTAAGTGTCGTCCTTGGAATAGCGGCGCTTTCGTCCATGGCGCAACAACCGGAAAGACCAAAATTGGTTGTCGGCCTGATGGTGGATCAAATGCGTTGGGATTATTTATATCGTTTTGCAGATCGATATGGAAATGATGGTTTCAAACGACTTTTGAAAGAAGGATTCTCCTGTGAAAATACATTGATTAATTATATTCCGACATACACAGCCATTGGGCACAGTTCGGTATATACAGGTTCGGTTCCCTCCATACATGGTATTGCAGGCAATGACTGGATCGAGGAACAGACGGGCAAGAATATGTACTGTACGCAGGACGACAATGTCATTGGTGTAGGTACTACAGCCAAGGAAGGGCAGCAGTCTCCACGCAATTTGCTTGCATCGACCGTAACGGACCAATTGAAGCTCGCTTCTAACTTTAAATCCAAAGTGATCGGTATTGCAATCAAAGACCGTGGCGGTATTCTGCCGGCGGGACATTTTGCCGATGCAGCGTATTGGTTTGAAGCAAAATCAGGTGATTGGATTACCTCTAATTTCTACATGGATAAACTGCCAAAATGGGTGGTGGACTTCAACAAGAAAAAATTGGCCGAGAAATACCTGAAAGGCGACTGGAAACCAATGTATGATATCAGCACCTATGCTGCCAACAGTATTGCAGATGATAACATCTACGAAGGTAAGTACCCTGGAGAAGAAAAGCCGACTTTGCCGCGTGCGACTTCCAAGCTAATGAAAGACGAAGGCTATGAGCTGATCAAAACCACACCAATGGGAAATCAGTTTACGTTGGATCTAGCTATGGAAGCAATCAAAAATGAGCAGATGGGAAATAACCCAACTAAAAATACCGACTTCCTTTGTGTGAGTCTTTCCGCAACAGATTATGTGGGGCACCGTTACTCATTGACAGCAGTGGAGATTGAAGATATCTATCTGCAGCTCGATAAACAGCTTGCCGATTTCTTCAACTACCTGGATAAGACGGTGGGCAAGGGTAACTACACGTTCTTCCTGACAGCAGATCATGGCGCTTCTTATAACTCTCGGTTCTTTATGGATATGAAAGGAAATGGCGGTTATTTCTACTCCCGTCAGATTATCACAGGACTTAACAAAACCCTTAAAGAGAAATTTGGACAAGAGAAGCTTGTTAAAAGTATGATGAACTACCAGGTGCACTTAAATAATCAATTGATTGATTCTTTGAACTTGGATCGTGATAAAATCAAAGAGACCATCATTCGTGAGCTTCGCCATACAGAAGGCGTCGCTTATGTTGCTGATATGGAAAAGGGGGAAAGTCTGATGATTCCGGCGCCTATCCGTGAAAAAATGATCAATGGCTACAATTTTAAGCGTAGCGGTTCAATCCAGATCGTTTGTGAGCCACAATGGTACGACGGTACGCCTCGTTCGACCGGTACGACACACGGTACCTGGTCTGGTTATGATTCCCATATTCCTTTGGTATTTATGGGCTGGGGAATTAAACCCGGAGTATCTAATACAGAGGTGCATATTGTCGATATCGCACCGACAATTTCGTCGCTCTTACACATTACCGAGCCTAATGGCAGTATCGGAAAACCGATCACGGCGGTATTGGGACAATAAGAGATCAGAGCGTACGCTCATTAAGTTTTAACAACACAGACAACCTTCGGAGTAGTAGAATCCTTATGGATAAACTAAATCCGAAGGTTATTTTTTAGATAAACAAATAGTTAGTTTATCGTAGGTGATCATGGATAGCAATAGCATATCTTCGACGCATTATAGACTGCAGTGTGGGCAAGATGTGAACTACAGTTTGCGCCCATACAGATGATACATACGTGAAATTAGGGCGGTTTTATTCTATTGAATAAAAAACGTAAATTTGCAATTCAACAGGGGGTTAACAAATTATGCTTTCCAAAAAGACAAAATATGCAATAAAGGCACTTATGGTGCTTGGTCGTAACTACGGCAATGAGCCTATGCAAATCGTGAAGATTGCACAGGAGGAGAATATTCCAAAAAAATTCTTGGAACAAATTCTGCTTGAAATGCGAAATGCCGGAATTCTCTATAGCAAAAAAGGCGCTGGAGGTGGTTATAGCCTCAATAAGGCTCCCGAAGATGTTTTCTTATCGCAGGTTATGCGCCTGATTGATGGACCTATCGCTTTGTTACCCTGCGTGAGCTTAAACTTCTACAGATCATGTGATGAGTGTACTCAAGAACATGCCTGTGGCATACGCGATACCTTTGTTGAGGTAAGAAATGCCATGTTGCAGATTTTAAATGATACAAGTATTGCCCATTTAATCAATAAGGAAAAAGAATTGAACCTAAATGTAGATTAAAGGAAATAAAATATATTTTTCTATTTATACTGGGGCGTAACAAATAAGTTACGCCTCTTTTTTTTATGAGATTAAATTATTGATATAGCGTGAATTATCGTGTTTTATTTGAGCGGTTCAAGTTTCATTTATTAATTACATAATTATTTAACATTATTTTACGAATTTTCCGTAGCAACATTTATATATTTACCTCGACAATATATAAACGAAATTTTATGAAACTAACCTATTCCCTAGTTTTGTTTCTTTTATTTTCAGTCCTGAGTTCCAAGTCCTATGCACAACATAAACTTGTGGGATCGGTGGCCGATATCAAAGATCTTGCAAAACTACATCAGGCTTCAATCGCG
Source organism: Sphingobacterium sp. 18053 (assembly GCF_902706145.1). Classification (NCBI taxonomy): domain Bacteria; kingdom Pseudomonadati; phylum Bacteroidota; class Sphingobacteriia; order Sphingobacteriales; family Sphingobacteriaceae; genus Sphingobacterium; species Sphingobacterium sp. 18053. Next base: position 266,931 of record NZ_CACSJW010000006.1, read on the forward strand.
CTGCTCAGTCCCAAAGATTCGATTTTGGTTAAATTCGGTCGGACGAAGGAAAATGGAACATTCCAAATTGCTAATCTCGACACAGGTACCTATAAAATGGTGGTTTCCTATCCGCAGTATGCTGACTTGGTAAAGGATATCCATGTGGCTGCCGAAGATTTAGATATTGGTATTGTAAAGCTATCCAAAGCAGCTCTACTATTGGAGGAGGTTCAGGTGAATGGTAAAATTCCTGTAGTTATTAAAGGCGACACCATCGAATACGATGCCGGTAGTTTTAAAGTAGAGAAGGATGCTAAAGTAGAGGATCTGTTGAAGGTATTGCCGGGTATTACGATGGATGGATCAGGCAAGATCATCGCTCAAGGTAAGGAAGTAAAAAAAGTATTGCTTGATGGGGAAGAGTTTTTTGGGGATGATCCAACCCTGATCACCAAGAATATTCGGTCAGATATGGTCAGCAAGGTACAGGTCTATGAGAAGAAATCAGATCTTGCCGTACGTACAGGGGTAGATGATGGTGAACGAACGCAGACAATTGATATTAAGCTTAAAGAAGATAAGAAAAAAGGAATGTTCGGCCAAGCTGTTGCGGGAGCTGGTACAGATAAATATTATGGCGGAAAAGTCATGCTCAATAAGTTTAAGGGATCGCAGAAAATTGCTGCTTATGGTATTCTGGCCAATGATGGAATGGTCGGACTAGGATTTGAAGATAGCCAAAAATATGGTGTGGGCGGAAGTAGCAATGTACAGATGATGGACGGTGGTGGTATTATGATTTCTGGTGGCGGTGATGGTTCTGATGGGGGATGGGACGGTAAATATTACGGTGGTGGAGTGCCTAAGGCCATAAACATGGGAGCAAGTTATTCCGACAAATCCAAAGATGATAAGCATAAGATCAATGCAAACTTTAAGCGGAATCAGATCAATGTCAACAATACAAGTACATACAACGCGCAGAATAACCTTCCTGAACGTGCACAGGTAGATAATAATGTGACGTCATCAGAAACCGAAACGCAGGCAAATATTGCAAATTTAAGGTATGATTTAAAGTTAGATTCACTATCCGATTTGACGGTCAATATGGGATATACCAAGTCCAATCGCGATAGTAAATCAGACTCCAAAGCCGACCAACGTAAACTGGACGGAACACTGATTACAGAAACTAATTCAAACACGGATCTAAATAGTGATCAGGATAAGTTCAATGTGAATGCGATGCTAACCCGTCGTTTTAAAAAGGAGCGTAGATCTGTTACTTTTAATGTCAGTGCCAATACGGATAAAAATAGTTCTAAAACGCAATATTTTTCTGAGAACTACTTTGAAAGTTCGGGAAATAAGACTGTAATTGATCAATTTAAGAATGATAAACTTACAAATAATGCTTATGCCGCTTCTGTGACGTACTCGGAGCCCCTTTCCAAAAGATTGACAGCTGCAGTAGGGTATTCTTTTAATAGTAACAACTCGGAAACACTTAATCAGTCATTCGATAAAGATCCTGCTACAGGTAAATACACTGTCCTGGATCAAAATCTATTAAATGATTTCGATTTTTCCAGTTTGAAAAATGGTATTAACACCTCGCTGAATTATAAAACCAGTAGTTTAACTGTCAATTTAAGCAATAGAGTTGATTTTGAGGATGTAAAGAGAACGTATAACAACCTCAATACAACATTGCAGCGCAATCAGACTTCTATCAACCCGAACGTCTCGGTGAACTATAAACTTTCGAAGAGTAAAAACATTGGATTTCGTTATAGTGGACGTACGGCACAACCTTCGTTGACACAGATCGAGCCTTTAAAGCAAAACGCACAGCCGCTTGTGGAATATTTGGATAATCCAAATCTGAAAGCAGGGTTTAACAACTCCTATTCGATTAATTACAATAGTTATAAGCAGTTGAAAGACCAGGGATTCTATTTTTATGCGAGCGCAGATCAGGGTAAGAAGAATATCAATACCAATGTACGCTATAACCTGGACGAGGGTACACAACAAATTTCCTATGTTAATATTGATAAGGATAATTGGCGTATTTATGGTAGTGGATCTTACAGTTTTGTGCTACAAAAGAAATGGGGATTGAAAATGAATATCGGTGTCAACGGTCAGTATAATAGCCAATTTAGTTATTTATCATCGTATAACGAAGAACCAAAGCTCAATAGAAATCAGACAAAGAGTATAACACCAGAAATAGGCTTTAATAGATATAAAGCAAATAAGATGGACTTTTACATCTCGTTGATGCCTGGCGTCGAGCAAATGAGCTCTTTTTTACAACCCGAATTGAACCGTACAACGTTTAAATTCCGTTCTTATTCGCAGTTCACTTATTATTTGCCAAAAGATTTTAAAGTTTCGTTGTCTACAGATCAAAATTATCAAGCTGCGACAAAGACATTACAGTCCATTAATATTATCAATATGAATGGATATATTTCTAAGAAATTCTTGAAAGATAAGTCTTTGGAAGCGCAGGTATTTGTCAATGATATCCTAAATAAAAATAACGGCGTATATCGTTATCAAAACGGAACGTCATTTATCCAGACCAGCAACGATGTACTGCGTCGTTATGGAATGCTAAAAGTAATCTACAATTTTACAACAATGAAAGGAGATGCCAAATGAGTAAGTATATAAAGTTGATGGTCTGGGTATTATTGTTGAGCTCAGGAGTAGCCCATGCACAACACGCGTATTTTCCGAGCAGCGGAACGGTGACTTATGAACGGAAGTTTCATGTGCAGAATTTCTTAAAACGGAATTATCTGAGCAAGCCAGACTTGGATACCTGGGATAAGCTGATGGTCGACAATGCCGTGAAAAATGGTCCTACGGAGGTTGTGACCCATCATATCCTGAAATTTTACGATAATGAAACCCTGTTTGAAACGGTGCAGGAAGATTATCCCGCAAATTATCGTAATGTGACTCACTATAATTCTATTCTCCCGGATTCAAAAACATACATTAATTTCCAGAATCAGCAATTCTTAAAATTGCTCCCCTTTGGAGATGATCAGCTCTTGCTTAAAGATTCATTGCCTACTGTAAAATGGAAGTATACCGATGAATACCGGAATATTGCGGGATATGACTGCAGAAGAGCCAACGGAATTATTCAAGATTCGGTCTATGTGGTTGCCTTTTTTGCGGGGCAAATCCCTATCTCCGGTGGTCCTGAACTTATACACGGACTCCCGGGCTTAGTGATGGGGATATCCATCCCAAGTATGAATGTAAATATGTTTGCCACAAAGGTGGAGATTACCAATACCGCATTTTCCAACGTGCTGACCAAGAAGAAAAAAGTTGTTGCGGAATCCAGGGCAGAGATCATAAAAAAACTGAAAGATACCGTCTATGATTATATGGATGAGAAGGCGTTTAAGAAGCGTTTGCAGAGTATACTCTTTTAGGGGGGTAGGCGGTCGAGATGATAAAAAAGCCTGTTCGTATGAACAGGCTTTTTGTATAAAAGGAGGTAGGTCTTATATTAACGTACCGTACTTCCGACTTTAATTGTTGTATCGGGTTTGACAAAATCCAATCGACCATCAGCGTCTTCGGCCATAAGGATCATTCCCTGTGACATAATTCCTTTTATTTCACGAGGCTCAAGATTGACTAAGATGGATACCTGGCGGCCTACGATCTCCTCAGGACTGAAGAACTCTGCGATACCCGAAACGACAGTGCGTGTATCTAAGCCGGTGTCTATCGTCAATTTTAACAACTTCTTGGTTTTGGCAACTTTTTCAGCAGCGGCAATGGTTCCGACACGGATATCCATTTTAACAAAATCATCGAAGCTAATATTTTCTTTTGCAGGAGTAACCTTGGCATTATCGGCTAAGTTTTTCGCTTTTGCTTCAGCAAGTTTGTTTAACTGGAAGTCGACTTGTTCATCGGTTATTTTATCGAATAACAATTGCACTTCACCCAATTGGTGTCCAGCTTGGATCAATGCATCCGAACCTGCGTCGTTCCAGTTCCCTTGTGGAAAATTAAGCATTTCAAATAATTTGATAGCTGTTTTTGGTAAAAACGGTTGTGCAAGAACGGCAAGATTGGCAACGATTTGAGCCGCTACATTTAGGATTGTTTTTACACGTTCCTCATCTGTTTTAATGATTTTCCATGGTTCCTCATCGGCAAGATATTTGTTGCCCAGACGAGCTACATTCATAAATTCTGCCAATGCCTCACGGAAGCGGAATTGCTCCAAAGACGATTTGATAGAAGTAGGGTATGATTTTAGTTCATCCAGTACCGCTTGATCTACAGCTGTTAGTGGCGAGCCGTTCAATACCTTGCCATCAAAATATTTGTGGGAAAGTACCAAGACACGGTTGACAAAGTTTCCAAAAATAGCAACGAGCTCATTGTTGATCCTAGCTTGGAAATCTTTCCATGTAAATTCTGCATCCGAAGTTTCCGGTAATATGGATGTCAATACATAACGCAATTCATCCTGCTTATCAGGAAATTCCTGTAGGTATTCATGTAACCAAACCGCATGGTTTCTAGACGTGGACAGCTTATCGCCCTCCAGGTTAAGAAATTCGTTGGCTGGAATATTTTCTGGTAAAATATAGTCGCCGTGTGCATGAAGAATCGCCGGGAAAATAATACAGTGGAAAACAATATTATCTTTTCCAATAAAATGGATCAGCGTAGAATCGTCTGCTGGGTTTTCATGGGTTTTCCAATAGTCTTCCCAGTTTTTACCATGGTCTAAAGCCCACTGTTTTGTTGCTGAGATATAACCGATAGGTGCATCTAACCAAACATATAGTTTTTTACCCTCTGCTTCAGCCAAAGGTACATCAACGCCCCAATCCAGATCTCTTGTCATTGAACGCGGCTGTAAACCGGATTTAAGCCAAGATTGACATTGGCCAAAAACGTTGGATTTAAGGATATTTTTCTTTCCTTCGATCAGCCATTTTTCAAGCCAAGGCTGGTATTTATCCAAAGGTAGGTACCAATGTTTCGTTTCTTTCAAAACTGGCGTTTTTCCGCTCAATGTTGAAATTGGGTTGATCAAATCTGTTGGGCTAAGTGATGTCCCACATTTTTCACATTGGTCACCATAAGCGCCTTCGGACTTACAATTTGGACAAGTTCCCGTAATGTAGCGGTCGGCCAAAAACTGATGGTATTCCTCATCGTAGTACTGCTCCGAAAATTTCTCGACAAATTCACCTTTGTTGTAAAGGTTCAAGAAGAAATCCTGCGATAACTGGTGATGTATGGGCTCCGATGTACGGTGATATATATCGAAAGAGATACCAAACTCCTCAAAGCTTTCTTTGATTTGTTTATTGTATTTGTCAATGATTTGTTGTGGGGTGATGCCCTCTTTTTTTGCACGGATGGTAATCGCCGCACCATGCTCATCTGAACCACATACATAGACTACATCTTTTTGATTCAGACGCAAATAGCGGACAAAGATATCCCCTGGGATATAAGCTCCAGCAAGGTGTCCAATATGTAAAGGACCATTGGCATAAGGTAATGCCGATGTGATGGTATAACGTTTTTTATCTAGAATACTCAATGCTTGAAAGTATATTAAAGTGTGTACTTGTTTTCTTTGGCAAACTTAGATAAATTGCTGTTTATATGCAATATAAATGCGTGTCATATCGAACAATTTATTCTTGAATTCTTGTTTTGGCTCATTTCTACGATTGTTTCAACTTGATTAAAATGCGCTTCCATTTAACAGCTTGTTATCGTAGAAATATTATTCAAAATAGCGGTAGAAAACTTAGATAAATTTACGTTTATTTGTACATATAAGCACAATATATCAAGTAAATTTATAACTGGACTCTACTATGGAGAGGTCCTTATGTTTGATCATTAGCGATAAAAAAGATGTCCAAAATACCTGATTTTCTGAAAGAAGGCGATAAAGTAGCTATCGTTTGTCCTGCGAGTTTTATACGAGGCTCTATTGATGTTGGCATAAAAACATTGGAGAACTGGGGGCTGGAAGTTGTGGTTGGGAAGACTGTTGGGACATCGTTCCATCAGTTTGCCGGAGATGACAATTTACGCGCTGCCGATCTGCAGTGGGCACTGGATGATCCGTCGATTAAAGCGGTTTTTGCCGCGCGCGGAGGTTACGGTTGTGTTCGTATTGTCGATCAGATAGATTTTTCAAGCTTTGAAAAAGATCCCAAATGGTTGGTGGGTTTTAGCGATATTACCGTATTGCATAGTCATATTCAACGGAACTATAAAATTGCAACAATACATGGACAGATGCCAAAGTCTTTTGAAACAGGCACAAAAGCATCGTTGGAAACTTTAAAAAATGCATTGTTTGGCCATAATATGGATTTTGCCTACGAGCAAACGTTATTTCCCAATCGTGGGGGTAAAGGCGAAGGAAAATTGGTCGGTGGAAATTTAGCAATCTTACTATCTGTACTTGCTTCTAATTCGGATGTCAATTACAAAAATAAAGTTTTATTTATAGAGGATGTAGGTGAAGCCTATTACTCCGTAGACAGAATGCTAAGGGCATTGAAGCGCGCGGGGAAATTAAAAAACTTGAATGGTCTAATTGTAGGTGGCTTTTCTGCTATGAAAGACAATGATCCTGCTTTTGGGCAGCGTGTAGAGGAAATTGTGTGGGATATAGTTAAAGAATATGATTTTCCGGTAGCATTTGGCTACCCTGCCGGGCATATTGATGATAATCACGCCCTGGTATTTGGGCGAAAAGTAGCCTTGAATACAACAGTAAATTCTGTTCAGTTAACCTATTTGTAGGGGAAGCTGAACAGAATCTCATTGTTTTATTTATTGGTTGATTATCCCGAATGTACAGGGATGACCATCATGGCAGCCTGACTCTTCCAGGCCATCTTTTGCGCTATACTCGTATTGAAAATTCGACTTAATAAGCCCTTGTCCCGATGGAAAGTGACCATCATGTCGATATGATTTTCGTTGATGTATTGGTTGATTCCTGAAGCAATGTCTGCATTGAGGATATAGCTATAGATTGGGTGGTAAGGTGCCAGTAAATCCTGCATGGCTGTTATTTCTGCATTAACGGCTTTATTTGCCGGATCTTCTTTGGTCACATGGACGACATAGACCTCACTTTTACGTAATACTTCAGAAGCATTAACCAGGAGACGGTTTAATTTTAGTTTTACCTCTTTTAGATTGGTGGCGATCAACATCTTTTTGGGTACCCGAAATTCTGCTCGTGCGGGGACCACCAGTAATGGTGTGTGACAATTTTCGATCAGCTTGAGGGTATTGCTTCCAAGAAGCAGTTTCTTTAAGCCGCTTTTACCTGCAGTTCCGACGATAACAAGGTCAATGTCCTCCTCAGCACAGGTACGGTTTACACCATAGCTAAGTTCATATTCCTCAAGAACTGATTTCCAGGCAATGCCCTCAGGGAAAAGCAACATCAGTTCCTGTTGCCAGGTATTGAGATCTTTTTGTTTTTCTTCCAAGATTTCTGAATTGCTGATGACAACAGGTTCAGTACCTACGGTAGGGATTACTTCGTATGTGTGGTATAGGACAACTTTTTCAATGCCCCAAAGTGGAGCTAATTGTGCGGCATATCGAGCAGCAGCATAGGCATTGTCCGAAAAGTCTGTTAACAAGAGTAGGTTTTTCATCCTTTAGTTATTTGTTGATCCATAATCCGCAGCTAAGGTTTTTTACGCTGTCTTAGCCGTTCCAAGCATTATAATCGGGTCTATAGTCATCAAATTACGCATTAAGTATTATAAATGCAATAGCTTTATTTATTATGGTGAGTGCTGTGAGCTGTTCAATTTAAATAATTTCATTAATTTAGGGAGATCGGTAATTCAAGTTTTAATAAATTAAACGTTTTTTATGGCAATTTGGAATTCATTGGGTAAATATAGGGATACGGGACTTTTGGTCGTGCGTGTTGGACTTGGGGTGATGATGATCATGCACGGTCTGCCCAAATTACAGGGCGGTCCTGAGCTCTGGGCAGGTGTAGGAAAATCTATGGGTAATATTGGTATTCATTTTATGCCTACCTTTTGGGGGTTTATGGCAGCTGCGACCGAAACTGTTGGGGGCCTATTTTTATTGCTGGGGCTCTTTTTCCGACCAGCGGCATTATTGCTTGCATTTACGATGGTTATCGCTGGATTAATGCATCTTTCTAAAGGAGATGGTATCTCTGGTGCATCACATGCGATTGAGCTTTGCTTTGTGTTTTTAGGACTTATCCTTATTGGGCCGGGTAAACATTCGGTTGACAAGAAATAAGAGACTCCCCGGTAAGAGATTTCCCAGAGGAAGAATTATACGACAAAAACGCCGCAATGTATTCTAAATTGCGGCGTTTTGTCGTATAATTTGTTTCTGTTGGACAACGAGTCCATCGTTGTTGATATTTACAAAGCACAGATTTCTAGGATCTATCCATGGGAATAACCAGTAAGTTGGCAGCGCCATTCCAGGCTATTTTCTTAGAAATGCTTGTTTTGAATAGGCTCGCTAATAGTCCTTGCTTTTTATGGAATGAAAGTATGAGATCAATATGTTTCTCTTTGGCATATTCTTCAATACCTAGTGCAATATCATCATGGCTGATGTAGTCATAAATCGGATGATATTTGTCCAGGCGTTCATGGAGATGCTTTAATTCCTGTGCCAAATCTGCGGCTGAACCTTCTTTTTTAGCAACATTCAAAACATACAATTGTGCATTGAAAGTATCTAAAACCTGATCTAAATTGAATAAATCCAGCTTTCTGTCTACCTCTTTCAGGTCGGTTGTAGCCAACACATTTTTGGGGACTGCAGGATTTACCTTATGGGAAACGATAAGCATGGGCTTATTGCAGATGTCCATCAGTGTAATGGCATTACTTCCGACCAAGATCTTAGCAAAACCTGTTTGTCCGGTGATACCCAATGCGACAAGGTCAATGTCGTGCGATTTACACATGTCATTGACTCCCAATGGCAGATCAACATCTTCCATCTGATGCGTTAGTTCCACTTGTGGAGGGAACAATAATCTAATTTGGTCAAACCATTGTGTCAGTTCTTTCTCTTTGGTCTCTTTTACCTCATCATTGACAATGACAATAGGTTCGTTATTGACAATGGTAACACTATTGTAAGTATGGTAGATAATAACCTTTTGAGTTTTCCAGGCTTCTGTGCACAGCGCAACTTGTTTTGCTGCAAGAAGAGCATTTTCTGAAAAGTCAGTTAACAGGAGGATCCGTTTCATGATGTTCTTTTTTATACGTTTAACTTCTATAACCTGGTTGGTGCATCCTGTCCTGCAAAATCTTTAGCGTATGAGCTATGGGAATCATTCGGACTTCAAGCAGTACCGGTATATTACTAAAACAATGAATGTAGCGATAAGTTACAAAGAAAACGTGAATTTAATGTTAAACTCTTCCTATTGTGATGAGTGTCATAAAACCTTCATGGCTTCGTAAGACTCCAACAGCGATGAAAGCGAACTGAAGGTTCTTTCTGGCCAATAAGATCAGACACTTTCAGAAAAAAAAAGGCAACCGGGATTACGGTTGCCTTTTTTTAGAGAGAGAATACGTTCTATTTTTTTGCTTGAAAGTTGATGATATAATCGGTCATCACTTTGGCACTTTCATCTTTCACAAAGTCAAGATCGATTTTAGGTTGGGATTTACCTTCCTCCCATGCTGGTTTACCCTGCAATTTCAATAGGGCGTTGATGCGGTCTCTATTTTTCTTGAGGTTGTCATCTTTCTCTTTCTTGAATTTGTTTAGTTCCAATGGAATTTTAACATCCTCATCTTTTTGAGCTTCTTCAATATCCTCTTTTAGATACTTATATTCCAATGAGGTTTTAATGCGTGCCTCATGCATCGCTTCTAATTTTTTGTCAACAGCACTTAGATCAGCTACTTTTTTGAAGTTGCTCGATTGGATTTGATCCCAAGGGAGCGCTGATTTTTCTGAGCTCTCGCCAAATTTCTCTGCGGAGAACTGCGAAGGGAATACGATATCTGGTGTAACCCCTTTATGTTGTGTACTACTACCGTTTACACGATAGAATTTACCTAGTGTGATATTGATCTGTCCATATTGAGGAGCACCTTCTGGGGTATCTGGATCTTTTTCACCTGAGGCCTTTAACAGTAAGCGGCTGGTCGGGCTGATAACGCGTGACATGTCGATTGCCGATTGTACTGTTCCTTTACCATAACTTTGAGATCCTAAGATAATACCTCTTCCATAATCCTGGATAGCACCGGCAAAGATTTCAGAAGCCGAAGCCGAGAAGCGGTTGATCATGATGCCCAATGGACCATCCCAGGATACACCCGCGTTTTTATCTTCTTCGACATCGATGTTATTTTTGGTGTCTCTTACTTGTACAACTGGACCTTTATCGATAAATAAACCTGTTAAATCAATTGCTTCCGGTAAGGAACCGCCACCATTGAATCGCAAATCGATAACCACAGCATCTACTTTTTCTTGTTTCAAGGTGTCTAAGATTAACCTAACGTCTCTCGTTGTGCTCTTATAGTTTGGATCGCGTCTTCTGTAAGCTTCAAAATCCATGTAGAACTTCGGAATATTGATGATACCCACTTTGTACGTTTTTCCATCGGCACCTTTGACGTTCATAATCTCTTTTTTCGCAGACTCTTCTTCAACGACGATTTTCTCACGTACTAAAGATACAATGCGCGGATGAGAGTTCATTGGCTGACCAGCAGGTATAATTTTCAGGCGAACAATGGTTCCTTTTGGACCTTTGATTTTTGCTACGGCTGCATCAAGTCTCCAGCCAATAATGTCTTCGAATTCACCATCTTTTCCTTGGGCTACAGCAATGATTTTATCATTGACATGAATGCTCTTGTCTTTGAATATTGGTCCACCAGGGATAATTTCGAAGATGCTTACGGCCTCGTTGTCGACGACAAGTCGTGCTCCGATTCCTTCAAACGTATTGGCCATTCCTTCATTGAAGGCCTGTGCAAATGATGGGTTAAAATAAGACGTATGTGGGTCAACAGCATCTGTCAATGCTTGCATGACCACTTGAAAAGCATCGTTGGCATTGGTTTTCTTTGCCTGCGAGATCAAATTGATATAGCGTTTTTTTAGTGTTTCCACCTGTTTGGTCCTCGCGCTGTCGGTCGATTTACCACTCGCGGTTTCTAAGTTGAGCAGATCGTATTTTACGCGTTTACGCCATTGGTCGTTGGCTTCATCTGCTGTTTTGAACCAGCCTAATTTTTCACGGTTAGGTTGGTAATACTCATCCTTCGTATAATCCTGTTTCTTATCGATTTCTGAAAGCGCATATTGCATTCTGTCCAGGTATCTCTTTGAATAGACATTAAAAATATGGAATGCAGCAGAAAGATCTCCATTTTTGATATCCTGCGCAAGATTGTTTCTGTACGCTTGAAATTCATCAATATCCGCTTGAAGCAAATAATTTTTTCCTTGATCCAAAGTTTTGATTAGATTATCGTATATGATACCCGATATCGAATCATTCATTTTGACCTTTTTGTAGCTCGCATTTTCCAATAATCCCGAGACTTCTTTAGCGATAATTTGATGTTGTGTGCTTGGTTTAAGCCCTCCATCATCAGGAAGCGCCACTCGTGGTTTTGAACCACAAGAAACAATGGATACAACAAAAAGTGCAAATATGAGTTTCCTAAACATATTTTCGACGGTTTTAATAATCATTCTTTTTAAAAAATATTCAGCTCCTATTGATGAGCGTGCTAAATTTAGTGAAATTCGTAGCACATTATCGCAGAATCTAAAAATTTATTTGATTTATCCTTCAATATTTACAAAAAGCTTAAAATCTCTTTGTAGACTGCTCTTTCAACAGACCAATAGAAGGGGTAGATTGTTTTAAATGTTTCAATTGTACAATTCATTTTTTAACTGTGTATAGGCTTTGTAGGTCTGATCAGCAGATGGATAATCTTTTAGCACAAGATAGACCTCGCCTAGTTTATCCAATATAGCGAGTGAGAGCTGTTTGTTATTTTCATCTGAAGCCAATTCAGCGGCCTGCACAAATTCTTTGATCGCCACCTTATAATTACCATCTTTTTGCTTGGAGGAGGCCAGCAAGTATTCGATTTCAGCGAGCTCGCTACTCAGTTTTTTTGCATTGGCCAAGTCGCGGGCTTGTAGCAGAAACCACTGAGCCTCGGTAAATTTATTTTGCTTAAAATAAATTTCAGCAAGCATTTCCCATGCAAAAATCTTCCCCTCATAGGCTTTGGCCTTATTGAGTAAAGGGATCGCACTGCGGATAATATTATTCTCGGCAGTTTTATAATTTCCCTGACCGGCTCGTGCCATAGCAATTAAAAGCCAGGCGTTGGCTTGGTCTGCATAGCTTTTGCTCTTCATGGCATAGGTATGATAATTTTGTGCGCTCTCTTCAGCACGTACAAAGTCTCCACGATACAGCTGGAAATTGCTGATGTTCATATTAATTGTAGCAATATCATCCCTGTTATCGGTACGATTTGCCAAGGAAAGCGCCTGATATAAAAATTTTGAGGCATTGCTGCTATCGTTATTTTTAATTGAAAATAAGGCTGCTTCATTGGCAAGCGCATAGCCAGCAATCCAGTTTTCAGCTTTTGTTTGCGTCTCTATAGCACTATCCCAGCTATTTGCCGCAGTAGGCATGGGGTTCATCAAATATTGAAAATGGCCCAAGTTATTGGTACTCCGCAGTTGCAATAATAGACGCTGGAGCAGGAGCTGCCGGGCAATTTCTTTGCTGAAAGACTTCTTGTCGGCATAATGCTCTGCTAGTATTTCATTGGCTGTTTTTGGAGGTGGTAAAAAATAGACCTCTGGACCGATACCTTTAAAGGTAGCATCGTATTGTTTTATTGCGCCAGTATAATCTTTGGCGGCATCCTGTGCGATTACCTGACATGGTATATTCATGAATGCAGCCAAAGCGGTAAATATAGAAATCCAGTATTTTGTCATTCTCATAAAATATTACGTTATTATTAACGTCTACATAAATTTAGCTAAAGGACATATTTGAGCAATCTACTACTTGATTCGATAAACCTGTACGTTTGGTTATGCTCTGCCAAAAGCAATTTACATATATAATAGAGCAAATATGACGAAAAATTGTGTGAAAAAATGTTAAAGTAATATCGAACGGCGAATGATAACCCTCAAAACTATGTTTGTGAAAGCTTGATGCTTATCGCTTTGCAGAACTCATAATAGAAGAGTTTGGATGAATAAAGCTAAAATATTTAGTCGCTGTGCCGTTTAATTTTTAACTTTGTGTTATGGCGACACGAATTCCATTAGCAGAACGACTTAGACCGCGGCAATTGAGTGATTATGTGGGACAACAACATATTGTGGGCCCAGATGCAGTACTCTACCATGCGATCCAGCAAAAAAATATTCCATCCATGATTTTGTGGGGACCTCCCGGGGTCGGAAAAACAAGTTTGGCCTTGCTGATCGCAAGAGAGCTGGATCGGCCGTTCTTTTCATTAAGTGCAATTCAGGCAGGGGTGAAAGATATTCGTGAAGTCATCGAAAAAGCCGAACGGTTGATGAACTTCAACCAAGATCAACCCATTTTATTTATTGATGAGATTCACCGTTTTTCCAAGTCGCAGCAAGATTCACTTTTAGGGGCTGTTGAACGCGGGCTTGTGACACTGATTGGTGCAACAACAGAAAACCCATCGTTCGAGGTCATTTCCGCATTGCTCTCGCGTTGCCAAGTGTATGTATTGGAACATCTTTCGGAAGAAGATCTGATTGGATTAATTCAAAAAGCATTACATGAAGATGAATATTTACAGAAACAAGCTATTGTTGTAGAAGAATATGAGGCCTTGTTGCGGTTGTCCGGTGGCGATGCACGTAAATTGTTGAATGTTCTCGAGTTGGTTGTGAATGCTGCTGTATTGCACAAAGAGCCAATTACAAATGCTTTTGTATTGAAGCAGGTACAGCAAAATATGGCCATTTATGATAAAGCGGGTGAACAGCATTACGATATTATTTCGGCCTTTATTAAATCAATCCGCGGGTCTGATCCGAATGCAGCAGTATATTGGCTTGCACGGATGATCGAAGGCGGGGAGGATCCATCCTTTATTGCACGGAGGTTGTTGATTTTAGCTTCTGAAGATATTGGCAATGCCAATCCGAATGCCTTGTTGTTGGCAAACAATTGTTTTCAGGCAGTCAATGTCATTGGATGGCCCGAATCACGTATCATTCTTTCGCAAACGGTTATCTATTTGGCTACTTCAGTTAAAAGCAACGCTTCCTATGAAGCAATCAATAAGGCACAGGCCCTGGTAAAACAAACTGGAGATCTGTCTGTACCGCTGCATATCCGCAATGCGCCGACTAAATTGATGAAGGACTTAAATTATGGCGCCGAATACAAATATTCACATGCCTATCCAGGGAATTTTGTCGTTCAGGAATTTCTTCCCAAAGAAATCAGTGGAGTCAAATTGTATGAGCCTGGGCAAAATTCGCAGGAGGAAAAATTGAGACAGAGTTTAAGGGACAAATGGAAAGAGAAATATAAGTATTAAATCAATATGTCTTGAAAAACTAAGCATAGAAAGTATTTTTGACTTTTGTTAAAACGATCTAATGGATTTGCTTGTTCTCATAACGTTTTTCAATAGGTAGTAAACACGCTGGCACTCTCCATAGTTAGCGTGTTTTTTTTATTGCGGATCAACTTAAATTATTTATGTTTGTTTTACAAATGTTTCAACTATGAACTTAGAGCCTTTAAAACAAACAGGACGTTTGGCCACCATAGCACTGACTGGACTTTTTGTCTTTTCCTGCAAAAAGGATAATCCTAAACCCGAGCCCGAGCCGGAACCAGTGGAGCGCACCGAAGCGCAGCTGATCAAGGATGATATCTATAAGTATTATAAGTTATATTCACTTTGGGATAAATCCATTCCTGATTATACCAGTGATCCTTCTCAATTCACGGATAAATATGGCTCAGCAGATTTGGTGCTCGATGCGCTGAAGAAGATGACGCCAGCACATACGGCTTATCCAAATGGAGTCTTTGACCGATTTTCCTATATGTTGGGGCTAGATGGATATAACACCGGAACAACCGCTTCTGGCAGGCTTAAGATGGATACGAACGATGGGTACGGCATCTATGTTCAGTTGGGCACGGAAGATGAAAAAACGGCACAGCCCATTATTTATTTTGTAGAAGGCGGATCTCCGGCCCAAAAGGCAGGTTTTAAGCGTTCCGATTTTATTACGGCAGTCAACGGTGATTCTGATTATTCTATCGCCGTCACCTGTACGACGACTGGTTGTTCGATTAATGATGCAAGTGCTCGGGACAAAATGATGAATAAGCTGAATGCTGCTTTGGACGCTGGTACACTTAAACTTCAAGTGAAACATCAAGACGGGACAACAACGACCAAAGATCTTACATACGCGAATGGTTATACCATTGACCCGATCTATAAAGATTCGATCTACACGTATAATGGAAATAATGTTGGGTACCTCGCTTTATCATCTTTTGAGGAAATTGAGAATAATAATGTCAATCAACAAAAGATTGATGCAGCTTTTGATAAATTCCAGGCTCAGCAGGTTAAAAGTTTAATTGTTGATTTACGCTACAATGGCGGTGGTTATGTTGACGCTTCCGCTTATGTTGCCGATAAAATTGGGGGAGCTATTACGAAAGGAAAGCTGATGCTAACCTATGAGGTGAACGATTATATTAAAGCGACACCGAGCATCAATAAAATGTTTCAGGATACCAAGTTTGAAGGCAAGAGCAATCTGAACTTGAGTAAAGTTTATTTCCTGGTGAGTGATCGTACAGCATCGGCAGCGGAAATGTTAATTAATGTGCTCAAGCCCTATCTGCAAGTGCAGATCATAGCCTCTGGTGCGCGTACATACGGTAAACCTGTAGGCTTTTTTGAACAGGTTGTCCAAAAGAAGGTATCTTTCTGGCCAGTTTCCTTTCTTCTGAAGAATTCTGCGAATTTTTCAGACTATTGGGATGGGTTGGTTCCAGATAAAAGCAATATAACAGATTACGTGTTTGTCGATGTAGGCGATAAGAAGGAGACCATGCTGGCGACAGCATTGAACGATGCTGCACCGGGTATTACCACCAAAGCTTCTATCAATGCAGTAAGCCGAAAGGGCTACCGCACGCTTGACCAAGGCGAGGTTAATATACGACCAGACCGTGGCATGATCAAGAAACGTTAATCAAGAAACATTGATAATAAAAAATCCCCCATCTGTCATCAAGACCTTTGGGGGATTTTTTTATAGCTTTATTCGCCTTGTGTTCGGACAGCGTTCGGGGCTGATCAATACGTGTAGAAACTTTGTGCAGATGCTGACCAGATAATTTCTGTTCGGGATCTGGTCAAGGTCTGTTGCATATCGGGTCAAAGTCTGTGCGCATCCGAAGCAGGTACGAACAAAGTACGAATCTGATCCCTTTTATTCGTTCGAAAAAAGATAAGAATGGCACAGTTCTGCCGCGGCAGCATCTGGCAAACATTTTAAGTAGCCAACGGGAACCTGAGCGATGATTTTTTCCAAAATGGTGTTCATGTTGGAAAATAATTCCTTGTTCCAACGTATGGAAGTACAGCTCGGCAATAAAGCGATAAAGCCTTTAAGTCCAGTTTGCCATTCGAACTCATTCTTAGGAGCCTGTTGCAAGCGAACGAATCCTTGTAAGGGCAGTTGTTCATTTTTATAACACGGCGTCTTGCCGCTCCAAGGTGTTCCATAAATTAATACACCTTCATCGGTTATTCGAATAGCTGGATTATCGTCGTTGAGCAAAGAGGTATTTGGGATATGTTTTAACCAAAGGCGGCTATGTGTACTCTTACCGGTACCGCTCTTGCCTAAAAATGCTACACCTCTGCCGGCGTGGTTTGCAACAGAAGCATGGATCATGATGGTGTTATGCAGCAGGCTGGCTTGCCCAAAGATCATCATCGCCATCCAGGTAATAACGCCACCCTGTTCATCCGCTGTGCTTGCAGGAACATAAAGTAAAGAACGTTCAAAGTTGCGGTCACTTTGGAGGTACCAGATCCCATTGCCCTGTTCGTTGCTGATTGTTGTGATGAAAGTATCCTCTTTTTCATAAAAACGAAATCGATCTCCCCATGCAATGGACTCGTCTGTCCGAAGTATACCCATATCCTCAGGTATCGGTGCTTTTGCTACACTGACAGTGATACTAATGTCTGTTTTGTCGGTGGGGTCTAGCCATTGGAAGTCGCGAAACGAAGGAAGAAGCTGGGCTATAGGATAATCTGCAGGATGATTAAACTCCAGTATTAATTCCGCGATGCGGTAGCGTGTCTGGGATAATTCGGATGATGTCGTCAAATTCATGTTTAAATAATTATTTCGTGGGCTCGCCCGATTTGTCTTTTAAAAACTTGTTAGAAATTCAGACTTAAGTATCTGCCGGTCATTTCTTTTTATTTCATAGCTGTTGTCAGCTACTTCTTTTCATTTGGCTATTGTGCCGATATGCGTCTTATTGATCCACTATGTTGCTCGAATTAGGATTAGTCGAGATAAATACGTTGCTGGCATTTTTCGGCCAGGTGGAGGTCATGTGTTACAAACAAGCAGATTTTGTGCTTTCCATGTTCCAATAGTCGATGAATTAACGTATCCGATGTCGTCTTATCCAATGCGGAAGTAACCTCATCGAAGAGCCATATATCACCGTCGTGCATGAGTGCGCGGGCAATAGCAACGCGTTGTGCCTGCCCTTCTGATAGGCCAATGCCAGATTCACCGACGACCGTATCAATTCCGTCGGGTAGGTCAAATACAAATTCCGCACAAGCAAGCCAAAGTGCTTTTTGCATATCCATTGCCCCTTCTTCTTTGACATGAAGGAGTAAATTCTCACGAATGGTACCGCTGAATAGTGAATTTCCCTGCGGAATATAAGCGAGGTTGATCCGATGGCTGGCCGTTAACTCTCTTTCACCATCCTTATCTAAAAGCCTAATTTGTCCTTTTTCAGCTTTTAGCAATGCCAGCAGTAAGCGGATCAATGTTGTCTTTCCTTTTCCACTCGGTCCGATGATAGCGGTGGGCTCACCCACCTTTAAGGAAAGATTTAAATTTTGTAACACCCATTTATCTTCATAACGGAAGGAGAGGTCGCTGATCCGAAGCTCCTGTGTCTCATGGAGACGCTGTTGTGTTACCTGTGGTTCGATTTCTCCAGCTTGCAATTCCAATAGGCGATCTGCAGATACCCGGAAGCGTACAAAGCCTGGGATATAAGCAATCAGTGCGAGGATTGGCGATTGAATCCGTGCTACCAATTGTAGAAAAGCGGTCATTGTTCCGAATGAAATCTGCCCCGCCTGTAATCGATAGATCCCCCAGATAAAAGCGATTAAATAACCGGCATTCATGGCTACTTTCATGGCTCCCTGAGTGTATGTGGAGAAGTTGAGCTGGCGTATTTTCAACAATAATAATTGATGCTGGCTCGCTAGGAGTTTCTCTCTTCTTTTAGGGAAGATTCCCATCGCCCGAATGAGGAGTCGAAAACGAAGATTTTCCTGCAGCACCTTTGAAAAGTTGCTTTCCTCCTCCTTGACTTCCTTGCTAAGCTTACGCATCTTGCGGAAATACAATTTTGAAAACACAAAAAGTGGGGATATGGCCAGGATCATCAGTGCCAGCATCGGGTCCATATACCAAAGAAAACCGACTGAGGCCAATAGCTGGATTGTGGTCAATATAAAAGACAAGAATGTATTGGCGATGGTATTGGCGACTTCCTCACAGTCCGTCTGGATGCGGATCTGAATATCGCCAGTATGCCAGTTTTTGACTAATTGCCAAACGGAGAGCATTTGCGCGTCGAGCATCGTTCGTTGGAGCTGGAGCGTAAGCATCAATTTGATCTGTTCCATCATGCGACCAGAATACCCCTTGATGCCCACATTTAAGGCAATACTTCCCACGATGCCAATAAGCAGCCATTTCAGCGGTAAATCCCCATGAGATGTGGCCGTGTCGACAGCCTTTTTGGATAAAAAGACAAAAGCGAGGGAAAGGCCAATGCATATCAGTTCCAGTATGAAATAAAGGAACAGTTTGCTTCGGTATCCCTGGGTGATTGACCAAGCCCAGCGCAGGTGTTGCTTCAGGCTATTGTTATTCATTTTTCCAATAATCCCTGTTTTTGGAAGTCTTGAAGAAGAATTTCTGCATCGGATTTTGCCTGTTCGATGTCCACGTCATAATTTTCACAAAGTAAATCAACGATAGTGTCAATCGTGAATTCTTTTCCTTTGAGTTGTTCCCACAACCATGCTGCAGAGCTATTCAAGGTATATACTGTTGATAGATCAACCATATCCTGGCTGGGGTCCACGATCAAATGATCTGAACCTATTGTTCTCAAAACTAAATCTGATCTTAATTTCATAAGCTTTAAATATCTTTAACAAGTTAAACTTGATTTGCTTTTTTACAGGTCGCCTGCTGTTAAATTGCATGAAAGAGCTATTAAATGCAAATAGTCTGCAATTTCATCAATTCCTTATCCTATCAAACATAAATAAATTGTGTCTTAAATACAATATAATTGATCGTATTAAGACACAATTTTTCATCTTTTTTCATACGCTATACAATGGCTTATATATATGGTTGCCACCATAAGTCCATAATGAAATAATAAAAGAAATAATTTTAATGTTGTTCCTTTAATGCACGTATGGTATCACGCAGACCTTCCTTGGCTGTTTTGGGCAAGCGTTCTATCTCCAGAGCAACCTTTATTTTTTTATTTGAAACTACAAGAGTGCTTGTCATTTTTTTTAAGCGCCATGTATTTAATGGAAACGCCCTAGTATGGTCTCCTAGCTTAGATAGGAAGGAAATGATTCGCTTTGGTAGCGGAAAACACGGGACTTTCAACCCCGTTTCCTGTTTCATGATTTTCACAATTTCATTTGAAGATAAAGTTTCATCATCGGATAGATGGTAGATGCCTGAACTCAATTTTTCGTTTTGCAAAAGAATTTGTTCGATAAAGAAGCAAAAATTATCGATGGAAAGAAAAGAGCGTTTATTCTTAAATCGAACTAATGGATAAGGAATCCCTTTACTGACTATGGAGAATAACTGTTTTAAGTTGCCTTTGTCACCAGCACCATGCACCATCGGAGGACGTAAAATAATTAATTTCTTATCCGAAGGCAGCTCCTGGCTCATTAACCATTCTTCTGCAGCTTGTTTGGACCTTCCATACGGAGTGACAGAATTATAGGTTGTATTTTCCGAGAGCGATTTTGCAGACTCGACTTCTTCGATAGCTGCCAGTGAACTAATATGAATAAATAACTTGGCTTGAGAGGCAGCAAATATGTTAAACGCTTTTTTTGCCAACTCAAAGTTTGCAAAAAAGAAATCTTTTTCCGTTGCCTTACCCGTAAAATCGTGGGCTTTTCCTACTAAATTGATGATACAATCTGTTGGAAAATTGTCCCTTGACCAGTCCAGATTTCTCATGGAAACAAATTCACATAGAATTGGATCCTTGAGCTTCTTCTTTAAATGACTCCCTAAGAATCCGCGACTTCCCCCTAAAATTAATACTTTCATCTTAATACCCTTAACTCTTTCTCTATGATATTTATATAGCTAAATAAATATATTTAATTATCTGCTGCTGCGAATTATGAATCTTTTAAAAGATCAATTAACTAGTTTATTAGTGCTAAGTTAAGTTGTAAGTATCTTTTAAATAAGGTGTTATGGCTTTGTTGAGCGCGGAGAAACATTTGTTGATTTAAAGGATATTTTACCCTTGTAAAAAACTTTCTTCATAATTCGAGCTAGAGTAATTAGTGCAAATATACATATATTTACTTATCTTTATTGACTCAACGTTAATTCTATCTAAATTGCTACAGTTTAATGTTAATTTTTTTAAAGTTTAGCGTTTTATTTCAATAGCGAAATAGGAAAGAGGTCTTTTATTCAAAAGTTAGTGCGTTTGAATCTAGATTTTTATCCGACTGTTTTAAAAGAGCTATTTATTTTTTGAAGAATCTTACCTACGACTTAAGTGAATTATTTATTTGATCTATTCTTGCTGGAATTAATCAATTTTAATTTGGTAAGAATGCGACGTAGTAAGCGAGTGTGATACCAGCCCAGTCCAAGTATCCTTGCCCAAGTTCGGTCAATGTTAATGGCGTCTTCCCCAACTTGTGGATAATGTATATAAGCAATGGCGATGATGTCCGTTGCTCCGACATATTCGCGGAGTACGAGATTTCCGTCTCCCGCTAATATATATAGGTCATTTTTTTTACCTATAAAACGGTGAAAGACAAATTTACCCTTGTCTTTGGCTAGTATATTGCTGCCTAAAGCAAGCGATTGCCCCTGATAAGCCCGCAATAATACGGTATCTCCATCCCGGATAAATGGACGCATGCTATTCCCCTTCACGCGTATACGGACCTCCT
Source organism: Sphingobacterium sp. 18053 (assembly GCF_902706145.1). Taxonomy (NCBI): domain Bacteria; kingdom Pseudomonadati; phylum Bacteroidota; class Sphingobacteriia; order Sphingobacteriales; family Sphingobacteriaceae; genus Sphingobacterium; species Sphingobacterium sp. 18053. Next base: position 288,566 of record NZ_CACSJW010000006.1, read on the forward strand.
TGCCTTCACGAAGAATGCGTTGCACCTCGGCAAAATAGTCTTCATTTGAAATAACCCGTGTTTTGTTGTCGCTTGTGTTTTCAGACATCAACTAAGAATTGGTTTTTACAAAATAATCAATGACCTGCTGCAAATAAGTGTCTTTTAATAATACCTTTTTGTTTTCATCCAAGAGATAAATCGTGGGTGAGGCTTTGAGATCGTATAAATTGAAAGACAATATTTTGCTCTCAGCATCAAAACCGTTGATCCATTTGTCAGACAGTTGTGACTCGTAGTTCTTCCATTTCGTGCGGTCACCCCAAGGATCGATGGCGATTACCTGCACCTGAAGTTGAGCAAAGAGCTGTACCAATTGTGGCGTATCACGAAGCTGATGGATGGTTTCTTTGCAATGTGAACAATCCGGATCGTAGAAGATTAAGAAAGTATATTTTACTTTTGTATCTGATAACTTTTGTTTTTTGCCATTTGCCAGTTCATAACTGAAATCTTCGGCGGCTTGTCCCTCTTTATTTCGAAGTACCAATTTGTACGTAGGCCTATAGGCTTCTTTTTCAAGGTCTGAAAGCAAATCTGTTTTGATCAGATAGCGTAATACCGATTCGTAGAGTATATCATTGCGCATAGGCGAATTGCCTTCGTATAAATAATGCTCGTATTGTTTAATAAAATAATCAAAGCTTGTCCGATTGGTTTTTGCTTTGTCCAACATCAGATCTACAGCTTTATCCCTTGTGGCTGAATCAGGATTTTGTGACAGTAGTTGAATAAAATCAGCAAGCTGTTGTTCCCCTTTTTCAGGATTTTTTACCTGGGCGGTATCCTTCATGTCAAATTTATCCCAGAAATGTAATAAAGTACTGTCTGCAGTAATCAGAAGTTTTTCATTTTGCTGTTTACTTTTTGTATTATCCTTACAAGAACAGCAAAACAGGATTGCTACACATATGGGTAGCCAAAAGCTAAAGATTGGACTTTTCATTTAATTTATGCTTAACTTTACGAAGTTAATAAAACTTTCAGGATTCTACTTGAACGAATATATTCTTATTATGTAGCTTTTTCTATTGACGATACTAGGAGATTAGGGAATAATCTCCTAGTATCTTGAAACTGACTCAGAATAAGGTGACGAGATAGAAAGGGAAGTAAGTGTTTAATATATATAATTTAAAGTTAGTAAGTAGCGAATGCTGTTATAAATACGTTATGAAAATTTGATGAATCCCCCAGATAAATAGGTTAAATGAGATAAAGATGGAAATTAGGGCCTTCATTGAGTAAATTTTCAAACCATTTAATTAAATAGTTTTACTAATTTTGCGGCAAAATGCCGACGTATCGAATGAAAAGAATAATATTATGGTTATGTATAGCAGGATTTGTGAGCACTGTACAGGCTCAGACCAACCCTGCCAATATAAAAGTTGATAATCTAAGTGATGCTCAGATTGAGCAATATGTGAAACAGGCGGCACTAATGGGCTATGATGAAAGCCAATTGGATGGTTTTGCGCGTGCACAGGGTGTATCTGCTGTTGAGGTTCAGAAACTCAAGGAACGTTTGGCTACCATTAAGCGCAAGAAGCAGCAACCTGAACAATTAAAAGGAAGGACAAATAGCACAGCTAATAGCCGCAGTAATGGTCGTCAGGTTGACGGTTATACCAATACTGATTCGTTACAGCGTAAACAGTCAAATAAACGTGATTCCGTCGAAAATGAAGAAGGAAAGCTTAAAATATTTGGCTCCGATCTCTTTAGAAATAATGCGACTACCTTTGAGCCAAATTTGCGTATGGCCACCCCAAGTTCGTATATTATTGGTCCAGACGATGAAATCTTGTTAGATATTACAGGAGATAATGAAGCATCCTATCAGCTTCCGGTAAGTCCAGATGGAACCATTAAAGTGGAATATGTCGGACAAATCAATGTAGCAGGTTTATCTGTAGCGGCGGCAAAAAGCAAGATTGAGCAACGTTTGAGTGGGACTTATCCTGCGGTACGTTCGGGAAGAACCCTGGTGAGCGTTAATATTGGCAATATCCGCACCATTCGCGTGACGTTGACAGGTGCCGTGACGAAACCTGGAACCTATAGTTTACCATCTTTAGCGACGGTATTCAATGCGTTATATGCCTCTGGAGGGCCTAATAAAAACGGAACTTATCGTAAAATTCAGGTGATTCGCGGTAATCGTGTGGTGAGCACGATTGATGTATATGATTTCTTGGCGAATGGCATACAACAGGGAAATATCCGTCTGCAGGATCAGGATATTATTCATATACCCGTATACGGTGCCAGAGTGCAGTTTGAAGGCGAAGTCAAGCGTCCCGCAATTTTTGAAACGGTGGCAGGCGAATCACTATTGGATATCTTGCGCTATGCTGGAGATTTTACAGAAAATGCCTATAGTGCCAAAATTAAAGTTCTTCAAACAACAGGCCGGGAACGCAGTATACAGGACATTTATGCCGATCAATTTGCAAATTATACACCCAAAGGCGGGGATCAGTATATTGTAGAACCTATATTGGAGCGTTTCGCGAACCGTGTCAGTGTTTTAGGCGCGGTGTTTCGTCCGGGTATTTTTGGTTTAGAATCAGGGATGACGTTAAAACAGGTATTGGAAATGGCTGATGGCGTACGCGAAGACGCCTTTTTGGAACGTGGTATAATTAATCGTTTAAAAGCTGATAATACCTCCGAACTGATCAATTTCAATGTACGTGACATATTGGCCGGCACTGCAGCAGATATTCCGCTCAAAAGAGAAGATAAGATTGAGATTTCGTCCATTTTTGATTTAAGGGACGAATATAAATTTACTGTTCAGGGAGAGGTACGTTTTCCTGGAGATTTCCCATTTGCGAGCAATGCTACATTGGGCGATATCATCCAAAAAGCGGGTGGATTTACCGAAGCGGCTAAAAATGCACGGATAGAAATTGCTCGACGCATACAAAACTTAGATGTGACCGACCATCGCTCTTCGAAGACTATTTTGGTGGATATTAAAGATGGTGTCCTCACAGATCCTAACCTAACGCTGCAGCCCTATGATGTTATCTCCATTTTGGGGGATGCCGGTTTCCGTACCCAACGTCAGGTCAAAATCGAAGGCGAAGTACTTTATCCCGGTTTTTATACGATCTCACGTGAAGATGAGCGTATTTCTGACGTGATCAAGCGTGCTGGTGGTTTAACTCCTTATGCGTATACGGAAGGAGCTTCTCTGAAACGTACAGGAATGTCTAAATTGAAAGCAGAAGAGAAAAAGGAAAAAGAGCGTTTGAAGAAGGAACTGGAAAAAGGCGACTTCGACGAAGATGGTAATAAAAAAGATTCTAGTCTAGATAAAGATGCTGACAAGAATAATGATGGCTCCAAAGCAAAAAGTGCCGCTTTGGCAAAGGTGTCGCAACAAGGAATGTCGGCTTCTGAAATTGAGCCGAGTGACCTTGTAGGTATTGAATTGAATAAAATTTTAGAGAAGCCGTATGAAAAGGGAGACCTTCTGGTTTTGGACGGCGATATTATCAATGTGCCGAAGGAATTGGAAACGGTGAAAGTTGTGGGAGAGGTCTTGAATCCTAACAACGTTGTCTATGTTAAAGGTAAAAGCTTAAAATATTATGTAAATCAGGCTGGAGGATTTACTGACAATGCATTGAAGAAACGTGTTTTTGTTCAATATGCAAATGGTGCTGTTAAGGGAAAGGATGGCGGGTATCCTGATGTGAAACCCGGAGCTGAAATTGTGGTTCCTAAACGCGCTCCTAGGGAAAAGCTAAGTTCACAAGCTTGGATAGGAATAGGTACTGGTATTGCCTCTACGTTGGCTATTATTATTAGTTTGTTTAAGTAGATATGATTGAAACTAGAAATAAACAAGATATAACTTTAAAGGATCTCATTTTAAAGATTAAAGAATGGTTTAACTATTTGGTTTCAAGACGGTATATTATACTCCCGGTCGTTTTGGTTGGTGGTCTTTCAGGATTTTTTTATGCTAAGTCTAAGAAAGCTATATACACGGCTACAACCACTTTTGTATTGGAGTCTCCGAATAAAGGTGGTGCATTAGGACAGTACGCTAGTATGGCAGCACTTGTAGGTATAGATATTGGAGGAAAGGGGGATGCTGGGATTTTTGAGGGAGATAATCTACAGGAGCTATATAAATCAAGGAAAATGATTGAAGCAACTCTTTTGATGCCATCTGAAAGCGATAGTTCAATAATCCTATTGGATCGATATTTGGAATTGAGTCAAGCAAAAGACCGGTGGAAGGAAAGGCATCCAGAGCTTTTAGACATTCGGTTTAAAGCGCATAACAATGCGAATTTACAAAGAGCAAAAGATAGTATTCTAAATCAGGCAACAATTGAGATCAATAAAAATAATTTAGTGATTGATAAGCTTGATGCAAAATTGTCAATTGTGAAGGTCGATGTTAAATCGGAAGATGAGGTGTTTTCTAAAGAGTTTAACGAAAGTCTTGTATATCAGGTTAATAAGTTTTATGTAGAAACGAAAACCAAGAAGGCTTTGGAGAACGTGAGTGTCCTTCAGAGGAAAACAGATTCTGTTCGTGCTGAAATGAATAGAAATATTAGCGTTGCGGCATTTACTATTGACGCGACACCAAATCTGAATCCCACTAGACAGGCACAACGTTTAGTTCCAACACAAAGATCTCAGGTTTCTGCCGAAACAAATAAAGCTATCTTAGCTGAACTGGTAAAGAATCTGGAAATAGCAAAATTGGGATTATTGCAGGAGTCTCCACTTATTCAAAAGGTTGATGAACCAATTTATCCGTTAGAAAAAAAAGCTATAGGAAACTTAAAAGGAATTCTATTGGGAGCATTTATTTCAGGATTCTTGATTGTGTTTTTTCTTTTAATACGAAAACTGTTTATCGGTATAATGAACCAAGCATGAAAAAATAACATTAATAGTTGTTGATATTAAGATTGAAACAACTAATACGATTTCTTGAGATTCCAAACCATATTTTAATTAACGGTTCAGGTGCTATATTTTGTATCTATTATGTTGAAACTAATAAAGTTTATTGTTTGTATGTTCCATGTTGTTTTTACTTTGAATTTTTTCAAATCGATTAAAAGACAATTGGATAAAATATATACGCTTTGGATCTGCAATGAGTTTGATTCAAGCCACACAGCGCTAATTCGTTTTCCAATGTATTTGACGGGAGGGTGCTATATTAAAATTGGAAAGGGCTTTAATTGTGATCAACGCTTGCGGCTTGATGCTTTTGACAGCTATCTAGGGGAAAAATTTGCTCCTCAGATTATTATTGGTGATAATGTGTCAATTCAGAAAGATTGTCATATTTGCGCAATTAATAAAGTAATTTTAGGAAGTAATGTGCTTATTGCAAGCAAAGTTTATATAAGTGATCATTCTCATGGCAAGGTCATAGTTGATGAATTAGATTGTCCTCCTTCAAATAGGAAGCTTTATTCAAAAGGACCAGTTATAATAGGAAACAATGTTTGGATTGGTGAGGGAGCTGTTATTTTGCCTAACGTCATCATCGGAGATAATTGTATTATTGGTGCAAATTCAGTAGTTACGAAGACTTTTCCAGATAATTGTGTAATTGGAGGTAATCCAGCCAAGATTATTAGGAGGTTGGATGAGATTTGAGGCTCCTTAAAAAAAATCCTGGGAATTCAACGGACAGATACGGGATTCTCTAAATCCTTAAAAAAGAATTTTAATTATTTAATAGAGTTATTGAAAAATGCAAAATAAAATACGGTTAATTGCTTCATATTTACCACAGTTTTATCCGACGAAAGAGAATAATGAATGGTGGGGGCCAGGTTTCACAGAGTGGACCAACGTTGGAAAAGCTGAAAAATTGTTTAAAGATCACTACCAACCACGGATTCCCGCAGACCTGGGCTATTATGATCTTAGATTAGTTGAGACGAGAGTGGAACAAGCTAAAATGGCACAGGAATATGGAATTGAAGGCTTTTGTTATTGGCATTACTGGTTTGGCAATGGGAAACGAATTTTAGACCGGGTATTCGATGAGGTACTAAAAACAGGGTGCCCAGATTTTCCTTTTTGTTTAGGATGGGCAAATGAAACGTGGAGCGGTGTATGGCATGGCGCAAAAAATAAAATTTTGTTGGAGCAAACTTACCCCGGAAAAGCAGATTATAAAATGCATTTTGAAGAAATGCTACCAGCTTTTCAAGACTCAAGGTATATACGTGTGGACGATAAACCTTTGTTTATGATTTACAAGCCAGAGCTTATACCTGATGCCGCTGAATTTATCAGTTATTGGCGGGAACTAGCAGCGGAGGCTGGACTGGGTGATTTTTATTTTGTAGGTCAAACGATAGAAATCGAGAAAAAATCATTGATTCTGGAAATGGGATTTGATGCAATCAATGTGGTGCGGCTTTATGATTATAGAAGGAAGGAAGTAAATATTCTGTCTAAGGGATATAGTAAACTATTTGGCTCTCTCAATGTATATGATTATGAAGTAGCAAGTAGAAATTTTTCTGGCGAAGAAGACCGCGAATTGGATTGTATACCAACAATTATTCCAAATTGGGATCATTCGCCAAGAAGCGGTAAACGAGCTTATATTCTACACAATTCAACTCCGGAATTATTTAGAAAACATGTCCGAGAAGTTTTTGACACCATCAAAGATAAGCCTGCTGAGCATAGGATTGCCTTTGTAAAATCATGGAATGAATGGGGAGAAGGAAACCATTTAGAACCTGATCTTAGATTTGGGAAAGAGTATCTTAAGGTTTTAAAAAGTGAATGTGACAAGGTGTAAATTAAAATTCATTTTTTTACGTGAGTTAAGTTGATGCTAAAAGGTTTTTAATTATGGAGTTCCTTCTGTTTTTATCATTTCTTTTCTTTTTGGGTATTTTAGAAGTATTCGATTGGACCAATGAAAAATATTTGGCTTATATTCTGAGCTTCATCGTTTTTTGTTTGTTTTCTGGATTGAAATATAACGTAGGGACAGATTATAGTACTTATCGGTATTACTACAATAATTCCATGAACTGGTCGATAATGAACGTCAATGGTGTAGAGGTTGGATACATCTATATTATGCAGTTGTTTAAAAACCTCTGCTTTGGTTTTGTTGGATTCTGGTTTATACTTTCCTTTGTTAATTTTTGCTTTAAATATTATATCTTTCATAAATATTCACCCTTATTATTTGCTTCTCTTTTATTGTATTTTGTGGGGATGTTTTTGGAACGTGATTTTGATGGGATCAGACAGGGTTTTGCAATGGGAGTCTGCTATTTAACTATCCCATTTATAATGCGACGGCAGATCATACCATTTCTATTATTGGTAATTTTTGCTGCGACAATCCATGCATCATCACTTGTATTTCTTCCAGCATATTATTTGGTTTCATTTAATATTAATAATAGAATTATTTTTATTTCTGTTTCCATTTTAGCTTTAATGGTGATCCTGAACATCTCATTTACTAAAACGATGGTAAATTTTCTGCCTGAATCGATTATAAAAATGCGTTTAAATTCCTATATGTCTGTTGCCGATAGTCAGTACACAAAGAAGGTAGGGCTTAGTATTGGGCTGATTTTTCGGATTGGAATCCTGTTTCTATATACGTCCATTAACAAAAAAGATCTTATAAGAGATGAGAAATTGTATATTTTCTTTCGAAATGGATTTTTTCTTGGAATTGTTTTGAGTTTGATTTTTAATGATTTCGATATACTTTCTCATAGATTGTCTTATATATATAGAGAGTTTCAGATATTTATCGTGCCAATCCTCATAAGTTTTTGCCGGACACGGAAAATGAGATTGATCTTGCTTACCGGTTTATTCTTATACGGAATCGTTTTACTTTATCGTTACCTGCATACCGATAGTTTAAAGGACTATTATGATTATAAAAATTACTTGTTTCAATAAATTATGAAAGTCTTATTAGTGGATTCAAGCTACCCTATCAATACCAGAAATATTCGAATCGTTGAAAGTCTAAGAAAACGGCTGAACCAGAGTGAGGTACATATTGCTGCCTGGAATAGGGATGGAAGATTCGATATAGATGACAAAGACATTAAATATCATGTTTTTGAAAAGAAGGCCGCCTACGGTAATCCTTTACAAAAGCTTATTGCTTTGTTTTCCTATTTCTTTTATTTAAAAAGAATAAATGCTTCTTTACAACCCAAGATCTTAATTGCTTCACATTGGGATATGCTATTGCTATGTAGCCTACTGAAGTCAAAAGATCAAAAGTTAGTTTATGAGAACTTAGATTTACCTACCGCGGAAAGCAGTTTTGTACGTAAAATTTTGGACGCGTTAGAAAAAAGAAGTTTAAAGAATACAGATCTTATCATTTTCGCATCACGTTTTTTTCAACAGCGTTATGATTTTTTCAGTGGTTCAAAAGTTGTTATTGAAAATCTTCCGATTACTGAAAATGCATTGATTGAGAAGAAATATTTCTATGAAAGTGACAAATTGAAAATTTCATTCATTGGAACAGTCCGATATTTCGACGTGATGAAAAATTTAGTTGATTCCATTGTAGGGCTAGATGTAGAAGTGCTTTTTTGGGGCGATGGACCCGATTTCGCTCGGCTTAAAGCATATACAAGTGATAATACTCAAGTAAAGATTTTCGGTAGCTATGAGTATAACCATATTAGAGATATATATGAAGTGTCCGATCTGGTTTGGGCGGTTTATCCGTCGCTTGACTATAATGTGAAATACGCTATTTCAAATAAATTTTATGAGTGTTTTAAGTATTGTCGACCGGGGATTTTTGCAACTGATACATGTTTAGCAGATGTGGTAAAACATGAAGAAATTGGATTTACCGTTAATCCTTATGATCAGCAGGCAATTAGAAAATTAATCGCTGATGCAATTTCCAATCCTGAATTAATCAATAAATATAAAACAAACCTAGGGAACTTTAAAGGCAAAAGAAACTGGGAAGATAACGAATCTACATTGGTTAATTCCTTCGAAAGTTTGTTAAGATAGTTTGATGGTGCGGCGAGGTAGCATATCTAAGTTGAAATATTGTAGGGGATTTGGAGCTAAGGCGAAAAAAATCAAAAGTTGCCCCTGTCGGCGTGGATATTGCAGGGATTGGACCTTTTGGAAATAGTTATTACAATAACAATTTCGTTGGGTATAAAGATAAATAGATTAAAATTGATAAATGGAGAAGAATAACTTGGTTTCAATTATAATGCCTTCCTATAACGTGGAAAGGTTTATTCGATATAGTATTGAATCCGTACTGAGCCAAAGTTATGAAGACTGGGAGCTATTGATAATTGACGATCACTCTTCTGACAGAACTTATTCTATCGCGATGGATTATTGTCATAAAGATGCTCGTATTAAAGTACTAAAAACGAAGGAACCTTCGGGATCTCCTGCGGAACCAAGGAACTTAGGAATCCGTTCGGCAAGGGGCAGGTTTATTGCTTTTTTAGATAGCGACGATATTTGGCTCTCATCAAAATTGAAGGAGCAACTCAGCTTAATACAAAATGAACAGGCTGTAATTGTTTATTCAGACTATGAAAAAATTGATGAGCAAGGAAACTCAAGAAATAGAATTATTAGAGCTCCACGGCAGGTTGAATATTTTGGACTCTTAAAAGGTAATATTTTGGCCTGCTCGACGGTTTTGGTTGATTCGAAAAAGCTTGAAAAATTTTATTTCGAAAAACAAGGCCACGAGGATTATGCTCTTTGGCTTAAAGTTTTAAGGTTAACGCGTAGAGAAGCCAGAAATACCGGGACTATACAGATGTTATATAGAGTTAGAGAAGGTTCAATCTCATCAAATAAGATAAATGCTATCAAGTGGGTCTGGCGAATTTTTAGAGAGAATGAGGGTCTATCGTTACTCTCATCATTTTATTTTTTGACTCATACTTTAATAAGATCTTTTCTCAAATTTGTTAAATAGATAAGGAACGCTGGGAATACATTAATTATAACGATGCTTAACTGAGAAAAATTTTGAATACGTGCAATGAGTGGAGTTATAGGGCGTATACTATTAAATTAAAATTAGTAATTTTACTGCGACTTTTAGAAGGAGTGATCATGCAATCAGGATTAAATTTCACCGCAATAGATTTCGAGACAGCGACTGCCAATCAGAATTCGGCTTGTGCTATAGGGCTTGTAGTTGTTGAGAACGGGATGATTGTTGAGGAATTTTATTCACTTATCCAGCCCCCGAATAATCAATATATGTGGCAAACTACTAGAGTTCATGGGATTAGGCCAAAAGATACTGTTGCCGCACCGACTTTTAATGATCTATTTCCCCAAATTTTTCCATTTATCAATAATAGACTTATGGTAGCCCATAATGAGTTGTTTGATCGTGGTGTGCTACGAAAAACTATGAGTTATTATAATTTATCCTACGATAGCCTTGGTTTAAATGAGAAATGGGAATGTACATTTAGAATTTATCAAGGTAAAGGATTTAAGCCAGCGCGATTAAATGCCTGTTGTGAAGTGTTAGGAATAGAGCTAAACCATCATGAAGCTCTGTCTGATGCACGAGCTTGTGCCAATTTATACTTAAGGCATATTGATGTTCGCTCCATGGCATAATATTAAGGCGATTGATCTTAACTATTGAGAACTATCTTGTTAATCGTAGATTGCCTGTTTATTAATCGTATTTTATTATTAGTCCAGCCTAGAAAGATGATCTATAATAGTTCAAGCAGTTTAGGGGAAGGTTAAAATATAGTAAAGTACTATATTCACTGATATATAGATAGCATGAATTTATTAAATTTTACCGAAGATATTGACAACGAAGAATATGGAGAAATTCAATATATTGGATGGGGTGCATCACTAGTAGATTCCGTAAAATATTTTAAGCTAACTGCAATTCTGGCATGAAATCAACTGTTTTAAATGTATTGACCAACTATGGTAACAAATTATGGGGAATATTATCAATTTATCTTTTTGTTCCATTATACATCCAGTTACTAGGTGTTGAGGCATATGGCATTATTAGCTTCTATACTGTTGTACTTAGTATCATCAGTCTAGCTGATTTAGGACTGTCTTCAGCAGTAATTAAAGAGTTCTCAGCTTCTTTTTCAGATGGTTATAAGTATTCCGTTTTTAAACTAGTTGAGAAGAAGTATTTCATCATATGTGGGACTGTATTGTTAGGATTATTATTGACCTCTAATTTTATTGCCGTTCACTGGCTGCAAACCGATAAATTTCCGATTGAGGATTTGACAAAGTATGTTATGCTTATATCATTTGGTGTGAGTTTTCATCTATGTTCTTCGCTTTATTATGGTGCACTATTCGGATTGGGGTATCAGGCTAGAGCGAATATGTATCAATTTTTTTGGGCTTTGTTAAGAACAGGTGTGGTAGTTATTATCCTTCGATATGTTTCAAATAGTTTATATAGTTATTTTTTCTGGCAGATTATCTGTAACGTAGGCTATGTGTTTTTGTTGAGATATAGCGTATTGTCTTATTTTATAAAAAGAATAAAAGTATTGTATTTAGAATTTGTAAAGCTTCCAAAACATATTCTAATTTATATAGGTGGTATGAGTCTCATTTCCATTATTTCCGCTGTTAATACGCAAATGGACAAAATACTGATAAGTTCATTATTTACCTTAAAAGTCTTTGGTTATTATACTTTGGCATCTTCACTTGCCCAATCCCCTACATTATTAGGTATGCCCTTAGCGACATCATTGTTTCCGACTTTTGTAAAATTAGTTTCCGAAAGAGATATGGATGGGTTGAAAAGTCTATTCAGAATATCAAATTATATACTAAATGTTATCGTTTTCATAGTGTCTTTCTCGTTGTATTTCTATATTTCAGATCTTTTCAGGTTTTGGCTAGGTAATCGAATCGAGGAAGGATATAGGGAAGATATGGAGTTTTTGGCCCGCACATTAATAGTTGGTACAGTATTCTTATCAATGCAGTTGCTGTTTTATTATGCCCTTTTAGCTTTTGGTAAAACCAAATATACTGTTTATCAAGGTGTATTTCAAATTACCATGGGAGTTCCACTACTGTATTACTTTATACATGTTCTTGGATTTAGGGGGGCTGGTTATTCTTGGATCGTCATAAATTTGGGCGCTTATATTTATCTTTTTTTTCCATTAAGAAAACTATTCGATTATGGATTCTATAAATTATTTGTCAATTATACCGTTGTTCCTTTTGTCATTTGCTTAGTTGTGTTTGTATCTTTTTATTTTATTTATTCTCAGACTCTTTATTTTCATTGTATTTTTTATATTGCTATTTCCTCGGTTTTTGCAGTGTTTTGCTGCATTTTTTATCTTTTTAAATTAAGTAACATACCTTTAAAACTTTCGGGTTTTAAAGATTTGATGTCTAGATTTAGGGATAATAAATAAGGAAAGACTTTGTATTGGTCACAGGAGGAATCGGCCATTATTGATTCAGTTTTTTTGCATAAATGTTAAAATGAAACGAACGAAAAGTGATTGTATGGTGTTATACTAATATATTTTATCTTTGATAGACGAACGTAATTTCTCTATTCATTTAAATTCGATTTGATTATGATAAATATACCTGCTAAAGACATGTGTATTGGTGTTACCTTTAGTGCTTTTGACCTGTTGCATGCCGGGCATATTAAGATGCTTGAGGATGCAAAACGACAATGCGATTATTTAATATGTGGTCTTCAGACCGACCCTACTTTGGATCGTCCCGAGAAAAATAAACCCGCACAAACGGTTGTCGAACGTTATATACAGCTCAAAGGCTGTAAATATGTGGATCAGATTGTTCCCTATGCAACGGAACAAGACTTGGAAGATATTCTTCGGTCCTTTAAGATAGATGTTCGTATTGTTGGCGACGAATATCGTGAAAAGAATTTTACGGGAAGAGCCTATTGTGAAGAAAAAGGTATTGAATTGTATTTTAATAGTCGGGACCATCGGTTTTCCAGCTCAGGGCTTCGTAAAATAGTAGCGGATGCCGATTCCGGGGAAGAGACAGTATTAAAATCTATTTAAACAGCTGTGGTGAACCGAGCTTGCGAGCTCTCTCAGCTATAAAAAAGATATTTAGATGAAACCGAGCCTGAGAGCTCTCATCAGTCATTAAAGGATAAATTATACGATGAAAATTGGAATTACTTTCGGTGTTTTTGATTTATTGCACGCCGGTCATATTATGATGTTGGAGGAAGCAAAGCGACACTGTGACTATTTAATTGTTGGGCTCAATACCGACCCTTCAGAAGTTTTCCCGGAAAAAGCAAAACCAACACAAACTATTGTAGAACGCTATATTCAGTTGGAAGGCTGTCGCTATGTGGATGAAATTATTCCATACGAGACCGAGCAAGATCTAATTGATATGATCAAAGCTCTTCCTATCAATATGCGTATTATTGGTGAGGAATATCGCGACACTGATTTTTCAGGCCGGTTATATTGTGTAGAAGAAAATATCGAAATCTATTACAACAAGCGCACACATCGTTTTTCAAGCGCAGGTTTACGAAGAGTTGTTGCTGATAAAGAAGCAGAGAAACATTAATATATTATGAGCAGTATTATACATGTTATTTTGACGGGTGGGGTAGGTAGTCGATTATGGCCGCTTTCACGTAAAAGCTACCCTAAACAATACCTTGATTTATTTAAGGATGGCTCATTGTTTGAGATGACGGTTAAGCGTAATCAATCCCTTTGCAAACAAGTGATTGTTGTAGGGAACTGTGACAACCATAGTCTGAGCCGTGAAGTCATGGAAAACAATAAGATAGACTATATTGACATTGTGGAGGCTACACCCCGAAATACAGCTGCCGCTATTGCTTTCGCTGCCTTTGCTGCTCAGCCCGATGATATTTTAATTGTAACACCTTCAGATCATGTGATTGTTGGCGAGGATGCTTATGCTGAAGCGATCAAAGCTGGGATAGAAAAGGCTAACAAGGGGTACATTGTTACATTTGGTATACAGCCGACCCGCCCAGAGACGGGGTACGGTTATATTGAATATAAGGACGACAAGGTGCTATCTTTTCGAGAAAAACCAAATCAGGATACCGCGGAGGATTTTATAGAGCGCGGTAACTTTCTCTGGAATTCGGGTATGTTTTGTTTTCGGGCAGATACGTTGCTTGCCGAATTGCAGACTTTCGAGCCTAAAGTGTACGCAACTGCTTTCAATGCTTGGCAGCACCGGAAGGACGGTGAATTAGATTTACAATTATCTAAAGAGATTCCTTCGATTTCCATCGATTATGCCGTAATGGAACGTTCCAAAAAAATTAGGGTTGTAGCGACTAGTTTTCAATGGTCGGACTTAGGGTCATTTGAATCGATGTACGATTATTTAAAGCAAACAGGACACCCTGTGGATGAAAATGGCAATATGGTCATTGGTACAGATGTCTACACTGCTTTTGTTGGCTTACGCGATAGTATTCTGGTTCACACCAAAGATGCCATTCTGGTCTTGCAGAAAGAGAAATCCCAAGATGTCAAAAAAATATATAACACGCTTGAGCGTCATCAATCCAAATTGATTGACTAAAATCATTCAGGGGGCGATGTAATTGTGCGCTCCCTATTCATATTCCCTTAACCCAAATTCATCTTTTTGTTAATTTATTTTTCAAAAGAACTATTTGTTAATAATAAAACAATGTATTGTATTTTGTTGATTATTAGGTTTTTGTGAAATGTCCCTTGTTTGTCCCTGGTAGATTTTGATGATAAAAGAAGCTGTTGGACTATATTTGAATGTAATCGGAATCGTATACCGAAATTAAAAAGCCATTTAAATTTATTTTAACATATTCTTATGACACTTGCTATAACGCTTTCTATCTTAGTATTGATCACCATTTATTTTTTGATGCGGAAAAGACAACTGGAGCAACGGTTTAGCCGAAGGGTTGATATGACCGTTAATTACATGTTCCAAGATCGACCAGGGCAATATAGCGGTGATCGCAATGTTAAGAGTGGGGTGTTTGTTTTCAAGGCCAAGCGACATGATGACAAACTAAAGAATATTGTTATACGGAAGGTGAAGCCCCTTAATACCGCTTTAAACGTTAATTTAGAACAGATTCTCGTTGTGCCATTTGAACAGCAAAAAGGGGCGATATCTGATGTTTCGGTGCGATTTAAAGTAGTCAAACGAGGCTCAAGGCTAGAAGACTTGAAAGGAGGGCGGGTAAGTATTTCTGGTGTCATGAATTTTGAACAGAGTAAACCTGAACTTTTTACAACAACACTATCCATTACCGATCTTTACCAAGGTGTGAGCGTGTGATCATTTGCGATAAATCTAGAATTTTGTGTATTCATTTTTAAGGCGCCTCTTTATCGAGGTGTCTGTAGTTGAGTCTATTTAAACTAATGTTCCACGTGGATGCCTAATGAGAAATGCCATTGTTATCGTGTGTTAACAATTTAATAATTTGCAACAATCAATTAGATTGAGTACTTTTGTTACTCAATCTAAAGCTATACCAATGTTGGATTCATTGATTACTTCCAAGACCCGACTGAAATTACTGATCAAATTTTTTGTATCGGCGAGTAATCAATCGCATTTACGCGGCCTTGCTGATGAGTTTCAGGAATCAACCAATGCAATACGAAAGGAACTGAACCAATTGTCCGAGGCGGGGTATTTAGAAAAAAGTACAGCGAAGAATAGAATATTATATCGGGCTAATATTAAACACTCCTTGTTTAAACCACTTCAAAAATTAATTCATACTTATTTGGGAATTGATGAAATTGTAGATAATATACTACAACAAGCAGGAGATATTCAGGAAGTTAGTTTGGTTGGCGACTATGCTGCAGGGATAGATTCTGAAAAAATTGATGTGTTAATTTTAGGTGAAAATATAAATCAGGCATATTTATTGCTGTTAGCGGACAAGGTTGGGAAAAAGTTGCAGAAAACAATTGTTTTACATACAACAGATTTGCCCGAAAAACATCGGATCATTCTATATTCTGTAAAATAAAGCTCGTTATATAAAAAAGAAATAAATGAAAAAAATAGCAGTTATTGGTCAAGGTTATGTTGGTTTGCCATTGGCTATAGAGTTCGCTCAATATTTTCCAGTACTTGGTTTTGATATTAATCAAGAGCGAGTGCAGGAATTAAATTCTGGAAAAGATAGGACCTTAGAAGCTGATTTGGAGAAACTGAATCTTGCATTGGAACAAGCGAAAGAAAATAATTTCTCAACAGGTTATAGGGCTTCAAATAGTCTTGAAGAGCTTGCGGAAGCCCAAATTTACATCGTTACGGTTCCAACGCCAATAGATCGTTATAATGCGCCCGATTTGACGCCCTTGCTGAAGGCATCTGAAATGCTGGGTAAGGTGTTAAAACAAGGAGATATTGTTATTTATGAATCTACTGTTTATCCTGGTTGTACAGAAGAAGATTGTGTGCCGATTCTGGAGAAGTATTCGGGGCTCACTTTCAATAAAGAGTTCTTTGTTGGCTATTCTCCCGAGCGTATTGTTCCAGGGGACAAAGTTAATACGTTGACGACGATAAAAAAAGTAACCTCAGGATCCACTCCGGAGATTGCTGAAGAAGTTGATCAACTCTATAAAACCATTATCACGGCCGGCACGCACAAAGCAGCGAACATTAAAGTGGCAGAGGCATCAAAGGCTATCGAAAATGCGCAGCGCGATGTCAACATATCATTTGTTAATGAGTTGGCGTTGATCTTTGACCGTATTGGAATAGATACTAATGACGTACTTGAAGCTGCAGGCACTAAATTCAATTTTTTAAAATATAAACCGGGATTGGTTGGCGGGCATTGTATATCGGTAGACCCTTATTATTTAGCTCATAAAGCTACTCAATTAGGCTACCATCCAGATGTGATATTATCAGGTCGTCGCGTGAATGATTCCGTTGCAGAATTTATCGCCTCAAAGGTGGTCAAACTAATGATTAAGAAGGAAATTTCTGTTAGTGGAGCCAAAGCATTAATTCTTGGGGTCACATTTAAAGAAAATTGTCCTGACGTTCGTAATACTAAGGTTGTAGATGTTTACAGAGAGTTGCAGGAATATGGTGTGGATGTTGACATATATGACCCTTGGGCTGCGGCCACAGAGGTAGCACATGAGTATGGTGTCGATATTTTAAATGAGATTAATGCTGAAAATCAATACGATGCCATAGTTGTAGCAGTTTCTCATAATGAATTTTTGACATTAGATCTAAAATCTCTGAAGAAAGATAATTCTGTTGTATTTGATCTGAAAGCCTGTTTGGATAGATCACTTGTTGATGCTAGATTGTAATATTTATATTTATGAAAATTAAGAATTTAATTGTATTTGGTACTAGGCCTGAGGCTATTAAAATGGCTCCTTTGGTTAAAGAGTTCCAAAAAGACAGCTCTTTTGAAACAAAAGTATGTGTTACTGCTCAACATCGTGAGATGTTGGATCAGGTATTAGAGTTTTTTGATATTAAGCCTGATTATGATTTGAACTTAATGAAGCCGAATCAGAATCTCTATTCATTAACAGCTGATATTATCACTGAAATGAAAGCGGTGTTGGAAGATTTTAAACCAGACTATGTTTATGTACACGGCGATACTACTACTACTATGGCATCTAGCATCGCCGCTTTCTATGCCGGAGCACAGGTTTGCCATATTGAGGCTGGGCTCCGTACACATAATAAGCGTTCGCCATTTCCTGAAGAAATCAACAGGCAGGTTGCTGGGCGTATTTGCGATTTTCACTTCGCTCCTACTGAAGCGTCACGTCAGAATTTATTGCGTGAAAATATTCAAGATTCCGGCATTTTAGTTACGGGTAATACTGTTATTGATGCTTTATTTGAAAGCTCGAGCCGTGTAAAGGATTTAGATAATCCTGAGATCAATCGTTTGAAAGACCTGGTTGATCCTGCGAAGAAATTGATTTTAGTAACAGGGCACAGGCGCGAAAACCACGGTCAGGGTTTTATCAATATTTGCCAGGCTTTAAAGGAAATTGCATTGTCAAATACAGATGTACAGATTATTTATCCTGTACATTTGAATCCAAATGTGAAGAAACCTGTTTATGAGATCCTATCAGATGTGAACAATATTCATTTGATCGATCCTTTGGCTTATCCTGCATTTGTATGGTTGATGAATGAGTCATATCTAATTATTACAGATTCAGGCGGTGTACAAGAAGAGGCGCCGAGTCTTGGAAAGCCGGTTTTGGTTATGCGTGACACGACAGAGAGACCCGAGGCAGTTGATGCTGGTACCGTTATCCTCGTTGGTACTGATACGGAAAAGATCGTGAAAGAAGCACAAGACCTTTTGAGTAATGTTGATCGGTATAAACAAATGAGTGAATTGCACAACCCTTACGGAGACGGTAAGGCCTGTGAAAGAATTGTTAACTTTATTAAAAACTTAAATTAAATCATATCAATGCAAGCAAAAGTAGTAACCGTAGGTTTAGGATATATTGGATTGCCTACTTCGGCATTAATCGCAAATAGTGGCATCGCTGTGCATGGGGTAGATATCTCACAACATGTTGTGGATACGATCAATGCAGGTAAAATTCATATTGTTGAACCCGATTTGGATAAGGCCGTAGCGAAAGCTGTGGCAGAAGGATTCTTAAAGGCAGATACAAAACCTGTTGAGGCTGATACTTATTTAGTGGTTGTTCCTACGCCATTTAAGGGCGACCATCAACCTGATATTTCTTATGTTCAGGCAGCAACTGAAGGTATTATACCATTGTTGAAAGAAGGAGATTTATATGTAATCGAATCAACTTCGCCTGTTGGAACAACAGAAAAGATGATGGCTTTGATTTTTTCAAAACGCCCTGAGCTGGAAGGGAAAATTTCATTGGCATACTGTCCAGAGCGTGTTCTTCCTGGTAATGTCATGTACGAATTGGTGCATAACGACCGTGTTATTGGTGGGGTAAATGAGGCTTCTACTCAAAAGGCATTAGCATTTTATGGTCAGTTTGTAAAAGGAGAACTGCATCCGACAAATGCACGTACTGCTGAGATGTGTAAACTGACTGAAAATGCATCTAGAGATTCTCAAATAGCGTTTGCCAATGAGCTTTCATTAATCTGTGACAAAGCGGACATTAATGTATGGGATTTAATTCGTTTGGCTAATAGACACCCGCGTGTTAATATCTTACAGCCTGGGTGTGGAGTTGGTGGGCACTGTATTGCGGTTGACCCTTACTTCCTCACGGCAGACTTTCCGATGGAATCACGTATGATTGCACAGGCTAGAGAAACAAATAATTATAAATCTTTCTGGTGTGCTGAAAAAGTAAAAACGGCACGATTGGAGTTCGAAATCAAGTACGGTCGTCAACCTTCGATTGCAATTATGGGCTTAGCTTTTAAACCAAATATTGATGATTTAAGAGAATCACCAGCTATCCACATTGCAGAGCGTGTATTGCAGGATTCAGGAGATGCTGATATGTATATTGTTGAGCCCAATGTTCACGAACATAAGGTTTTCAAACTGACGGATTACAAGGATGCCATTGCTAAAGCTGATATTATAGTTTTCTTGGTCGCACACAACGAATTTAAGACGTTAGAAATTGCAGAAGGAAAAGTTGTTCTTGATTTCTGTGGAGTGACAAATAAATAGGTTATTGGTATGAAGTCTATCGTTATAACTGGAGGGGCTGGATTTATTGGTTCACACGTGGTTCGTGAATTCGTTTTAAAATACCCAGATTATCAAATTATAAATTTGGATGCTTTAACCTATGCAGGTAATTTGGCAAACTTAAAAGATATTGAAGGGTGTTCAAATTACACCTTCGTTAAAGCAGATATTACGGATGCGGGGCATATTTTGGATATATTCAAACAGTATTTGCCAGATGGAATTATTCATCTTGCGGCCGAGTCCCATGTTGATCGATCAATTTCTGATCCTTTAGCATTTGTGATGACAAATGTGATTGGTACAGTAAATCTGCTGAATGCAGCAAAAGAGATCTGGGGGGAAGATTTTTCCGGGAAGCTTTTTCATCACGTTTCTACAGACGAGGTTTATGGTACGTTAGGTGATACAGGATTATTTACAGAGCAAACTGCTTACGATCCGCATTCGCCTTATTCGGCGTCGAAGGCATCTTCAGACCATTTCGTGAGGGCATATCACGATACTTATGGTTTACCTATAGTTATGACAAATTGCTCTAACAATTATGGACCAAATCATTTTCCAGAGAAGCTGATTCCACTTTGTATACATAATATTTTAAATAATAAACCATTACCTATCTATGGTAATGGAAAGTTTACGCGAGATTGGCTTTATGTGATTGACCACGCACGTGCCATTGATTTGGTTTTTCATAGAGGAAAATTAGGAGAATCTTATAATGTTGGAGGTTTTAATGAATGGCAGAATATAGATTTAGTCAAGGAGTTGTGTAAACAAATGGATGAGAAGTTGGGACGAGAAGAAGGCAAAGCCACTCAACTGATCACTTATGTTAAAGACCGTCCCGGCCATGATCTTCGTTATGCTATTGATGCGACGAAGATTAATAAGGAGCTTGGGTATCAACCATCAGTTACATTTGAAGAGGGGTTATCAAGAACAATAGACTGGTACTTAGAAAATCAGGATTGGTTGGATCAGGTGACATCTGGAGAATATCAAAATTACTACGAAAAACAATACCAATAATAGAGGAGCAGGGTTATGAAAGGAATTATATTAGCTGGTGGATCCGGCACGCGATTATATCCTATTACTAAAGGGGTCAGTAAGCAGTTACTTCCGGTTTATAACAAACCAATGATTTATTACCCTATCTCTTCCTTAATGTTAGCGGGAATTAGGGATATATTAATCATTTCTACTCCTGAGGACTTACCAGCTTTTAAACGCATGTTAGGTGACGGATCAGACTATGGAGTGAGCTTCCAGTATGCTGAACAACCATCACCTGATGGATTGGCACAAGCATTTATCATCGGCGAGGAATTTATTGGGGATGATAGTGTTTGTTTAGTTCTGGGGGATAATATCTTTTATGGCCATGGATTGCCAGCTATGTTAAAAGAAGCAGTTATTGATGCCGATATAAACCAAAAAGCTACAATTTTTGGCTATTATGTTAATGACCCAGAGCGTTACGGTGTTGCAGAGTTTGATAATGATTGGAATGTGATCAGTATAGAGGAAAAACCAGCTGTTCCAAAATCAAACTATGCCGTAGTCGGCCTGTATTTTTATCCTAATAATGTGGTAGAGATAGCTAAGCAAATCAAGCCGTCGGAAAGGGGTGAATTAGAAATTACATCTGTAAATCAGCGTTTTCTAAAAAAAGAAGAACTCAAAGTTCAATTATTTGGTCGTGGTTTTGCATGGTTGGATACGGGTACTCATAATTCTTTGTCCGAAGCATCTACTTTTATAGAAGTGATCGAAAAAAGGCAAGGGCTTAAAATATCTTGTCTTGAAGAAATAGCGTGGCGAAATAGATGGATAAATGATGAAAAAATTAGAGAAATGGGAGAAAGCATGAAAAAAAATGAGTACGGACAATATTTATTGAAGATTTTAAAGTTAAAAGATTTACATGATTAATAATGACTAGATAGTTTTAGGTGTTTTTTGTGTTGGAAGCCAGGCTTGATGAATCAGAAATGGGATATCAACTCTTTATATAGATCAAAGTTGCTTGGCATATTTTTTTTAAATTATTTTAAAATAGAACTTTAAATAAGAAGAATCAGAGATGAATATAATACAAACAGAATTAGAAGGAGCTGTAATTCTCGAACCAAAGTTTTTTGCTGATGAGCGAGGATATTTTTTTGAATCTTTTTCTCAAAAAGAATTTGAAAAGAATGTTTTAAAAACAAGTTTTGTCCAAGATAACGAGTCTAAATCAACTTATGGGGTTCTAAGAGGTTTGCATTTTCAAAAAGCTCCTGATGCTCAATCAAAATTGGTAAGAGTAGTAAAAGGAAAGGTTCTAGATGTAGCCGTAGATATCCGAAAGGGATCACCTTCGTTTGGTAAACATATAGTTGTAGAACTTTCTGAAGAAAATAAACGCCAGTTCTTCATTCCTAGAGGATTTGCCCATGGTTTTGTTGTTTTAAGCGAGGAGGCCATTTTCCAATATAAGTGTGATAATTATTATGCTCCTCAATCTGAAGGTGGATTATTATGGAACGACCCAATGTTAGAAATTGATTGGCAGATTCCTACAGATGATATAATACTTTCTACTAAAGACATAAAAAATCCTTTATTAAAGGATTCAGATTATTTGTTTGATTATACAGAAAATCTTTATGCATAATATACTTATTACTGGTGCAAACGGGCAACTAGGTTGTGAAATACGAGAACTTTCAGAAAAATGGGAACATGCAAACAAGTATTTTTTCACTGATGCTAGTGAATTGAATATAACTGATAAATCGGAAATATCAGTTTATTTGGAACGTAATGAAATCGATATAGTTGTTAATTGTGCTGCTTATACGAATGTAGATCAAGCAGAAGATGATAGAGAGATGGCCGATCTTGTTAATCATATAGGTGTTAGAAATTTGGCAGAAGTCTGCAAAGAAAAAAATACCTTATTAATGCACATTTCAACTGATTATGTTTTTAATGGTAGTAACAATATCCCTTATGTCGAAATAGATTGCACAAATCCTTTAGGGATTTATGGCGAAACAAAATTAAACGGTGAAAAGTCGATAGTAGACTCAGGTTGTGAATATATTATCCTTAGAACCTCTTGGCTATATTCTTCGTATGGTAAAAATTTCTTAAAGACGATTCAGAAGCTTACTGCAGAAAGAGAAACTATCAATGTGGTTTTTGATCAGGTCGGGACACCTACGTATGCTAAAGATTTAGCAAATGTGATTCTTATTATTATAGACAAAAATAGTTCAGCGTTTAAAAACCAAATATATCATTTTTCAAATGAAGGTGTATGTTCATGGTACGACTTTGCATTGGCTATAAACGAAAGTTTTGAACATGTTTGTAAAATACATCCTTGTCATTCTAATGAATTTCCAAGTAAAGTATCTAGACCAAGTTTTTCAGTATTGGATAAAACCAAAATTAAGAGAATATTAGATATAGAAATACCTCATTGGAGGGAATCGGTAGCTAGATGTGTTAGAAATATTGCAGATCGCGACAAAAACTAGAATTGGTATAAAGTTAAACAAATCAAAACAATATAAATTTCAAAAATTGAAAGATGGGAAAGGGGAAAGTTATTATTTCTGGCGTTGCATGGACTATTATTAACAATATTGTAAGTATCCTTTATTCGATAGCGTCCGTTCCGTTCCTTATTAGTTATTTTGGAAAAGAAGAGTATGGCCTTATTGGAATTGCTTTATCAGTTAATGTCTATATTTATCTATTGGATATGGGTATGACTAATTCTAATGTTCGTTTTTTTTCTGAGTTTCTTGCTAAGAAAGAAGATGATAATGTCCAAAAATTGTTCAGTTTAACCCATCTTTTTTATCTGACACTTGGATTATTAAATACCGTAATACTTTTTGGATTGTCTTTCTTTGCGGACACTTTTTTTAAAGTTTCTCCTGAACAAGCTATTACATTGAGAAATCTATTGTGGATCCTAGCTATTAATGCTACATTTTCTTGGATTTCATCTTGTTTTGATCAGTTTATTAGGGCTTACGATCTTATAAACTGGATAAAAAAACGTAGCACTTTTCTAAAATTATTGCAATTTATAATTCTGGCTATAACAGTATTATTTAAAACGTCCATTGAATTCTACTTTTTCGGTTATATTTTCTTGGCGACGATCATATTACCTTTAACGGTTTTGAAAGCAAGAAAAATGGCTCCAAATTTGAAATTTAACTTTTCTTATGACAAGGATATGTTTAAGTCAGTTTACCCATATGCCTTATCCATTTTTTCATTTAGTATCTTTCAATTTTTGGCGTTTAATTCTCGTCCTCTTATACTGGGTAATATATCTGGACCTGGAGCTGTCGCAGAGTTTAATATAATGAACACAATTGTGTCCGTAGTAACCATTCTTTCAGGCTCATTTATGCAAGTTTTACTACCCATAGTTACAAAGATGGCTGTAAAATCCGATTGGGCAGGTATCAATAGAATTGTAAATGATGGTACTAGATATGTAACGATTGTTTTAAGTTTTATAGTGTTCATGCTAATCATTGGGATAAAAGAGATATTTACTATATACGTAGGAATAGAATATGTTAAACTTGCACCATGGATGATTCTTTGGTTATTAACATTACTCCTTAGTCATAGAAACGTAATGACCTCTGTGGTATTTACTGAGAAGAAGTTAAAATCAGTTGCTACAATGGGAGCCGTTGCTATGGCATTAGCAATTGGAGCATATGTAATTTTTGTGCCAATTTATGGAGTTGGTGGAGTAGTGATAGGATTCGCCATTCACGAATTGGTACATACATTATTTTATTATATTTATTTTTTACCGAATAAATTTAAAATTGATACTAAAACTGTTTTTTTCAAAACAGTTTTTCCTGTATGGGCTCTTTTTGGTGGATTATGTTTTATCATAAATTTTTTATCAGGGTATATAACTGGATCAATATGGTTTACAATATTAATAAAAGTTGGAGCGTTGGGAATAACTATGTTTATGTTTGTATGGTTTTTATTGATAAAAGGAAAACATAGAAAAACGTTATTAAATATGGTTTCTTTAAGTAAATCCAATTAATTTATGAAACCGAACTTGAAATTAATTAGAGAATTAAGGTTAAGTTGGTATATAATTAATTTTTCATTATTGGACAAATAAATTCAATACGAATGATATATGTAGTATTTTGTTATTTTGTTATTTTATTTTTTATAGCAAGAGCTAAACAATTCAAAATAGCTAGTTATTTAATTGGTGTTTATACTTTTTCTATATTTTTTTCTATTATTTTGTATAATTCGCAAAGTAATCTGGAATACCAGTATGCGAATTTGGTGTCCAGTATAGTATTTTGTGTTTTATTGCTTTTTTATTTTATACCGTTTTTCAAAAAGAATATTATAATTGAGCCTAATAGTAATACTGTATTTTTAAGACGTTTTATTTTAGTGGGCAGGTGTTTAAGTATAATATTGATTATTGGTTGCATCTTTTTGGTTACTAAGATAAAAGAGGCATTGGCTTTTGGTTTAGTCGATACAAGGATAGCAATGTATAAAGATGAGAGTGTTTTTACCTCCTATAATGTAATTGAGCATATTGGCCACTCTCTATTAAAATGGTTAGGAGGTTTATGTTATACAGTTTTAATAATGTTTTTTTATGCATATTCTTTTATAAAAAAAGAACGCACATTAAAGGTCTTGCTATTAATTTCATCGTTAAGTGCAATTTATTTAGGTCTCTTAGTTGGAGGAAGGACTAATTTGATGTACTGGGTGCTAACGTTTATTTTTTGTCTAGTATTATTCTGGTCTCACTTGTCCAAAAGAAAGAAAAAGTTGATTACAATTGTGTCCTTAGTAACATTAGGCTTACTTGCTAGCTATTTAATATTTATTTCTATTGGTAGAGCTGCAGTTGCTCATGGTGGCGAAACAGAGAATTTCTTAATTACATATGCTGGACAATCCTATCTGAATTTCTGTTATTTCTTTGAAAATCTAGATTTTCATCAATATACGTCTTATCGTATATTCCCTTTAACCTCAAGCTTATTATTTGGGAGTTTTGATTTAAATGAATATAGAGATTTGATTCTGTACAAAACAGGAATGAATATTGGTATATTTTATACTTTTCTCGGCGATATTTTTGTCGATACTGGTTTGGGAGGTATGTTGCTATATTCTATTGTATATTTTCTAATCGCTAGACGTTTTATGGGGAAGAAACTTTTCACACTTTCTGATCTCTTAATTTTAGGAGTTTTATATCAAATCCCTTTACACGGACTGTTTTATTATAGCTTCTGGAAAACAGAAAGTTCTGTCTCTATAATTTTAATAATTTTAATTTCAAAATATCTTCAAACAAATAAGATGATTAGATGGAAAATGTAAAAGTATATTGCATAATTGTAACCTATAATGCAATGAAATGGGTGGACAAGTGCTTAGGAAGTCTGCGTAATTCATCTTTGAAGCTGTATCCAGTGATAATAGATAACTGTTCAAATGATGAAACCGTCAGATATATTAAAGAGAATTATCCTGATGCTTACCTAATTGCGAACAGTGATAACAGAGGATTTGGTCAAGCAAATAATCAAGGGATTGAATATGCCTATAAAAACGGTGGAACTCATTTTTTTCTTCTAAATCAAGATGCTTGGGTCCATACAAATACTGTTAGTAGGCTTGTAGAAGTACAGGATAAATACGGTATTGCGATTGCCTCACCAATTCATTTAAATGGGCCTGGGAATTTATTAGATTTTAATTACTTTTCATACAGCGTTTTGAATACTTCTAATATTGACTATGTTAGTGACCTTATTCTAAATAATTTAAAGGATTATTACTCAGTTCCTAAAATAAACGCAGCCGCATGGATGCTTACAAAAGAAATTATCGAGCGTGTTGGGGGATTTGATCCTATATTCTTTCACTACGGGGAGGATAATAATTATTGCCAAAGGGTTATTTATAATAAGGAGATAGTTGCTTTTGTTACTGGTGCGTTTATTCACCATGATAGAGAAAGAAAAGGAAATGTTAGTGTCTTTAAAAAAAATGCCGTAACCGCAAAATTGTTAAATGAGTATGTTGATATTAATAAAAATATAGGTAGTCTAACTAAAACGAGGCTCAAGATGCATTTGTCCAATTTTAAGCTTGCAGTATTTTTACTTTTGAAGTTGAAGTTGAGTGATTTTGCTGGATTATTTACAAGTTATGTAACTTTTATCAGAAAGTTTTCGAAAATAAGATATAGTAGGAAGATAAATAAAGATCGCAGTCATAATTGGCTAAAACTGGATTAGTATTTACTCCATTTACATTAAATAATTATAGAACATAACTTTTAGATGATAAGGACATGAAAAATAGAATAATCTTTTTAATTGGAATTATACTCCTTTTATATGTAAAAGGATATGGTCAAAGTATTTCTCCAATCACTCTAAATTTTGAGGAGCTAAGTCAGTTGAAAGAAGAAGATACTAATGTAAAAAAAATTGCTGATGCAAAAAGAGAGCTAGTAAAAAGAAGTAATCAAATATTAACAAATAGAAAAACATATTCTGTTACGTATAATGGAGCAAGTTTACCCGGAATAAGCAAAAATAATTTTATAAGCTATCATGGGTATATGTGGCCGAATCCTAAAACAAAAAATGGCCTACCTTATATTCTCAAAGACGGAAAGAGAAATCCTTATAACGAAAAAATTTCGGACCGACC
Source organism: Sphingobacterium sp. 18053 (assembly GCF_902706145.1). Classification (NCBI taxonomy): domain Bacteria; kingdom Pseudomonadati; phylum Bacteroidota; class Sphingobacteriia; order Sphingobacteriales; family Sphingobacteriaceae; genus Sphingobacterium; species Sphingobacterium sp. 18053. The sequence continues at coordinate 316,149 of NZ_CACSJW010000006.1, forward strand.
AATGTTAGAAGGGTTAAATCGCGATATCTTTCAATTGGGATTAGCATATTTTTATACGAATGACGAAAAGTACGTTTTGTGGGCTACTACGCTTTTGAATTGCTTTTTTGTAGATCCTAAAACTAGAATGGAGCCTAATTTTAATTTTTCACAGGTAACTCCTGGAAAAAATGAAACTGGTGGATCAATAATGGAAGCGGTAATGTTTATCGAAGTATTGGAAGGTATTCAGCTTATGAAATCATCCCCAAATTTCTCACAGGAGTTAAGTAGAAACTTAAATAGTTGGTTTGGAGATTTTCTTGGATGGATTGAAGAAAGTCCTAAAGGTAAGATAAATGCACTGCATAAAAATAATAGAGGAACTTATTACACTCTACTTAGATGTGATATTGCTATGTTTTTAAATGATAGAAAAAGAGCGACGAGAATTTTTAAAAATGAAGCCTATCAGAGAGTTATAGATCAGATATCAAACCAAGGAGAAATGAAAGATGAATTGAGAAGGGCTACTCCTTTGGGGTATTTGAAATATAACTTGAAAGCTTTTAATGAATTAGATGAAATTGGTAAAAAATTGGGCTTCGATTTATTTAATTATAATGGCCCTAAGGGAGAAAGCTTAAAAAAAGCATTTGAATGGCTAGACCGATATAAAACAGGTAAATTGGTTTGGAATTATAGTTCAGAGGGAGGTATTACTACTCCTAGAAGAGCGATGATGAAAAATGAGGATGAAAATTCTGTCAGATTTTCTGTCGAAAGGTTTGACAATTATTTAGAAATACTTACTTCACGTAGTAAATAATAGCATTATATAAAATATATTTATTGAGCTAGGGTGTTAATTAAAGAATTTATATGGCTAGAGTGCTTATAATTACAGGAATTCTTCCTGTTCCAGCAATAGAACATAAGAAGACTGAGAATGATATTTTGTTGGTTACCGAAGAAGAGGTTGTATCAAGATATACTGATGTTTCATTTAAATATTTTTTTGTATTTCCATTTGCCAACAGGTTATTAGCGAGAGTATCAACCAAGTGGAGATCCTATTATGAGCTAGGGAAAAAAAGTGATTTTAATTTAAGAGGAAGAAATTTGTTTTTGTTACCCGTTCTTCTTTTACCAAGAAGGGTGTTTTTTCGAGATCTATTGATTAAGGTGAGTTTGTATATGCATAGGAAAAGAATAAGGAAAGAAATTCAAGAATACCAACCGACTGTTTTGCATGCGCAAAATTCTGATGTCGATGCATTTATAGCCAGAGAGCTTAGTAGAAAATATAACATTCCATATATAATTACTTTAAGGGGGCTCACCGATACACCGGATCGTTTGGTAAAATTGAATTTGGACAAAGCAAAGTCATTGATAGCTATAAGTTCCAAACAAATAGTAGACGGTGAGAAGGTCTGTGAAAATAATATTACTTTTATTCCTCACGGTGTTAAAGAATCTTTTTATGCTTTTAAGCATGATAGAAAAGAGATTACAGCTCCAATTCGCCTGATTACCGTTTCTAGGCTGTTAAAACTCAAAAATATAGATTTAGTAATTAGGGGACTGAAAAAAGTTAAATATGATTATATCTTCGATATCTATGGAGATGGACCAGAGAAGGAATCTTTGGAGCAACTTATTAAAAAATTTGGTTTAGAAAATAAAATTCATCTGCAGGGGTTTATAAATAATGATGATCTTCCATACAAGTTACGACAATACAATTTATTTATTATGCCAAGTTATCCAGAATCGTTAGGAAGAGTTTATTTTGAAGCGATGGCATCAGGGTTGCCAATAATTGCATGTAAAAATACAGGGGTAGATGGCATAGTAACTCAAGGTCAGGAAGGATTTTTAATAGATCACCGATCCGAATCTGAAATTGTTGAAATTCTTGAATTAATTGGAAGGGATTCATTCATTTTGAGAGAAATGGGCGATAAAGCAATGGAACTAGCTCAAGAATTTCAATGGGCTAAAATTTCACAAAGTTATTATGATTTATATAAATTATAATAGAGTAATTATTTTGAGATTTAGTTTTAACAAAGTGAAAAATAGAAATTCGGCAACTATATAATCTTAGGATTTCGTCTTTTCACTGAATAATATTTTAAGTATACTCGACTATTTTTGAATTTGCATTTTAATCATTTGTAATAAAAATTTTTAATGAAAAATATTAAGTTAGTAGTTCTTTATCAGGTTATAATGCATTATAGAGCACCATTGTATCAAAAATTAGCAAATGATGCTCAGTTTGACTTTGTCCTTTATTATGGTAAAGGAAAAATGGGAACTAAATTGGTGAATACAAATTTATCAGAATATTCTTTTGCCAGAGAAATTATAAAAGAATTTAGATTATCTATTGGAAAAAATAGTTTTGCTATCTGGCCTTTATTGATTTTTAAATTGATTAAGCTGAACCCTGATGTGGTTTTTTCAGAAGGTTCCTCTTCAATTTTCAACTCTACAATTGCGTTTGTTTACTCAAAGTTATTTAAAAAGAAATTTATATGGTGGAGTTTAGGCCAGTTAGAAAATAAGGAATATAAAGGTTTTAGGAAATTTATAAATAAATGGGAGTTATTTATTGAAAAGCGTAGCGATGCAATATTTACTTATAGTACTCAAGGATACAATTATTTTTTTGGAAGAGGCATCGATCGAGATAAAATATTTATCGGTGTTAATGTTTTAGACACAAACAAAAAACTAGAAGAAATTCAAAAATATAATGATACCGAAATACTAAATAAAGATAACTTCTTTCATATTGCATTTATCGGTACTATTACTGCTGAGAAAAATTTAGAGTTAGTATTTGACGTAATTAATGAGTTAAATTTAGAAAAAGATAGATTTCGCTTACATATAATTGGAAGCGGTCCCCATGAAGCAACCTTACATAATTATATCGAGACTCAAAATATAGATAAAAATTTTTACATATTCCACGGCAGGATTAATGAAGGTGCGAGTCGAGTTTTAAAAAATTGCCATTTAATGGTGCTTCCAGGCTTAGGAGGATTGGCCATATGTGATGGTATGATAAATTCATTGCCGATTATAACAGGAAAAGCTGATGGAACAGAGTTAGATCTAGTTGATGATGATAATGGTTACGTGATTCAGAATTTGGATAAGAAAATTCTAAAAGAAAAAGTCATGTACCTTTATAACAATCCTATTGTAAGAAATTCTATGGCAATCTCATCCTTTAAAAAAATAACAGAAGTTTTTACTTTCGATAAATATTATGAAAAGTTTGTAGAGAGTATTTTCTATTCATTAAAAAATAAATAAATAATGTCGTTATCAGTTACGCTTTACCGTATAGGGAATTTTTTTCACCGAAAAGGTTTTAAAACAATTGGTCTTATAATCTCGGCGATCAATAGGATTACTTTTTCTACTTGGATACCATCTTCTGCTAAAATTGGTTGCAAATTTAAAGTTGGTTATTTAGGCTTGGGAGTTGTTATACATCACAATACTATAATTGGTGATAATGTAACTATAGCGCAGAATGTTACCATTGGTAGAAATTTTGGTGATAAGAAAGTTCCAAAAATTGGTAATGATGTATATATAGGTACCGGTTCAGTAATTTTTGGAGAAATAACTATTGGAAATAATGTTATTGTAGGATCAAATACAGTTGTTAATAAAGATATTCCTGACAACTGTACCGTGGTTGGAAATCCATTTAGAATAATAGCTCAAAACAGAATCTATAAATATTATGAGATTGACAGAATTCAAACAGATAGCTAATACTTTAAGACATTTAAAAATTAAACAGTTGTACTGGCAGTTTAATAATAGATTGAAATTAAGTAAGATGGTCAATACTGAAAGAGAGATATTTGAAATTGATGATACTATTATTTTCTTTAATAATAAATCTATCAAGCAGAATTATTTTGGAGGTGGACACTTTGTGTTTTTGAATTTAGAAAAGGACTTTAGAAATAATATCAATTGGAATTTTTTGGACTTTGGGAAATTATGGTGTTATAATTTAGAATATTTTGACTATTTGTTTCAGAGGAATTTGTTCGACGACGAAAAATTAAGCCTCTTACATGCATTTTATGATTACAGTTTAGAAAATAAGAGAAATTTAGAACCTTATCCTGTGTCTTTAAGAGCAATCAATATTATTAGGTTTTTTAGAACGAATGAAATTAAAGATCAAAAAGTTCTTAATTATCTTTATAAGGAGTTAAGTTTTTTGAGCAATAATTTGGAGTATCATATATTGGGGAACCATCTTTTGGAGAATGCTTTTGCTCTATGCTTGGGAGGAGCTTTCTTTAAGAATACAGTTTGGCGGGATAAAGCTATAATGATCCTAAAAAAGCAGTTAAACGAGCAAATTTTAAAGGATGGAGCTCATTTCGAACTTAGCCCCATGTATCATAACATTATTCTCTATAGAGTTTTGGAATTAATAGATTGGTATAGTAGGTATAATAATCAAAAGCAAGAATTTCTTTCTTTTTGTAAAGACATCGCTTTTAAAATGTGTTCTTGGGCTAACAAAATTCAATTTACTAATGGTGATTTTCCTCTTTTTAACGATGCTGCGAAAGACATTACTTTTAGTACTCAGACATTGAACGAATATGCCGATACACTTAGTATAAAATCAGAAGATATACCTTTAGGAGAATCAGGATATAGAAGTTTTGTAAATGAAAATTATGAAATTAAATTAGATTTGGGACAAATCGGAGCTTCTTATCAGCCAGGTCATGCTCACGCAGATGCATTAAGTTTCATTTTATATTGCCAAGGCAAGCCTTTATTTGTTGAGCAAGGCACATCTACCTATCAAATTGGAGCAAGAAGGAATTTAGAACGATCCACTGAGGCACATAATACTGTAAAGGTAAATAATATAAATCAATCTGATGTTTGGGGAGGGTTTCGTGTAGGAAATCGGGCGAAAACTACAATCCACAAGGATGAAAATACAAAATATATAGCTAGTCATGATGGCTATAAGAATTTGGGAATTATACATACGCGCAGTTTTATTTTTGAAGAAACTGAAATTCAAATTAGTGATTATTTAACTAAGGATTGTGATGCAAAAGGATATGTTCATTTACACCCAGATAGGAAATTCGTAAAGATTAATGATAATGAATTTATTATAGATGATGTAATAACAGTTGTCTTTGTAGGAGGCAATATTGTCACCATTGAAGATTATGAATATGCAGAATCATATAATAAGTATCAAAAAGCTAAAAGATTTGTGGTTTCTTTTAGAAAAGAAATATCAACTAAAATTTTGTTTAAAAGCTCATAATGAAAAAAATATTATATCTAACTTTTTACTTCGAACCTGATCTCTGTGCAGGTTCATTTCGGAATAGTCCGCTAGTGAAAGAGTTGGCTGCACAAGCTCAGGGGGAGGCGACAATAGATGTAATTACAACGCTTCCAAATAGGTATAGTTCATTTGAGGCAGAAGCTCCCGAGTTTGAACAAAGGGATAATTATACAATTACACGTGTAGCTATACCTAAACATCAAAGTGGTATGAAGGATCAAGTACTATCGTTCAAAGCATATTATCAGAAGGTAAAAAGTTTAGTAAAGGGAAAAAAGTATGATTTGGTTATAGCTTCTTCATCGAGGATGTTTACGGCATATCTAGGCTACACCATTGCTAAGAAATTAAAGGCTCCACTATATCTGGATATTCGTGATATCTTCTACGATACACTACAGGATGTTTTACAAAATAAATTTATAAAAACTCTTGCATTACCTATTGTCAAACAGATAGAAAGGAAAACTTTCTATTATGCCAACCATATTAATCTAATATCAGCTGGTTTTAAACCTTATTTTAATTCATATAATACAACACATTTTAGTTATTATACAAATGGAATTGACGATATCTTTATCGAAAATAAGACCAAAGAAGATATTGTCGCAGCTCACCCTAAAACAATTCTCTATGCGGGTAATTTAGGGGAAGGTCAGGGATTGGATAAGATTGTTCCAGATGCAGCGAAGATATTGGGTGATGGCTACGAATTTATAATTGTCGGGGATGGTGGAATAAAGAATAGGTTGATAGAAAAAGTGAAGGCTTATAATCTAAACAATGTAAAGTTTCTCCCTCCAGTCAAAAGGAATGAACTTATAAAAATGTACGAAGAATGTGATTTTACGTTTGTGCATCTCAACGATTATGATGCTTTTAAAAAAGTTTTGCCTTCAAAAATATTCGAACTTGCCTGTTTTCCCCAACCTATGATTGCCGGGGTAGGTGGTTATGCAAATAGCTTTATCTCTGAAAATATAGAAAATAAAATTTTGTTTAATCCCTGCGATGTAAATGGTATGGTGGAACAGTTACAGAACTATAGTTATATGAGAGGTAGAAGACAACATTTTATTGATACATTTAGACGTACTGCAATTAACAAGGAAATGGCTTCCTCAATGCTTGAATATTTATGAAAATTATCATTACGGGGTCAACAGGTTTTGTAGGGAAGAACCTTGCTGCTTATTTGGAGGGGCAAAATGCAAAGGTAAAGGGATTGTCTTTGCGTGATCCTTTTTGGAGAACAAAAATGGATACCGATGCGATAGCAATTATCCATTTAGCAGGTAAAGCACATGATACTTCCAATACATCAGCACCAGACGAATACTTTAAGATAAATCGTGATTTAACAATTGCGCTGTTCGAGCAGTTTATGGATTCCGATATAAGGGACTTCTTCTATTTCAGTTCTGTAAAGGCTGTTGCGGATACAGTCGATGGTATATTGACAGAGGATGTAAGAGCTAATCCTCTTACTCCTTATGGAAAGTCGAAGCAGCAAGCTGAAGAATATTTGCTTAGCCAGAAATTATCTGTGGGGAAACGCCTATTCATTATTCGACCATGTATGATCCATGGACCAGGAAATAAAGGAAATCTGAATTTGTTATATAAAATCGTTGAAAAAGGTATTCCTTGGCCCTTGGCATCTTTTAATAATCAACGCTCTTTTTTAAGCATAGATAATTTAAATTTCTTTATCAGTCAGTTGTTGCTAAAGGAGGACGCGTCTTCTGGAATTTATAATTTTGCTGATAATGAGGCTTTATCAACCAATGAACTAGTCTCCTTAATTGCTGATACCCTAAAAAAGCAACCGAAATTATGGTATATATGGGAGAAAATCATAAAAGGGATTGTGAAAATCGGAGATATCTTGCCTTTGCCTTTGAATTCGGAGCGTTTGAAAAAATTAACAGAATCTTATGTTGTATCTAACGAAAAAATAAAAAAGGTGCTGAAAATTAGTAAATTACCTGTAACTGCTAAAGAAGGACTGTCAAAAACGATTAAATCTTTTAGAGGATAGGTGTATTTTATATTTAGGATAACAAGTTAACAAATGACATACATTATTATATTCATCATATTATTTATTTTGGAATTGCTTTACTTTCGTATTGCAGATCGTTTTAATATTATTGATAAACCCAATGAACGCTCCTCGCATTCTGCAATCACTTTGCGCGGTGGAGGTGTGATATTCTATCTGGCCGCTTTTATTTATTTTATTGAATCTGGCTTTCAGTATCCTTGGTTCTTCTTAGGACTTACCATGATGTCTGTTGTTTCTTTTCTAGATGATATTTTTACCCTTTCCAATAAAATTCGCTTGTTTATCCATTTCTCCTCAGTATTATTAATGGCTTACCAGTTGGATGTATTTGAAATGCCTTGGTATTATCTATTGATTCTGTTTATCGTTGTAGTGGGGGTGATTAATGCCTACAATTTTATGGATGGTATTAACGGGATCACTGCTTGTTATAGTTTGGCTGTCGGGGCTTTATTGATGATTGTCAACTATAGAATGTCTTTTATAGCACAGGATTTATTGGCTTATACTATGCTAGGAATATTAGTTTTTGCATTTTTTAATTTTAGGAAACGAGCCAAGTGCTTTGCTGGTGATGTGGGCTCCGTGGCTATTGCCTTCATCTTACTTTTTGCATTAGGAACCTTAATTTTAAAAACAGGTAATTTGATATATTTTCTTTTTCTCGCTGTATATGGCATCGACGCGGTCTGGACTATTATTCGCCGTTTGTATTTGAAGGAAAATATTTTTGAGGCACATCGTTCTCATCTTTATCAGTTTTTAGGTAATGAAGCGGGCATGAATAAGTTGTTGATTTCATTCATGTACGGGATAATTCAAATAATAATTGGTTTAGTCGTTATTAAGGTCGCATCTTATGACACCACATTTCAGTGGTTTTTTGCATTGACGCTCTTGTCTGGGTTGAGTATTTTATATCTAATAATAAAAACTTGGGCAATTAGAAAGTTCGTAAATAAATAGAAAAAATAATGGAAACAATACAAGGCGGAGTCGCTAAGGATCATCGGGGACAGATCAGATTTGTCAACGATTTTGATATGAAGTTGGTAAAGCGTTTTTATATCATTAAGAATGCTGATACAACCTTAATCCGTGGTTGGCGTGCACATCGGATAGAGCAGCGATGGTTTTATGTTTTGTCAGGTTCTTTTTGTGTAGATATTGTGAAAATAGACGATTGGGACAGTCCTTCACCCAATTGCCCTATAGAGAAAAGTATTTTAAATGCTCTAGACCAACAGGTATTACATGTGCCTTCGGGGTATGGGACAGCTTTTCAGGCTGTTGAGCCGAATAGTGAACTTTTAGTATTTGCAGATTATGGGGTAGATAATGCCAAATATGATGATTACACTTGGTCTTTAGATTATTTTGTAAATCTTCAACATGCTTCTAATAGTGTAAAATAAGATGGTTCAAATCATTTATTTTGAGGTGTTTAAAATGATTTGCTCAATTAAAAAATGATAATTTAATTATGTTTTGTAATTTGGGCATAAATTTTGTCAATCTGACGGCGGACCTTAATCAATATTAGAAACGCCCTTTTACTAAGATTTTAATATAAAATATTTTTGTCATTTAAATAATCGATATAGTTTAGTAAAGTAATATAGTGTATGAAATTTTTTTCAACGTGTGGTTTAAGCTTATGTATTTTGGTAATGTACACAATGCTTTTTTCTTCTTGTGGTTCTCGCAAGAATATGGTATATCTGCAACCAGATTCGTCAACCATAAATACCAATTATCAACAGTATATACCTAAAATTCAGCCACAGGATATATTGACAATAGCAGTCACGGCAGCGGATCCTAAAGCAGTTGCTGCTTTCAATCCAATAAGTACTATGACTCCTACGAATATGACGCAACAAGTTGACCTTGCACTTCGACCAACTTATACGGTTGATGAAAATGGTGAGGTAATTTTACCGATGCTGGGTAAAATCCATGTTGCTGGTATGACAAGGTTGGAGGCAATAGAGAAAATACGTTCTGAGTTGACTGTTTATATTAAAGATCCTGGTGTTAATATAAATTTCAATAATTTTAGAGTATCGGTATTAGGCGAGGTTACGAGGCCGGGGGCATTTATTATGCCAACGGAACGCGTTACTGTTTTAGATGCTCTTGGAATGGCTGGCGATATGACTATTCGTGGCGTCCGTAATAACGTGATGCTTATTCGAGAAATAGATGGACAAAAGACCATACATAGGTTGGATATGACAAAACAGGAAACCCTAAATTCTCCCTACTATTATTTGGTACAGAATGATGTGATTTATGTAGAGCCAAATAAAGCCCAAATTAATAATTCGAAGCTTGGCGCTAACTCAAATATTATTATTTCAGTTGCCAGTTTACTAATAACCGTAATATCTGTCCTTACACGTTAACAATAGCAATGGAACAACCAATACACATAAAAGAAAATCAAGAAGAGGAAATCAATTTGCGTCAACTCTTTGAGCAGTATGCTTATTATTGGAAGTGGTTTGTACTATCGGTCATATTGCTCCTTGGTATATCAGTATTATATCTGCGTTATGCCCAAAAGAGTTACAATACTACAGCAAAAATCCTCTTGAAAGATGAGAAAAGCGCATCTGCCGGCGAATTGGCTGGTATAGCAGAATTGAGTAGTTCAATAGGACTAGGAGGAAGTAGATCTGCCTTCGTAACCGACCAAATTCAGGTTCTATTATCTCGAAGGTTGATGAGAAAGGTAGTTGATAAACACCATCTAAATATTATTTATTCAGTAAAAGGGAATATACGTTTAACGGAGGTGTTGGAGAAAAATATGCCTTTTGTAATTGAACCTTTAGGCGATCAGGATACTTTGAATTTTGGGCTCGACATCAAGTTTTTAAGTGATAAACAGCTCCAAGTAATTGATCTTTCTAATAATAAAAAAGTTAGTGTTGTTTTTGATAAAGCAGCAAGAGTTGGTAAAAATACAATTGTATTTAAACGTAATTTGGATAATCCTATCGAAAGTGATGTTAATTATCGAATTTCGGTAATTCCTAAAGATTGGGCCGTCGATGCAAATCTCTCAGCAGTCACTATTGTACCAAGTAAAGAAATGCAATCCTATATCGTAAACTTTGCGATGGTTTCAACATTAAGTAAAAAGGCAGAATTAATATTAAATAGTTTAATAGAAGTTTACAATAATGATTTGACTGAAGATAAATTGCGGACAACGCGAGCGACATCAGATTTTATTAACAAACGCTTGATGTTAATTTCCAAAGATTTATCTGGTGCTGATGAGCAAGCGGCTGATTTTAAATCTTCAAATTCCATGGTGGACATGGCTGCCGAAGCAAGTGCTTTCTTAAATACAGCTACAGATAATGATAAGAAAGTGCTGGAATATCGTATGCAGTTGCAATTAGTTGATTATATGAATGATCATCTTAAAAATCAAACGGTGGGTAAGCTATTACCTTCCAATATTGGTTTACAGGATGCATCCATTGCAGCGTCGATAGCAGCTTATAATAAGCTCGTCTTGGAACGGGATGATTTACTAAAATCAGCTTCTGATAAAAACCCAGCTGTAGTAGCACTGAATGAGAATATTGCTGAAAATGATAAAAATATTCGACAATCACTGCAGAATTATAAAAGTGTGACTCAGTTGTCTCTAAATAGTCTTCTTCAGAAATCGAATGAGATTCGTGGTCGTATTAACGCAATTCCGAATCAAGAACAAGGGTTCAAAAAGATTTCTCGTCAACAGCAAATCGTAGAGTCTTTGTATCTTCTTCTTTTACAGAAAAGAGAAGAAAGTGAAGTCAAAGCTGCTGCTACACCGGATAATTTGAAAATTATAGATGCAGCTTATGGAAATGGAGTGCCTGTTTCACCTCGTAAAATGATAGTACTTCTCGGAGCAGTCATTTTGGGCTTGTTAATACCTCTTGCTGTTCTATATTTGAAATTTTTATTGGATAATAAAATCCATTCGCGTAAAGATATCGAGGATATTGTTAAAATACCGGTGCTTGGTGAAATCCCTACTGCAGAAGATACCATCGTACATTTAAATGATCGTTCCTCACTAGCAGAAGCATTTCGTATTCTTCGCACCAATATGAATTTTATGTTTGGGGCAGATAACAAAAATTCTTCAAAAGTAGTATTTGTAACATCAACAATATCTGGTGAAGGAAAGTCTTTTGTGACGACAAATCTTGCTCAGATTTTATCCATGTCTGGAAAAAAAGTGCTTTTGATTGGTGCAGATATTCGGAGTCCTAAAGTATTGGATTACCTTGGCTTATCCCATTTGCAACATACCAATGTGGGAATTACACAATTCTTGATTAACCCCGATATGGATGTTGACAATATTATTATCAAAAAACCAGGGAATTATGATTTTGACGTGGTTTACTCAGGTTATATTGCGCCAAATCCTGCTGAGCTATTAATGAATGGGCACTTCGATGATGTGATTAAATATGCACGTGAACATTATGATTATGTTTTGGTAGATACTGCGCCAGTAAGTTTGGTAACCGATACCTTATTAATTGCTCACAATGCTGATTTAACATTATATGTGTCTCGTGTCAATTATTTAGACAAGCGCTTGCTGCAGGTACCTCGTGAGTTGTATGTCGATGGCAAATTGAAGAACTTGGCTGCGGTAGTCAATGATGTTGATTTTGCTCGCGGTTATGGTTATGGTTATGGTTACGGATATGGATATGGTGATAAAGGTAAGAAGAAAACCGGAATAGCAAAAGTATGGCAAGACATCAAAGATCGTTTAAATATAAAATAATGCCACTTTAATCTAAATTTTGGCCTTATTGTTGTGGAACCCCAAGTCGGATAGTCGGCTTGGGGTTTTTTATAATAATTATTTCGGTTAAACAATTTTGAACAATAACAGAGATTCTAGTCGAATAATAAAGCTACCTAGATTTTTAATACATTAAAAACGAATATACTTATATTAAACATATGCTCTTATAAATAAACTATATCAATGAAAAAACAACTTTTATACACATTTGTTGGTCTATTTCTATTATCAATAGGATCTGTTTCAGCCCAATTTTCACGTCCGATTAGTATTGGGGCTGGTGCGGGCTCGACGATCAATTTAACTGATTTGGGAAATGTAGAATCTAAATTTGCTTTTTACGGAGAACTGGATTATTTGATTACACCATATATCTCGGTGGGTTTACATGGGGAGAAAGGGAAATTAGCTGGAAACGGTTACGATAGTGATTTTAAAAACCGTTATTTCGCTGGGAATATTAATGGTAAATTACGTTTGGGACATTTTCTAGATAATACGAATAACTATAGTTATTATACCCTAGAAGCAAATACGCTATCTCGTATTCTTTCTAATATTTATGTTGGAGCGGGAGCAGGGCTTGTAAAAAACCGAATTAATAGACATATATCACAATTCTACGCAAATTATTTAGCGTCCAATGGTGGAGAGCTTGCTGACAAGTTGGGCGAAATCCATTTTGTAGTGCCACTCAATGTGGGTGTTGATATTCCTTTTGGTCGTACACTATATGGTCCTCAATGGGCTATCAACGTAAACTATCAACATACCTTGACATTCAACGATAACCTGGATGGAATCAAAAATAAAAATAACGATCAATACGGATTCGTATCCCTAGGTGTGAAATATGCGCTGTTTAACCGCAACTAAGTCAATCAAATATGCTAGTCAAAAATAAACAAATGAAAAACATATCTAAATGGGCCAATGGCAATCGGCTGCTAGGATTAATTTCTTTAGCTATCCTGATTGGTTTTGTATCTTGTAAATCTAATTCTGCCATGTATAAGGCTCCAAAAGTTAATGCCTTTAAAGGTGGGAAACTGCCGGCGCCTCCTGGCATGGTCTATGTACCTTCCGGTACAATTCTTTTCAAAGGATCGCTAGATAGTGGTAACGTGGGGAAAAATGTGAGTGTGAGTGCATTTTTTATCGATGAAGCAGAAGTAACTAATAAACAATACCGTGAGTTCGTAAATTGGGTAGCAGATTCTGTGGCTGTAACGGATTACCTCAATGATGATCAGTATTTCTTGGAGATTGCAGGTGAACAGGTTGGCCAAAAGCGTATCAATTGGACAAAGGTCAAAAAAATATCTCCGATATGGAAAAGCAATGACCCAAGCATTCAAGAGCGTATTGCGCCTATGCTTGAAATGCAAGGAAATAGGCGGGCGCTAAACCCGGAGGCTATAAAATATCGTTTCTCTTATCTTCAATCAAAAGGTAATGTTAAAAATAAATATGTGACTGATACTGTAGCGGTGATGCCTATTGAAGACATTTGGACAAAAGATTTTCCGAATGCGCAGTTAGCATCCCTAGACGCTAATTATTTTACACATCCTTCTTTCGATTACTATCCCGTCGTAGGTGTCACTTGGAGACAAGCGCGCGCATTTACTGACTGGCGGGCCAACGAGATGGCGGCAACAGTATTAAAAAATTCTTATCTCAACGGTTATCAGCTAAGCTTAAGTTTGCCAACAGAAGCGCAATGGCAATATGCGGCTTCTGGCAAGTTGGATCCCCAGGATACCATCGCAGGTTCACGAATGACTATTGATGGAACAGAAGGTAAGAAAAAATTGGCTGTCAACTTTAAACAAGGTGAAGGAACATACTCGCGTGATGGAGCTACCTTTACTCTTCCTGTAAAATCTTATATGCCGAACGCTTTTGGTGTATATAATATGGCCGGTAATGTGTCGGAATGGACCTTGGATGCTTATAGTCCCTCCGCCGTTGTATTTGTCAACGACTTAAATCCAGCTCTCTTATATGATGCGGATGCTAGAGATGGGGATGCATTGAAGCGGAAAGTGGTACGCGGTGGATCTTGGAAAGATAATGGAGAGCAGTTAAATAGTGAAACACGCAATTATTCCGTAGACTACGAACCGCATTCTTATATCGGTTTCCGTTGTGTGATGTCTGCTTTTGAAATGCCTACGGTACAGAGCAAAACACGTAAGTATTAACCCGCTGTTTTAGAACCCAAAAATCGATAACAATGAGAACAAAAATAGTATTGATAGTAGCGATGACTTTTGGAGTTGGGTCATTGTTTGCTCAACAAGAGACAACGATAGATACGGTGCCCAAAAATCAGAACATTTTAAATAATGTCAATTCAACTACTCCTGTAACGTCAGGAGAAGTCATCCAGGACACAATTCCACTGACCGATGGATTCTATCAGGCAAATAATATGGAAGACGCTGTTCCTTTTGCTTATCCGGAGGTAAATAAAAAGAATATCCGTTTTTATAAACGCGTTTGGCGTGATATCGATCTCAAAGATGAAAAAAATAATATTCTAGCGATCCCGGGGAATTCCTTAATAGAGGTTGTTATGAAAGCAATTGAAAAAGGAAAACTATCTCTTTATAGTCCAGATGATGACTCTTTCAAAGGCCGACTAAGTGCCCAGGAAGGAATGGCCCGATTTGCGGATAGCGTACTTGTCCCAATCTTCGACGGAGAGGGAAATCAAATAGATTCCAAAATGGCATTGAATGAGTTTGATCCAGCTCGTGTGACCAAATTTAGAATTAAAGAGGATATCTTTTTTGATAAGCAGCGCAGTAGATTGGAAACACGGATTATTGGTGTAGCTCCTTTGATGAATATAACGACTTCAGCGGAACTAGCAGAATCGGTAGGTGCTACTCCTGCATTTTGGCTTTATTTTCCTCAGTTGCGCTATAGTTTGATACAAGTAGATATTTCTGACCCAGATAAAGGTCTTTATGATATGACAATGGATGACTTCTTTGTTCAGAATAAGTTTGCTAGTAGCATCGTACGTGAGTCATCTCCAGGAATGTTGCAAAATCTCAAAGAAACTGAAAATGGCGGACAACAATTAGACGGAAAGAAAGTAGAGGAGAAATTGGATGCCTATAAGAAAAAACTATGGAGTAATCCAAAAGGGGTTAAGGCTGAAGAATTGGAGGGTAATCAATCGGAAAATAAAAAAACGACAGAAGAGAAATTATAGTGTACCCTGCGTTTGTAAAGCGAGTGTCTCTATTTCAATAGAAACACTCGCTTTTGTTTTTAAAATTCATGATTTATTAATATGAAAAATGCAGAGGCTGGTATTAATATTGATGACAATTGATTTAATACCAATCAGAGATATCACTTACAATTAAACAAAATGAAAGATAACACGCAAAAGCCAATTCTAGTTATTTTGGCTGCAGGGATGGCAAGCCGTTATGGTTCAGCAAAACAAGTCGAGAGTTTTGGGCCATTTGGTGAAAAAATAATAGATTACTCTATCTATGATGCGATTCGCGCAGGATTTGGGAAGGTAGTTTTTGTAATTAGGGAAGAATTTCTGGACATAATGCGAAGTAATGTGGGCGATAAATTACCGGACACTATTGAGGTAACCTATGTTTATCAGGATTTTGATCTCAGTAAGTTTGGCGTAAATCGTATTGTCGAACGTCAGAAGCCATGGGGTACCGGTCATGCTGTGATGAGTGCAGAGTCAGCAGTAGATGGTCCATTTTGTGTGATTAATGCGGATGATTTTTATGGTTACGATGCATTCCAAAAAATGGCCTCTTTTCTTAGGGAACAGGCTACTGATCAACAGATGGCATTAGTGGGGTTTGAAGTAGGTAATACACTTTCCGATTTCGGTTATGTGTCTCGTGGTATATGTGAAGTGAATGAGGATAATCATTTACAAAGTGTTACAGAAAGAACGAACATCTACCGAAAAGATGCCGATATTGTCTTCGAACAGCAAGAGATCGAAACGATATTACCTGACAATACTCGAGTGTCAATGAACTTTTGGGGATTCACACCTCGGATATTTGAAATCGCTCGTGCACTTTTTCCAACTTTTGTAGAGCAAAATCATGAAAATCCAAAATCAGAATTCTTTATTCCAGATTTACCTGATTATATGGTGAAACAAGGATTGGCGAATTTCTTCGTACTGCCTACTGATGCAAAATGGTTTGGTGTGACGTATAAAGAGGACAAACGGCAAGTGCAACAGAGTATTGAACAGTTGATCTCCGAAGGGCATTACCCACAACGATTGTGGCTAGAAAAGAAAGTGGTGGATGAAAGTATTTATTTGGACTTCTAAACTAATAGTTTGAGCATATCTTCTTAATTAAAAGAGGATATGCTTATTCTTTAATCTTTGTCCTTCCCTAAAAACTTAGAATAAGTGTGGACTAATGGAAAAGCAATCGCTTCTTCGGGGGCATATTTTACATAACGTTTGAAATTTTGCCATAAACGTTTGGGAGAATCTGGCATTGCAAAGTGCTTCGATTTTTTACTATTTTCAAATCGATCATCATGTACGCCGAAATTGCCCGAATACCAAACCTCCTCCAGCATCCAATCGGCATCTATGCTTTCGGGATAAGGGAATGGGAGCGAGCTTTTTGGCAGTCCCAAATATTCAACAAGTATCTGATGAAGTAAGTGTATCCATCTCAAAATTCCAGTTTTTTGATAGATATATCCTAAAGCCGTTGGATCAATTTGTGTTGACACACTATAATATAAACGTGCCGAGTCACAAAACTGACGTAAACCTATTCCATAAGTGATCAAATGTTTTAAAATATGGACATTGACCTGAAGAAGTTGAAGTTCTGGTGCCAATAAACGAACAGAAATACCATTGATTTTGACCGTTTCTTGTTTATACTTATAGTCTAACAATAACTTTCTTAGATAATTTTTCTTTAGGGGACTTCGGAAATCAAATGTTCTTTTATGATGCTCTATATGAATTCCTTTCCAGTCATATTCCAGGCTGAATCCTGCAGTATCTTGAAAATTTGGGTGATTGTTTTTTAAAAAATTACGCGCTTTTGTATATCCATCGGCTTCAAAGCACCAATCAATATCACCACTTATACGGTGATTGGGAATTCGATAATAAGAGGCTACCCCCTGTCCCTTTTGTAATATAGGATGGATACCCTTATCGCTTAAAAGAACAAATTGTTCAGCAATCACTTCATTCATTTTTTCATTATGCCGCTCGATCTGATCCATCCGTACGGCCCACTTTAACCGAAGTGCTTGTGGTGGAAGCTGTTGTTCTTCCAGAAAGGGGAAACTATCATAAATAATTCCCTCAACGGTATGATTAATAGCATATCTTCGAATGGTTGACCAATCGTCTGATGTCAGCGATTGGGTCAAAGTGAGTTTACCTTCTCCCCAAAGACCCATGCGTAACAATTGAAAAAATATACCCTTTAGTTGATTGTTCATTTGGTTTTACAAATACACGTTGATCAAATATAATGATTAATATACTATGCTTAGCGATCTGGCTGCAATAAAAAAGTGATATTTAAGATTACGGAACTCCAGTCAACTTTGCCTAGAATGAATTAATAATGGCAGAATCTTTGCATGATAAGTAGCTAATAATTTAGTAAATTTGCAATCACTTAAGCCGTGAAAGGGAACTTTAATTAATTTTACATGAGTAATTTATGGAGGGAGGGTTTGTCCATCAACAAACCGCGTTGGATCATTCTGTTATTGGATATGATGATAGTGGTTGTGGCCTTTCTTGCCAGCTATGTCTTGATTTTTAAACATCGGGGGGGAGTGGAAATTGGCGCGATGCGAATACAGTTAATACTAGTATCTACCCTATATTTAGTGTGCTTTCTTACTATGGGCACATTTAAGGGCGTTGTTCATAAAACTGGCATTCGCGAATTACAACGTATGGTATTTGCGATTGGGATGGCCTATTTTTCATCAGTACTTGTATGTAAAATATTAGAGTGGACACAACCTTCGTTCTTAAATGTCTCTTTTCCTGTTTCCGATACTCAATTACTTTTCCATGCATTAATAGCTGGTTTTGGAATGACCTTTAGTCGCGTGCTTTATCGGGCATTATATCACGAGCTGATGTGGGGCAACAAAGACAACCGTATTCCGGTTATTTTGTTTGGCGCAGGAAATATGGGAAATACGACCTTCCACTTTATCCATACGACTTCGCGTAACAAATACCGGATTGTAGCGATCATGGACGATAATCCGCATCGTATTGGTAATCGAATTCAAGGCTTCAGAATCCATGATATTAATAAATTGAATAAAGAATTTGTCGATAGACATGGAAATGCGGCAGAACTTATAGTGGCAGTCGATAATAGAGCTCCCGAAAGATTAAGCAAGGTCTTTAAGTTGGCCGAACCAATCCCATTAATTGTTAAAATTATTCCAGATACAGCACGGCTGATGGCGGGCGAGGTCGCGACAAGACAAATACGCAGTTTACGGATTGAGGATTTACTGGGACGTAAAGCAATCGACCTGAATAATCCTGCTATTGCTGCAGAGATGAAGGGGCAGATCGTATTGGTGACGGGGGGAGCAGGTTCTATTGGTGGAGAACTGGTTCGTCAGCTCGCTCATACCGATTTAAAACAACTTATTGTGGTAGATCAAGCGGAATCTTCTTTGTATGATATTCAACAGGAGTTGAGCTCATCTGCAAATTTTGGACGTTGTGTATTTATAGTGGGTAATGTCCGGGATGCTCTCTTTATGGATACACTGTTTCAGTTCTACAGACCGACATATGTCTTTCATGCGGCCGCTTATAAACATGTACCTTTGATGGAGGCAAATCCATACGAATCAATTTTAACAAATGTATGGGGCTCCTATAATGTAGCGAAGCTGGCAGATAAGTACGGTGTATCTAAATTTGTTATGGTCTCCACGGACAAGGCAGTGAACCCGACCAATGTCATGGGGGCTACCAAACGTGTAGCTGAAATTGCTATATCGACGGTGAATACAAACTCCAAGACCAATTTTATCGTCACGCGTTTTGGCAATGTATTGGGATCCAATGGTTCGGTAATTCCATTATTTGAAAAGCAAATGCTGAAGGGGGGGCCTTTAACGATTACCGATTCGAATATCACCCGTTATTTTATGACTATTCCTGAGGCTTGTCAATTAGTACAGGAAGCTGCAGTAATGGGTAAAGGCGGTGAAATATTTGTCTTTGATATGGGCGAACCTGTTAAGATTATGGATCTCGCGAAGCAGATGATCCGCTTAAAAGGCTACAATTATCCCGAAGATATTGATATTAAAATCGTAGGCCTTCGTCCAGGTGAAAAGATTTTTGAAGAGCTTCTGGCGAATGGGGAGAATACCGAAAAGACGTATCATGAGAAGATTATGATTGCAAAGGTCAACACCCCAGACCTCGCATTGCAAAAAGCGCGAATTGAGCAACTATGTGCACTGGCTAAAACAGCTGATCCGAATGATGATAAAATGAAATTAGTACAGTTGGTTAAAGATATCGTACCAGAATTTCGTTCTCAGAATTCTATTTTTATAGCATTGGATAAGTAAGTCTATCACAATAAAGCCAGCCTGCGAGAGCAATCGCAGACTGGCTTTTTTTATTATCAATTTTAATATCCCGGGTTCTGTGCCAGCATGGCCTCATCCCTTATGAATGCTAGGCCTCCATTATCTCCAGCTTTTTTTGCAATAGTAAAAAGTTAAGACAGTTGTTTTAATACAACTATGTTGCTTTTGTGTTGGTTTTATTATATTTGCAACTGTATTGCATTAATAAAAACTGTACTATATGATCAAACCCATAAAAATTATCCTAGCATTTATGCTCGTATCCGAGCTTTTTGTATCCTGTAAAAAAGAGGGGGAGACAACCGAGATTGTTTCACCAAAAGCAGAAAACGTAGAAATTGGCTATGCCAATAATAAGCAAGCAATCCGAGGGCGGGATTTCCATTTTAATGCGGATATTCTGGCCGGAGATAAAATCGAGTCCGTTCAAGTCAAAATTTTACCGAAGGCTGGGCTGACGAACTCATCGCCCTGGAAAATGGAAATTGCTTGGAAAGAGTTTACAGGATTAAAAAATGCCAATGTGCATAAGCATTTTACCATTCCAGTGGAAGCGCCTGAGGGTAAATTTGATTTTTTCTTTATCGTCAACGATGTTAATGGATCAAAGCTTGAGTTAAAGGAAGATTTTCAGATCTTCGATGCGGCTAATATGCCTGTTGACCCGATTGTGGACCGTGATATCTTCTCCCGAAACGATGATATGGTATATTATATGAATACCTATGTAGAGAATCCATTGGTTTTCAAAAAAGGAGATAAGTTTACGGCACGTGCACAGATCAAGCAGATCCAAGGGGATGGTATTTTATATACGGCATTGATCAGACGAACGCTGAATCATTTTCCTGAAACGGTTGATAAACTTGATTTGACGAAGGCTATCATTATCTCTAAAGTGGAGCATAAAGATCTGGGGCCAGCATCAAAAGTCAATACCTATAAGTTAGTCAATGGTACGATAAGTGGTGATGATATTCTAATCGGTGCCGAGAAAGATGGTTTAGGCAGTCAGATTAGCGGTGACCGACAATGGCAATCTGGTCAGTATAATCTCGTGATATTATATAAAAATACCACGTTTAATATGAGTACTATTAAGTCTATTCCGATTACTATTTCGTATTAGAAGATATTTGCCCAGTTAAATATATCAAAGCCTTCCCAATTAAAGGAAGGCTTTTACTTTTTTAATAATTGCTATGTAAGCATGGTGAATTAGCGGTTTTACTTGAAGGAATTGCGACTGGTGGTATAGCTAATTATATCATTGTGCGCTAATAGGGAGTTTGCTGATGTAAATGATCGCTGTATCGGTAGAAGTTGGATAAGTACGCTCATTGCCTTTAATTGTCCACTCAAAACGTGTTCCTTCAGCACCAATGTAAAGTCGGTTTTTTTTGTCGTGGTAAATATAATTCAGTTGTCGACGGAAAGGAAAATCGAGCTTCTGTTCGCCTTTATCAGTGACTCTTACTAGTTTATCTGGCTGCATCAAAGGGCGTCCATATTCTTTGTCGATGATTTCATAATAAAATCGGACTTGTCGAATGGTGGCTACCACCAAGGTATCGTCAATATTACCGTAAATAGCCGATGTACCTCTAAGCTGTCCCGGGATGCTCAATTTCGTCCAGGCAGCATCTTTCGTTTCAATATCGATAAGAGCCTCCGATTCAGAAGAGGCATCCTTTTGACAAGAGCTACTCTATTCTTGTATTATTCAACATACCGTTAAATCTCGACTTTATTTGAAGCGCCTTTGTTCCAGGTTAAAACAACTTTACTTTTGTGATTTGATATATCGCAATCTCCGCTGACACTAGCGCTAGCACCGACAACCAAAGCACAAATCATTACTTTTTAGCCCATACTTTTAACGAGGTAAACTCTCTGGGCGTCTCATGCGATAACTTGTTGCAGTAATAGCGTGCAAGAAAGCTTCAATGTCTTTGATCTCTGACTTGCTCAAATGCAGGGGCTGCATCAAGGGATCTGTGACTGGATAAAGTGGATCTTTTGCTTTCTGCTCGGCTGTTGCTGAATTCATTTGCATTCCACTGTTGTACATGTTTAATAATCCGGTCATATTCCAAAATAATCCGTTATGCATCCATGGGTCGGTATTCATCACATCTCGGAGGGACGGTGTCTGAAAGCGACCGACATCATTTGGATCTTTTGTTATCTCATAACGTCCAAGATCTTGAAACTTTCGCTTGTAATAGGTCAAGCCTATATTGTGGTATAAATTATCCGTGAAAAACTGTCCATTATGACAATTCATGCAACGGGCTTTGGTACGGAAAAGATGTAGACCTCGGATTTCTTGATCAGTTAAAACCTTATAGTTGCCATCCAGGAATTCGTCAAATCGACTCCTTCTGCTGCTAAGTGTACGCTGGAATGCGGCCAGGGCTTTTAGTACTTCGGGCATCGAATATTCAGCTTCTCCAAATGCTGCTTCAAAAAGTTTGTTATAGGATGGGATGGACTTAAGCTTTGGGATGAGCTTTGTGAGGTCCATATTCATCTCGTGATGGGCCTCTATGGGCCCTAATGCTTGCTCTTCCAAAGAACCTGCACGGCCATCCCAAAACAGGGCTTTACGGGCATAAACATTTAACAGGGAAGGCGTGTTGCGCTGTCCCTCGATATGGTCGTTGCCGACTGGGACCGTTAGTTTGTCTGCCCATGAGGTTTGCGGATTATGGCAACTGCTGCAGGAAATCTGATTGCTCCCGGACAGGATAGGATCAAAAAACAATAATTTACCCAATTTGACATCGGGACGTTCCATAAGGGCAAAATAGGTTGAATCAACTTTTGGAAGTGATTTAAATTCTGTCCATTTTACACCGGGGTCAATGGTGGGAATCGGCCATTCCCCTAGAGGTCGCGTGTATAACTGACGTAATTCTTCTTGCTGTGAATAGACAAAGGAGGAAAGAATCGCTCCTAATGCCAACGTTACTAACACAATACTTTTATTCATTATTCTCTCTTTTATAAATAGAAATTGACTCCCATGCGCAAATTCGTATTTTTGCCGCGAAAGGCTGTTGTGCCTTCCATTAATTTTGGGCTTGAGTTGTCTGAAGCTTCAAATTGGAAATCGACAAAAAATGAGGTCCTTGCCGTACGCCATATTTTGCTCGTCAGATAAGATAGCCTTGTCTGTATGCCGAGCACATTGGTATCATAATAGTAGAATTCGGGATAAGCAATACCTGCTGTAAATGAATTCAACTGACCGCTTGGTATTTGTAGACTGTTTGTTAACTTAAGTCGGTAAGAAGGGGTAAACTGTAATCGAAACCGATCATTAGATTGTCCGATTTTTGTCCAAGATAAGGGCAAGGAAAGGGCTATCCAGCTTCGTTCTGCGAGTGCTGTAAGCGCATCGTCGCGTTTGTCGTAAAGACTTTCTATAGAAATACCAACTTCCTTGGGCGTGCTGGTGAGTGACGAAAACGCTTTACTGTAAAGCAGACTGCTATTCCAGCGCGTCAAGAAGTAATTGCTTCCTTTATGATAAATTCCATCCTGTCCACTCTCATTGGTTAATCTGAAACGTACGAGATTACCGTTGACGCGTTTGTCCCGAAAGAGCAGATCTATAGCAATTTGATCAAGGTCGAACGTCTGCTTAACCAGATAGTCTTGCAGATGACGTACATCGTTTGTATTCTCGTTTTTGCGTTGTAAATAACTTGCGGCCCAGTATAATATCCATTGGGGTTTGTTTAATGTGCCCGCTAATTCTAGTCCGCGATAGCGATCGTATTGTTGAATGGATGCGGAATCAAGTGCTTTGATTGAGCCATATCCAAAACTTGAAAAATAGTGATATTCGGGATAGGAGATACCTTGATTTAATTTCTGATTTTTGTAGGAAAGATCTGTCCTTCCTTTACCGTAGCCCCATATACCCGTGATTGAAAAATGCTGCTGGCTGCCGCTTACATACGATAAGCTTGGTTTTAATAGAAATTTCATGCTATAATGCTCCATTCTGGGATCTACTGATCGTGTTGCCCAGTGATGTGTGTAGTTGGCCTGTATACCGGCTTGCCAATGCTGGTCTAGCTTGTAACCCAATTGTGCTTGGGCATCATAGGTCTGGCGTTCAAATTTTCCGGCTTTTGGCGTGTAAAAATAGCCTGGAATACGATTGTCGTCCAATCCGCCTAAAAAATAGGCTAGACTGTCTTCCCAGGATTTTGCGTAACTGAACCTACCTGATACGACTATTTTGTCCGTTAGGTAGTTGATTCCCCGGGCTTCGAGGGCTGCAATAGTAGTCCTTTGGGCTTTCTGGCTGCTGCGGTAGTTTTGGTTTTTCAAGTCATAATAAACTGAGATATCTCCAAAATTATTTCGGGTGGTATCTTGTAGCAAAACAGTATGATCAAAGAGATATTGCATTGTTTGTGTACCTGCCTGCTGCCACAGAACGGTATCTGAATGATAGTTTTTTTGTGCTAGAGTCAAGTTACAGCAGCACAACAAAAATAAAAAGCTGAAATAGCGCATAACAAAAAATATTGGGACAGCCTCAGCTGTCCCAATGATTGAATATGTTAATCAATAAAAGAACTTGCAGATTTGGATACATCTGCTTTATTCAAA
This sequence comes from Sphingobacterium sp. 18053, assembly GCF_902706145.1. NCBI lineage: Bacteria > Pseudomonadati > Bacteroidota > Sphingobacteriia > Sphingobacteriales > Sphingobacteriaceae > Sphingobacterium > Sphingobacterium sp. 18053. The sequence goes on from NZ_CACSJW010000006.1 coordinate 340,692, forward strand.
TAACCAAAGTCCTCGCTGGAATTATTGGTATCTTTTAAGATACGACGTCCGTTGACAGTTTTGAGTGTTTTGCGCACCAAAGACTGGCTTGAATACTGCCCGGCCGGAACAAATGTGCGAACGGCATCCAATACGTTAGGGAGGCGTTTTGGTACGCGTTTGCTCTCTGTCGGATGCATGATTTCTACAGCGTCATCGATATAACTGACGGGAATCTGGAGGTATTTATTCGTGGTAGCAGTTATCTCGCGCTGATCTGGTGTAGCAAATGCCGGCAGATTTTTTACCGCAGGCAAATTTTGGTTGGCTTTAAATAGGATATAGGCATCGCGACCCAAAGCGTTCAACACCATGTCGTTTCCTGATACAAAATAGGCAACATCTAGATTTGTAACTTTTGGGTTGTCTATATCATATTTATAAGGTACACCGCCTAAATAACTGATTAAGTTTGTTTCGAAGTCGGCATTGGAGAGATTCACGGTCAAATTGGGGTCGGTAATAATCACGCTTGTTCCGTTGTTGTCGGCGTAAGAATTGGTGTGATCAATTGCGGTTGCAGCAATGATAATGCTCTGCCCTGGCTGAACGGGATACTTTTTGCCCGTACCATCACTTGGTACCATAAATAGTGTATTGGCGTAGACATAGTCGTTATTGGCGTCTAATCCTGCGCCTACAGTCATACCAATAGATTGGCTCCAGTCATATTGATTGCTCCCAGATTGAAAATATTGGCCTGAGTTGTTGTTGTTTTTCCCCTCGACCTGACCAATGTAGAGGCTGTCGGCATATAGCAAAGTATTTGAATTATTGTAAATTTCTAAAAACTGGTCTCTGAATATAGCTCCTTTGCTGGGGTCAGATCCGGCATAGTAGATTTGCTTGAATACCCAATTGCCTACTTTACCAATGACCAGATCTAGTTGTTTTTCTGTATTGGAACTAACATCCAAACGCTCCAAAGCGGCATTAAATGTCACATCTTCTTCGGTGTAAACCCCTGTTTTTTGCGTATATTCCTGTGCACTGACGACCAGTACAGCAGCGATGTCATAAGAACCGGGTGTGATGTTTGCGAACGTTATTTTTCCTGAAGTAGCCCCTTCTGCGTTATAGGCTTCGCTGGTGGAGCGATTGGTAATTTTGACGGTAGATTTTGAAACGTCAAAAGAAACATCGCCTTCTTGAGCCTGAATCGTTAAGTTGAGCGAAACGGGTTGGACGCGGTCGTCTTCCGACTTTTTACAGCCAATTACGACAGTCAAAAGAAGCATGGCGATGATGATAAGGTTTCTGTTCATGTTGTTGTATGTTAAAATTTTAATGTTGTGCCTATTGTTAGGCTTGGTTTGGTATTTGGGTTGAATATGTTGTCGATGCCGTTATCAAGTGTAGTGAGCTTATAAGGACGAAGGTCCAAAAGATTGTATACACGCATGTTAACCCGAAAATTTTTGCGAATTTCCTTTTCAAATCCCATGTTCATCGTTGTGTATACAAAAGGTGTATTTACCTTTTTACTGTCTTTGGTTTGCCGTATGAGGGTATTGAAAGGTGCAGTATTGGCTTCATCAGCTGTCAGTTTGTGGTAGCGTATGTTATCGGTTAGATAGGCTACAGGATCCGAGCTGCTCAAGGTATTGCTCTGGTTTAGTATGTTGATGTCCAATGAAAAATTGATAATGAATCCGATACGGGAAAAATGCGTAACCGTGTTAAATTTTGATAGCAGTGATTTAGCGGATTCCCGTGATGGCTCGTAATACAAGGTTTTGATGTAACGGTTGTCATCAAAATAGATCCTATTTGCCGGTGTGACAGCCTCATTAACGGCATTGGTCGCTTTGGTATAGCTATAGGATGTGTTGAGTGAAAAGGAGGTTGCTATAGCTGGAATTTTGGGCGTTGATAAATACCATTCAAAGCCGTAGCTTTCAGAACTCAGACCGTTAGTCAGCTGATGGTCTATAAATCCACCGGTGACAAGAGTTGCGCCTGTAGGTGCATATTCAAACTTATTGGTTGTTTCGTTTAACCAAACAGTATACTGGGGTAGCTCGTATCGGCGAAGGTTGGTGGTCGCATAAAAACCAGCGCTGTTTTTTTTGTAATAGGCGTAGAGGGACGAGTTAAACCAGCGGTTATTATGTACCACACCGAATTCTATCTGCAAAGATTTGGAGGGTTTAAGTTTGCTGTTGTCAATCTGTATCTTATCGGTATACAAGAGGTAAAGCGAGGGGTCTACGCCTCCTGTACTTGCTGTGATAAGATCGTAATCAATATAGGTAGGTCCGGGATAGAGCTGGGCGAGTGAAGGGGCTTTGCTGGCGATGCCCAATGCTCCGGTAAAGGTCCAGTGCTTGTTCCATTGCAAGCGTGAATTAATGCGAGGCTGCAAGGTACCATAGCCGTTCTGTACATCATACCGTAGCCCGATTTGATTAGACAGCGTGCGTTTCCCCAAAGTTATATTGACCTGATCTTCAATATAGGCACTCCAGTTTTTGGACGAAGGAATATATTCAAAAGAATAGGGTCTCAGATTTTGCTGATTGCTACCTATCAGGCGTGGCCTTTCTGGGTCAGATACCACGCCCTGGCCCCCGTTATTAGAATAGTTAAAACTGATGCCATAATTAAAATTATGCTGTACTTCACCTGATTGTGCCTCGCCGTTGGCTGATAGATTGATCGCCGCAGTAACTGGTTTTCCAATAATCAGCTCTTCTGTCATGGTCGATAAAACGACATATTTTCCTTCATAAATTCCCGTGGTATCCAGCGAAGCAATCGGTGTAAGCCCCCGGTTTATCGCATAGCTTGCATAGGACTCCTGTTTTCCCAATGAGATGCTGCTGTTGACCTTTAGGTTTTTCATCCATGTCTGCCCGATCTGTATACCCATTCTATTATTGAAAGAAAATGTATTGTTGGTAAACTTGGATGATCGGAGTGAATTGTCGTCCGGATCCTGACGTCTGCTATCGTTTCGTCCTGTATAATCAAAAGAGAGTGTATTTTTTACTTTTCCAAAAACATTGGTCCAAAGCATGCTCTGGGAGTAGCGATGAAAGGATTTCACTTTATCTTTTGGATCAGCATTGCTGTAGGTCCAGTTTGTACTGAAATTTAAAGCACCCCATTTTGGGGATAATAAAAATCCTTTGCTTATGGAGCTGCTTGTAGAACCGCCGTTAATGTTAAAACTGGCAACATAGGGACTTTTACCGGCCTGCCGATCGACAATAACAGCGCCATTGGTCACTTCTCCATAACGGGCAGGGGCAATACCTTGGATGACCTCTATTTTTTCAATATTATTGACGGGTATATCGCGCAGATCAATTCCTTGAAAAGGTGTATCATAGCTTTGTACTCCTTTATTGCCGAAATAGCTGTCTCTATAGCCATAGGATGTGATCGTGCTTCCGTTTAGGCCTCCACGGGAAAGTCCGCGGGTCTGTAAGTTGGCATCATTGGATAGTCTCATGTCGTCAATAATAATGGCAATTCCCTGTGAATTATTGAGATCAAATGCACTTCCCGAAAGTCCACCGCCCCGTAAGGTGAGTGTCGATAGACTATTTAAGTCCAGTGGTACTGTTTTCTTCCCAGGTAATGCATTCATGACATCCACGAGGCTAAATGCCTGCAGCTGATCGATAGCTTGCCGATCAATCTGGATGGAAGAATTTGAACGCCCTTTGTCATTAACATCTGGTAAGATATTGACTTCTTCTAGCTTGAGAGAAAGATCACGCAGGACAATGGTTTTTCGCGCAGGAGGTTGCTCGCGCGGGAAATTGAGGGTAGCGGACTGTTTACCGAGATAAACAACTTTGATGCGGATAGAATCTCGGGCTTGTACGTCGAAATCAAAATTTCCCGATCGATCGGACATGTAGCTGGTATTGTTATTTAGAAGCGTTACTGATGCAAAGGGTAGCGGCAGTCCGTGCTCATCTTTCACTAGTCCATAAAATCGTTCCTGAGCTTCAGCCATTAGCCCCATTCCACATAGCGCAAATACTGTCAATTTTTTTTTCATAAGTACGTAGAAAAACGCAAAATCCAGTTTGTGTGATTTTTAACCGAATGATGAACAGTGGCAAAAATACTTTAAAAAAAAGGTTTTTTAAAATTATTTTTAATCAATCTAATTAACATCTTCCTGAATATTGCTTATTTATGAGCGAAATATGCAAAAAACTCAGTTCTATGTAGATTTGGAACTTCCGTAATCATAACTCGTTTCAATATCGATAAGATTTTGTTATTTATTTAAAAATAAATGATACGGGTCTTCATGAAATCTTTTATACCAAATTGGGGTATAAATTGGTTTATTTCTATGATTCGGCAAATTTCACACATTAACGATTTTATTCGTTGTTGTCTAAATAAATGATTAACTTTATGGAAACCAGTGGCCTAGTTATGAAGTTTTCATTGCTTTCTTTTTTTTCTTTTTTCTTTTTATCATTTGCTACAGCTCAATCATCAGTTGAAAAATCGCTTAAAATCGATCCAAATGACTGGATAATGCAACAGTTGTCTAATGCTCAAGTGAAAAAAAATCTAGTGTCGTATAAAGACAATTTTTTCCAATTTGATACTGTACGTCTAATTGGATTTATCGAAGGTTATAGTCCTGCATTAGAATTTACAAGTGGTATTATTTATAGCAGTAATGAGCTGACTCGTGAAGATTATCCGACTACCGTACAGGTTTATCCTGATGGTCGTTTTGAGGCGAGCTTCTTGGCTACGAATCCGAAAACTAGTTACATTATTTTTAAAAATGACCAATTTAAATTTTATATCGAACCGGGACAAACGCTAGCGTTGCGATTTAGCGTTACAGCAGATCAAAATTTAGCATTAATGGGTTTTGAAGGTCCTCTTGCTGCCGAGAATCAGCAGCTCGGAGGCTTTGATTGGGGAAATAACCTCCGTGCCTTTTATCAGGGTATGGAAAGTAGTTTGAAAGAGCAACCAATTTCAGAAATCAAAAAGCAACTCTTGACAGCTTGGGATTCGGTACAAAATGAAGTAAAGGGGCGGTTAAAGAAAACAGATTTTTCACCAAAAGTAAAAAATCTGGTCCATACGCAAGTTGCGCTCATGTATGCAGTGCAATTGATGGATCTGCAAATGTATCGAAAGAATTACCTAAGGAACAATCCTACAAATGCCTTCCTAAAAGAGCCGCTACCCAGTGATTATTTTAATTTTATAGCTCGCTTAGACCTAAATGATCCAGCTATTTTGGTGCAGGATGAGTTTTCAACCTTTATCAACCGATTTGAGTATTCGACACTATTTAGTCGTGATGTCTATTATGATGCCTTAAATAGTCAACGTAAAGGGAATTTATATTTGGTATTGGATTCGGCAAATCAAAAATCTAACCCAACGATAGCCAATACGTTGGTCTCCGAAGTTGCCAAATTGCGTACCTTGAAGTCTGCATTAAATGGTGCAGCTGATACAGCAGGGATAACAAAAACTACAGAACAATTATTGGCCGGGTTAAAAAATAGAGATTTAAGGCATGAAGCGCTCCAACTGGCTGAACGGGTGAAGAAATCCAAAAACGGCTATTTGCTGCCTCCTACTGATGCTGCAGCTATCTTTAAGAGCATGACAGATAAATACCGTGGTAAAGTCGTTGTTGTGGACTTTTGGGCACAGTGGTGCGGCCCATGCCGCTCCGGTATTGAATCGTCGCAAGGGAAACGCTTAAAACTCAAAGATAATCCGAATTTGGCGTTTGTTTTTGTGACCGACGTCGATGGAACTCCAGATATGGAGTTTTATAAAGATTATATCGTTAAAAATAGCATGTTTGAATCCTATCGGGTTTCTGCCGATGAATATAGAGCATTGCGCGAATTATTTAAATTTAACGGAATTCCGAGGTATGTACTGATGGATCCTGATGGTAGAATTAGAAGTGATAATTTCCAAATGCATAATCTGACAACTGAACTTCCAAAAAATTACCCACAGCTTTTTACGTATCAACAGATGCAAGGGATCAACTAATTCGGTGTGCAATAATAACTTTACTTTTTAAATCAAAATACTAATTATATTAGTATTTTATATTGTTGTTTCCTATCTTTGTACTGTTAACCAGTTGATAAATAATTATGAGTCCAAGAAAAAGGCGTATAGATGATCCCTTGTGGAAATCTATTTTGGAGCAAACATTTTCGCATTTTCTACGATTTATTTTTCCGGATGCAGATGCTGTTTTTGATTTGAGCAGACCCTTTGATTATCTTGACAAAGAGTTTGAGCAATTATTCCCTCCGGAAAGCAACGGTAAGGGAGTCCGTTATGTCGATAAGCTCGTCAAAGTCTATTTAAATGACGGGAGCGAACAGTTTGTGCTCTGTCATGTGGAGATCCAGAGCAGCAAGGGAAATGGCGATTTGGCCGAGCGCATGTTTCACTATTTTTATAGAATATGGGATCGTTACAAAGTTCCAATTACTGCAATTGCAATTTTGGCAGATGAAAATGAAGGCTATCGGCCAGCGGTATATAGGCAAAAATTTATGGGCACGTCATTGCGCTATGATTTTAACAGTTACAAGATCATGGATCAGGAAGAGTCGGTTTTGCGAGCAAATGAGAATCCATTTTCAGTGATTGTCCTTACTGCTCTTTTGGCTATCAAGAATAAGAAAATAAGTGACGAAGGTCTGAAAGCTATTAAGCATGATCTTTATGACGAGATGCTAAATCGAGATATGGATAAGGATACCCGGCAAGGGCTATATGATTTCCTAACTTACTACGTAAGTTTTGATAATGAGGAAGTTTTGGGTATATTTGAAAAAGAAATAAAAACAAAAATAGGAAGGAGCGATACTATGGGCACTCAAGAATATTTATTAGATAAAGCGGAAAAAAAGGGAATTCAGAAAGGCATTGAAAAAGGTAAGCGCGAGGAAGCTATTGCCATTGCACTAGAGTTTAAGAAAATGGGTATTGCAATAGCTGATATAGCCAAAGGAACAGGCCTTTCTATTGAGGAGATCGAAAAGCTGTAATCAAATACTTTTAAAGTTTATAGATATTTATTTTGAGCCATTTCCGGAAGGGAGTGGCTTTTTCATTTAAACTGTGTTGTCCTTTAAAAAACTCCCCTTTCATTGCTGATAAAAGAGGAGTGCCTTTTTAAACTAAATATATGAAAAAATCTTATCGTTAATAATAAAGCGTCCTAATAGATTAAGCCGCTTCGCTAGATTTTGGTATATTTCAACCAGCTTATTCAATATAGAAATATTTTTTTGAAATTGAAAAAATTAAAAATATCTTTCTGATGTTTGTTTTTCCTTTTTTTGTGAAGAGCTTTCTTAGTTTAATCCAATTACTGGACGCTCTCCCTCGCCATAGAAGTAGTCGAAGAGTTGACTTGGTTTGCACGCTAGAGCTTTAGAAAGGCCATATATTTCATCTGCATATAGCTCTTTAAGTTCTCCTGAGAAAAGTCTATTAAATCTCTTCGCAATAATTTTAGAGCTATCACTAATTTGATTCTGGCTATTTATATAAGGATTGATCAAATCGTGAAATAAGTTTTCATTCTTTTTTAGACTCGCTAAAATATGGCCCTCATGTTTATTAAAATAATTGTTACAGAAAGTATCAATATCTTCTCCTAAAAAAATCAAGGTCTTATGAAAGATTCTGCCATCTAGTTTGGGAGAGCTCTCACTAAGAAGATTTGATATTTCTTTAGACTTATTTTTTAATTCAGATTTATTTTTAATCTTTTTCTTAAGTATGGATAAAATATATTTGAAGAATTCTTCCAGTTTATTTAGTTGATAATCAGCCATTTTTATTCGTTTTTTAAAATAAAAAGTCTCAAATAGGACTAATATTGATTTTTATTTTTATATTTGCCTTATAATCAGTTAATCTGATTTAGTCTCGAATACGGAAACGACGAAATTTCAATGACGCGAGACGTAGGGTTTGCGAACCCCCTGTGCTTTTTGTATTTTCGCAAAAGGAAGGGGCAAGCTCCCCTATTGGAAACTGCGTCATGGGTATTCGTCGTACCTCGTATTCAGTGGAAGATAGTGGGGCTTGCCTCTTTTATATTTATAGATGCTTGCGTCTTACTTCCCCTTTGAGACTCTTTTTGTTAACCAAATTGTAAGATTATGAGATCAAAAGAGCTAAGAACATTTACAGAACGACGGCAGATCAAGGATCAGCTTAACGAGCTTGCAGTATCACTGCTCACCAAGAACAAATACTGCCCACCTGAATAGCTTCTTAAAAGCTTAAAATCAACAGTGGCCGATATCCCCTGGGTATCGAATGGATATAAAAAAGCCTTAATAGCCTATTTATAGCATACCAATTGTTGATTTTGCCGGCCTATTCTTTATATCTACGCTCTAAATTGAACAGCCCCCATCTCTTTTATCTTCGCACTTTAAAAGTAAGGGTTTCCGATTTCAAAAGCAAAGATTTGAGAAAAATACTATTATAGAAATTCTATAAAAAAGGTCGGTTTTTTATTTACCAACGGACGCGGTATCGTCTCTATCAAATTACGTGTAACTGTCCTGCACCGCGCCCGATAACCTATTTCTTATTTTTTCACCGCTGTGACCTGAGTCCATTAAGGTTCCTACAAAAAGCTGATTTCGGTCGGACAGGGAGAGCTATGCGCTATGGTCACAGCTAAAAACTAAACACATGAAAGCCATTTATGAAGATCTCCTGCGTCTTGATAGGCCATTCTATGAGATCCATGAAGACAGTTATGATCCATTGAAATGTATCGAAAACTTTTGGGATAATTATCCGCTAGCCACAATACGCGAAAACCTCTTCGCATTGGATTTGAAATGTAAAACACTCGGGACAGATGCCGAAAGCAAATTAGAGGCTCTACAGCAAACGTTGTTTTTGTCGGATATTCTGCGTGCTCTGATGGCGTATTTCCTGACGCATAGCCGCCATTTAGATACAACCCAATTAAAACTGTCAACTCTGGAAGCCAATATGAAGGAACTCCAGCTGACCAAAAAAATCAACGATTTTTTTCAATCCATTAACCAACCAAAACCTTAAGATGATGAAATCAACACTATACAATTTATACAAAGCTTTTAAGAGCAAACGAGCACGAGCGATGCTGCTGTGTTTGGTTTCTATGTTTAGTTTATCTGCTCAGACGCCCCGCAAGGACAGCGGGGCCAATGGGCTTCCTGCAGTTGCACCGATCAATGTAGGCGATCGGGTTCCCGAAGATTTTTATACCCGACAGTATAAAGTTTACACGAATGGCAAGTCAATCACTACAGATCTAAAACATCTGAAAGGTAAGCTGGTCATCTTGGACTTCTGGGCCTCATGGTGCGGAATGTGTCTCACTCAGATGCCAAAAGGGGAGAAGCTGAGCCAACGGTATGCAGATACGTTATCTATAGTCCTTGTCAATACCAAACATCGTAGGGATGACCTCCAAAAAATTAAAAAGACCTATAAGGAAACCTTATCCCGGATAGGTGGAAGTGTGCTCCCTACGGTGTATGATGATGAATACTTGATACGCTTGTTCCCGCATGCATCAATCCCGAGATATGTATGGATCTCGCCACGCGGTACCGTGCTGGCAATTACAGGTCATACATTCGTAAATAAAGAACAGATTGATGATGTAATCGACTTGTTGAGGGGGCAAGGTAATTATGAATAGATGGTTAATTTATGCGCTGTGCGTTACATTATGCTTCCTGCAGGTGGAATTAAAAGCGCAGCACAACTATACTGGAACGGTAGTAGATGAGTCAACCCACCCAATTGCCGGCGCAAGCATTACGCTGTTGAAAACAAAGATGCAAACGAGGACAGATCGCGAAGGAAAGTTTAAAGTACCAGCGACTGATCTTAGTGAACGGCTATCTGTCAGCTACATGGGGTATGAAACGCGTGTATTGGCGCTTGCTGAATCCAAAAATAGGAACTTTTGGATCGTTCTTACCAAGAAAACGAATCAGCTCGAGGAGGTGATGGTCGAGACAGGCTATCAGCGCATTCCCAAAGACCGTGCTACCGGGGCTTTTGCACAGGTAGATGATAAGATCATAACGCAGAGACTATCATCGGGCAATATTCTTGACCGCTTGGAAGGGAATTTTTCAGCTCTGCAGATGGATCGGCGCGATGGTACCAATCAGATCAATATTCGTGGTATCAATACCCTTTCCAGTGCGCTCATGGGACCACTAATTGTTGTCAATGATCTGCCTTTTGAGGGTGATATAAACGCGATTAATCCGAATGATGTGGAGACCGTTACGCTGCTTAAGGATGCGGCAGCCACCTCAGTCTGGGGGGCAAGAGCCGGGAATGGCGTTATCGTGATTAAACTCAAAAATCATAATAAGCAGAAAGGAACGGCGGTGGACTTTTCGTCCAATCTGACCATTGCCGCAAAACCTGACCTGATGTATTTACCTAAAATGTCTTCGGCAGAGTTTATCGATGTCGAAAAAATGCTTTTTGACAAGGGATTTTATAATACCATATTGAATGGTACAAATTCGAATAGGGGTATTGTTTCTCCAGTTGTAGACGGCCTGTATGATCTTTCCAAAGGACTGGTCTCGCAAGAGGAAATGGATGCGCATATCGAAAAATATAAGACACAGGATTATCGAAAAGACCTGCTTCGCTACGTCTATCGCAATGGTGTCTTAAGCCAAAATAATATTGTGCTATCTGGTCGTGCTGAGCAGAGTGGATACCGAGTAGGGATCGGCTACGATAGAAATACACTCAGCAAAAGGGAAAGTAATAATCAGCGGCTGGTGATCAATGGAACTTATCAGCTGAATTTCTGGAAACGCTTTAGGCTGGAGAGCAACCTGCTTTATTCCAATATGAAGAATAGCTATAATCCGGACCTCATTGATTATCCAATAGGTGTTGGCGGAGGTAGGACAAATCTATATCCTTACGCACAGTTGATGGATGATGCCGGAAATCCGCTGGCGATTCCATCACAATATAATTTTAGGTATATGGAGTCCGTAGCTACGCGCAATGAGGGGCTGCTGGACTGGTTTTATCGACCTTTGGACGAATTTGGTACATCCAGAGCCAATAATAATACCAATTATTGGAACGCAGGGCTTAAGCTGTCGGTCAAGCTGTGGAATAGTCTGGAGATTACTGGCCAATACGGCTTTGAAGGTCAATTGGGTGCGAATCGAACCTTACGCGGACAGGAGTCTTTCTTCACGCGGGATCTGATCAACCGTTTTACGCAGATCGATAATGGGACGGTAAAACGGATTGTGCCGTTGGGAGGGATACTGACCAATGGAAACAATGATTTTACCAGCCATAAAGGAAGAGTACAGCTCAATTTTGCACACACATGGAGTGACCTACATGAACTGAATTTCTTTGGCGGCGCTGAAGTTTCGGCACGTACGGAAGAAAGCAGCCTGTTTACAACCTATGGTTTTGATGAAAATCTGTACAATAGCCAACTGATAGATCCGATAAGTGCTTATCCGATCTATGATGGTCTGAGTGGATTGAGCCGTATTCCCTATACAAACGGGTTTGATAAACGAATGCGTCGATATGTATCGCTATTTGGGAATGCCTCCTATACTTACAGGGGACGATATATCTTTTCGGTGAGCGGCCGGAAAGATGCCTCTAACCTGTTCGGAGTAAATGCCAACAACAAATGGAATCCTTTGTGGTCGGCTGGACTAGCATGGAAGCTGTCGGACGAAGCTTTCTTCCCGAAGAATAAAATGGTTAATAGCTTGAAAATGAGGTCTACATTGGGGCATAGTGGTAATTCGGGTGGTATGACCACCAGTTTGCCTATTATCAGTTATATGTCGGGACTAAATACAGATGTCAGTACTTTTCCGCGTGCCATCGTCTCTTTGCTGCCCAATCCATCGCTCCGATGGGAAGATGTCCGCATGTTCAATGTAGCGTTAGATGCTTCCTTGTTTAATAATCGTATTGTACTTTCCGCGGATGCTTATTTTAAAAAGTCAACGGATCTTTTTGCCTCGGATCCCATCGACCCGACTTATGGTTTTAGTACTGTGCGAAGGAATGTGGCTATTGCTTCGGGAAGGGGTATTGATATTGATCTCAATGCAAAAATATTGGATGGAAACCTTAAATGGAACGCGAAGGTGCTATTTACAATCAACAAGGATAAAGTAGACAAATATTATGGCGGTACCTGGCGTGCTTTGAACTTTACAGCTTATTCTGGGCGAAATGTTTCTCCAGTCGAAGGTAAGGCGCTTTATCCTGTATTCTCTTACCGCTTTATGGGACTTGATCCTGAAAATGGCGATCCGCAGGGATCGCTGCAAGGCGCTATTTCTAAGGATTATACCAAAATCCTGGCAGACTCTATCCAAAATCTGGTGTACCAAGGTTCGGGAATCCCGCCATATTACGGATCGCTCAACCAGACTTTTGTTTGGAAATCCTGGCTTTTGAGTGTCAATATCGCTTACAAGTTTGGCCACTTCTTCCAAAAGGAAACAATCCGGTACCTTGATCTTTTCAATGGTTGGCGCACACATGGAGATTATGCCAAACGGTGGCAGCATTCGGGAGATGAATCGCAAACAACCGTTCCATCGATGACTTATCCGGCCAATTCAAACCGTGATGATTTCTATGCTTACTCGGAAGCCAATATTGGTAGGGGGGATATTATACGCTTGCAGGATATTCGTTTGCAATATCAATGGCTGCTCATGCGTAAGTTTCCCGTACAGGCTTATGCTTCTGCCAACAATGTAGCGCTGCTATGGAAAGCCAACAAATGGGGCATAGACCCCGATTTTAACAATATGCCTCCTGCGCGAAATTATAGCTTGGGGTTATCAATTCATTTTTAACAGAAAGGGAGGAATTATAATGAAAAATATGATGTGGATAGGCATCTTTCTATGGAGCCTTTGCTGCCAGTCTTGTACTAAATTTTTGGACGAAAAGCCACAGTTATCTGCGGCTACTCCCGACAAGGAAGAGGACTTAAGAGCACTTTTGGACTTTGAGTCTCAGATCAATCTCTATTATCCGGGACTGATTGAGCTGGGTACAGATGACTATTATCTGAACAATGATACCTATAATAATATGCTGGCCAGTTTTCAGGAGGCTTATCGATGGGATAAAGAAATGATCACAACGGATGTCGCCTATTGGAGAGCCTGTTATAATACCATTATGATCGCCAATATTGTGCTGGAAGGTGTTGAGCGTCTGCAGCCAATCAAAAATAAAGATATTGAAGGCGAAGCCCTATTTGTCCGTGGGCTGGCACACTTCTATGCGGCTCAGTTGTATTGCCCGCTTTATAATGAGGTTGTGGATAGCCCTTTTGGGCTGCCGATACGGTTGACTTCCGATTTTAATGTTCCTGTTACACGTGCTACGGTACATCAAACGTACAAACAGATTATTGATGATATCAAAGGGGCAATCCCATATTTGAGGGATCAGGCCGCTGAGATTAATAGACCGAGCAAACGAGCAGCGTATGCCGCATTGGCAAGAATATATCTGAGTATTGCAGACTATGAGCAAGCACGGTATTATGCCAATGAATGCCTGAGAATAAATGCAGATTTGATGGATTTTAATACTATTGATGCTAAGCTTAATTACCCCATCACGCCAAAAAATGTAGAAATGATCTACTATGGATCAACAATTTCGGGAAGCGCTGCACTGAACAGCAGTCGGGCCAGAATACCCATGGAAGTATATGACCTATTTGATGCTAATGATCTCCGTAAACTCATTTATTTTAAATCCGTGAATGCAACAGAATATGCTTTCAAAGGCTACTATTCTGGGCGTTCGGCTACTTATTTTGCAGGTTTTGCCAATGATGAGCTTTTTCTGATCCGGGCAGAATGCAATGTCCGTCTAGGAGCTACTGAAGAAGCCTTGGTAGATATGAATAAACTGTTGGAAAATCGGATTCGAAAGGGTTCATTTACCGAATTAAAATTGTCAGATCCGAAAGATTTATTGCTTTTTATTCTCAATGAACGCCGCAAGGAAATGTTGTTTCGTGGTGTAAGGTGGTCGGATCTGAAGCGATTAAACCTAGAACCGGACCATGCCGTAAATCTGGTACGGGAGGTTACGGCCAATGGGGAGACAAAGCGGTATGAGCTACCGGCTAACGACGCACGTTACCTATACCCTATTCCGACGGAAGTGATTAGTCAGAGTAATATTGAACAAAACCCACGGTGAGAAACGAAAGCAGGCTTCCGTTAATGGAAAGCCTGCTTTTCTGTTTACTGATTGGAACGAAATGCTTGCACAGTAGTGTTGGTGTTGGAGGTGGATACAGCATCTTCAATCTGATCCTCCACTGTTACGCCGGGAGACACTTGATGCGACATATCGGGCTTACCCGAACCGTTGTCTGGTGCTTTGATGGAACAGATCTCCTGGTCATCATCACCACACTCAAATTTAGGCGTCAAAGCATAATTCGCTGGATTGGTTGGATCTGAATTGACCAGCTCGTTGTTATACCAAGTCGGATCTTCAAGTGATTTTGATACTTTGTTTTCAATTTTCACATCTTCTTTTTCTGTGAAACTTTGCGCTCCATAAGCGAGCCCCAATCCTAATACTGCTAATGTGCCGGCACGTAGCCAGCTGTTTCTTTTTGTTGCCATGGCAAAAAATTTAGTTTATAAAATGTTTATTAAAGCCAGCACCTTTCGCTAGCTCCTTATACAAAGTTGCACGCAAAATAAGTCTGATATAGGCCTGTATTATAGGAGCTATTTTTGAGCATATTTGCCCGTGAGCAGAAAATACTGGGCCTGCTGCACCGTGTGGCGGGAAATGCCGAGCAGATCTGCCTGCTCGACTTGAGTGGTCGCAGCTTTGATTTCGGGCAACAACCGGGTAAAGTTAAGGTAGCGCTCAAAAGGAGAATAGCCCAAGCTGGCCTGTCTAAGTAAAATCAGCTGCCTCTTCTTTTTATTGCTCAGTACATCAATTAGCGTATCAATAGATTTTTCCTGTTCCTGAAACTGGCGTAGTACCGGGTGTGGGATCGCAATAATAATTCCCGAACGGAGTGCCACAATATGCCCGCTGTGTAGATGATGTGTATATAGGTGATTGGTCGTCATTAAAGCCATGTTCGGAATAGCCAGGCTCATAATCTTGCGCTTGCCGGTTTCATTGTTTTCTTCGACCCGAGCCAGGAGGCCTTTTGCGACAAAATAGGTCATCTCCGAATGAAGGTTAACTGGACTGAGTTGCTCGCCTCGTTTGACGATCTTGACTTTGAGGTTGTCCTTTGCCCACTGATAGTGAAAATGATCTATTGTGTGATATTTCCCCCAAAAATCAAATAATAGTTTGAATCCCGCCTTAGTGTTATGCTTAATTGACATAATAAAGTTTTTTTTGGTTTATCTGGTTTACTGTCAATAATATATGTTGCGCTAACAAAACTACGATGATTTAAAATCATTGAAGAAACTACCCTTATAAGGCCTTTTGCCTCTAGAAAAATCTCTTTTGCCACCCAAATTATCGACAAAATGGAAAGTTTAGGAACCAAATGGCAGATGAAGGCGATGTCCTTTAGCTCTCCAATTATTAGTTGAATTTTTACTCCCGATCGATCCACAGTCTTCAGTGCCTGAAGCCGTAAAGCTGTTGCGAGAACAGCCTATGGTTTTATTTTTTACGAGAAACAACGTGGAAATAACAACACTATTGGCCCAATTTGGTCTATATAATCCACAACCTCTGACCATCACTGACCTCATGTTAGGTATTGATGAAGAGGAAGATGGAGGGAAATGCAATATCGTTTTCCCTTAAGAACATGATAATAATTGAGTATGCTGTGCCTTATCCTTGGGCATAGCATATTCCCAATATTAACCCTAACGTATTTTTATATGCAATTTACTTGGAAAGCCGCCATGAACGGGTACACCGAAAAGGACTGGCGGGACTTTGTTTTTTTCTCGGCCAATGTGCAACATCTTTTGGGTATCCATCAGCTCGATATCCAGCAAAATCTACACCGTGCGGCGATCAATTTCTCAAGGCGGCAGGCAGAAACGGACGCCACTAAATTTCTGCTCGAGGACAAAACCTATTGGATTTCTCCGGAGCGCGCTCAATTTATTCTAAGTTTTCATTTTGGCTACTATCGGGCCGTCCCTGCCTTTTTGGTTCAGCGCGGCTATAAACTTTGTATTCCTGTGGCTAAAGAAGTCATGTTGCAGCAGTCACAGCATTACGCCGCTCTGCTCGGTGACCGTTGGCAAAAACAAGTTGTATTTCTGGAAGCCGAGGATCCACATCTTTTCTTTAAGTTACGGCAGCAGATGGATCTTGGGTATCATATATTCTGCTACCTTGATGGAGGGGTAAATGCCGCAAAAGATTTCCAGGCGCAAAAATTAAGCGAAATCCCTTTTCTAAATGGCAGCATTAAGATAAAGCATGGGATTCTAAGTATGGCTTTTTTGCTTCAAAAAAATATAACAGTTTTAATTGCCAAAATAGCGGCAGAAAATGAGCCTATTGTTATTTGTGAATTGAGTCATTGGTTTGAAAACTGGTTTCCGAGCGCCAGGCAGTTTAAGGACTATTTTAGCCGCATCATTTATGAAGATTTTGAGGAAACCTTATTAGAATATCCGGAGGCCTGGGAGGCCTGGCTTTACCTACACAAAATCATGTCACCAAGCTCGGATGTAGCAACCTGGCCGGCAACTAATCGTATAATTTCATTTAGCATGAAAGAGAAACAGTTGCTGCTTGATAAGTTTACTTACCTGAGTTATCCCCTGTAACGATTTTAGTAGAAATATATCGGAACACTTGTCTAAATATGATGTTGTAATTATCTTTAGGTTATCAATATAAACCAATAATATGAATAGGTTCTTTAAAAGAAAGTGGTTGTTGCACTGCTACTTCTGGATAGGATATAGTTTTTATTTTTTTGCGGTAAATGCACTGGGCAATTCCAGACTGAATTTGGGAGCTTCCTTCATCACCGTATTTTATTGTGCCGTCATCTTCTATGCGGTATATCTGATCTTGATATATATTTTCGATCAGGGTCATATACTTGGAACTGTGCTATTGATGAGCGGATTTTATCTAATCTCCGCCCTGATTGTGTACTATGAATTGTATGGAAGATTTGGACTGGAGATTATAAATAATAGGTATGTCATAACTAAACACGCTTTTAGTTGGGCGAAGTATATTCAGACCTTTCTCGTCATGCATAGTAATTATACGGTGATGGCGGTGGGCTATTATTACTATAAGAGTAAGCTTCGTGAATCAGATGATAAGCTTGAAGCTGTAAACGCACGTCTCGCCGCAGAATCAACGATGAAATCTTTTCAATATACGACCTTATCTGCACAGGTGCATCCGCATATGATGGCGAATATCTTTAGCCATTTAAAAAATAAGGTAGACCCATATGATGTTGAGTTGGGTATGCAGCTTTCGGAAATTTATCGCTTAATGAAATTCTATATGGAGGCTCATCACGTGGAGGGGGCAACCCATATTTTATTAGCGGATGAAGTGAAAGCACTGGAGCAGTACTTGTCCATACAGGAGAAAGTCGAATCAAATCCTTTTTACATAAATCTTTCCTGCTCGGGTAACCTGATGCGATTTAGTATTGCACCTACATTATTGCAGACGCTCGCTGGTAACTTATTTAAGCATGCGGACCTGTGGGATAAAGATCACCCAGCCAAAATCGACATTCTTGTCGGTAATGCCGGTTATCGGATTACGATTCAAAATAAAAAGCGAAGCGGACCTCAGATGATGCCAAGTCACGATGTAGGACTTCGGAACATAAGAATACGCATGGAATATCTCTTTGGAGCGGATTTTTCGATGGAAGAACATCAAGACGCTAATCATTATGAACTCATGCTAAGTGTGCAGCGCTACAGATAATTAAAGGAACAAAAAATGACGGAAAATATGAATAGAATATGGATTGGAATCATCATCGATGACCAGAAACCGCATATCGACCATCTGCTTGAGATGGTCGAAGAGATTGGCTATGTGCAGATTGCCAAAACGTTTAGCGATCCGCAGGATGCCAAAATTTTTCTGCGTGCCAACAAAGTGGATTTTATGATCCTTGATGTCGAATTAGGGAAGACCAACGCTTTTGATTTTTTAAGAACCTTGCCCAGCTCAAATCTAAAAACAATTCTTTATACAGCACACCGCCAATACGAGGATCCGGGATATGATTTCGGTGTCGTTGATGTGCTGCTCAAAGACGTGTCTAAGAGTCGTTTCTATGCCGCATTGCGCCGGGTGGATGAAGCGCTCGCTAAATTGATCCCACTCTCTGATCACGATTCACTGGAAAATTATACCTATTATTTTATGATCAAAGGGCCGGTGCGTTATCAGCGTACGGAGGTTCGTATGAAAGAACTTGTTTATGTGGAAAGTACCAATGGCCAGGTTAAATTTCACATGATCGGGGGTAAAACACTCAGCTGCAGCAGTACCATGCGGGAAGTATTGGGGCGATTGCCGGTCAGATGGTTTAAGCAATGCCATCAGAGCATTGTAATTAATATCAATTTTTTTTACAGCTATGGGGTCGGCGGTGTCTTGATGACTGAAGGGACGAAAAAAACACTTCCTGTAGGTGATAAGAAACTGTATGCAGACTTCTTTAGCTTCATTAACTCCAATATCCTTGGTGGATAAGCGTATTTGTCATTATAAACAATTAAAAATATGAGAAAAGATTCGTTTAACAATATAGGCCGTAAGACAGATGCGCATCTCTTGCAGGCTTTACATATACTCTTTACAGAAATACAAGTATTAAAAAGAGCAATACAGGATAGCTTTCAGACAGCGGATACCACTGTCGAACTTCGTGATGCAGCATTTGTCAAAGACACCGTAGGCGTATCGGACCGTACGTTGCTGCGGTATCAAAACTTAGGCCTTATTCAGGTGTACCAGCGCGATAAAGGGGGCAAAAAGTATTTTAAGCTTGACGACGTGCTCCGGCTCAAACGTTACTTAAATGGCTAGGAGCCTCACACCTGCTTATGCCTTTATTCGCATCTTCCATGGCCTTTGTTCGCTGATATCCCTAGCCTGCACTTAGTTTAGACCTAGTGTTTACCTACTAAACTAGGTCGGAACTAGGGGCTTTGTCGGTATCTGGTAGGTTAACCTCAAACCCAGGTCATAAGCAGCCCTGTCAATGGTCTGTGCAGCGGCGTTGGCGTTGGCTTTTGGCGGTCTTCGGACAATTGATAGGCAACCTTCGGACAAGCGTCGGACAATCTATTCTGTCCTATATTTTTCTGTTTATGAATGCTTTATGTTTGTTCTGTCAAGCAAAAATACCGGTATAAAAATCTTGGCGATTTATTTTTTAATCTTTAAAATTTTTAAAAATGGGAACAATTGTAAACGGAGCAAATGGGGGCTTCAGTGGTAAGGCCGGCTCAGTGATTGGTGCCAGCTGGAAGAGCATCAACTACATCAGAGGGCTCGCTAAAAAGAGCAACAAACCTTATACGGAAGCACAGCTCATCGTGCAGGCAAGATTTAAGACACTGATGCGTTTTCTGCTGCCGATTAATAACTTTCTAAAAATCGGTTTTGGCCAGAAAAAGGCAGACCGTCTCACTCCGCTCAACTATGCTTTTCAGCTGAATCAGGATCTGGCTATTCAGGGTGTCTATCCTGATCTGAGCTTGGACTATAGCAAGATCAGAATTGCGGATGGCATCTATGGTGGCGGCGGAACAGTAGAAGCTGGTTTTGATGCAGATGTCATTACAGTGGTTTGGTCGACGGGCATCAACGATGTTTACCAAACCAAAGAAGACGATCTGTTTTATGTGATCTGCTACCATCCGGCAAAGGATGAATTCATGACTTCGCCAACAGTGCCGAAAAGGCAAGATGGAACGGTCACATTTGGAGTGCCTGAGCATCTGTTGGGTGACGCCGTGCATATCTGGTACTTTATGTCCGACCGGACAAAGACCAAAATCAGCAGAAGCAGCTATCTCGGTGAAATAATGCTTGCCTAGGCTGGAATAATCGCCAGGGGTAACTGTGCCCCTGGCAGATTTTGGAAGGAAAAAATGTATGTTATTATTAGTAGTACAATTTTAGATGAAAAAAAGAAAACAAAATAAGACAATAGGCATGCTGCTGACGCAACAAAAGTTTTATCTGGCGAGCCAATATCTAAAGCCGCTGGCATCGGTCATTAAGGATGGATTTGAACAGTATGTACGCCGGGAAAAAGCAAAGCATCTGTCTGCACGCAACCTAGCGATGGCGCATGCGATGAAATATGCGGTCAAAGGTGACTACCCAGAGCTATATGTTGATCCAGCTTTCATTCTGCTCTCCGATGGTTCCGTACAGGGGATAAAGGTAGAAGATATTATGCTGGAAAATGATGCATTGAGGCTAGATTTCGACGGTGGTGAGATCACGCCCTTGAACCACGATGATGAGCTGCTGTTGGTGGCTTATGATCCGATTGCAGGAGTTGCTATACGTAATGAGATGCTGGTTACGCGCTCGAGTTCAGGCTTAAGACTCGAACTGCCTGATTACATGCAAAATGTCCGGCTTGATGTCTTTGTCTTGGTGCGCGATCGAAATAGAAACCGCTATTCGCGCAGTCAATATGCGGGAAACGTATAACAATTTTCTATCATTAAATTATATCACTATGAACAGTGTAGAAATGAAAGGACCATGGTATAGTCTAACACAAAAACTGCCAATCGAGCCCAAGTACCTGCTCGGTATGGCAAGCATATTATTGGTCATTATTTTCCTTTTTGTTGGAAGTATCTTGCAATTTTTCGACCCGGCATCAGCAGCGCTTGATCTGGGGGTACTGTCCCTGTTGTATTTTGGGCTAATGACCGGAATGGTCTTTATCTGTTGCTGCACCTGGTTGCTGGAATACCTCTGGAGACCCTTCAAATATTATAGACAGGATATTTATTATCACTTTAATCAATTAAACTCATGGCAACAATCCATTCTTTATTTCTCGGTTTTCTTTCTATTGCTCTTTGCATTTCTCCTGCTACTGGAAATGCTGTTTTAGACGGAAGGTGTAACAATGTTTATGCTCGTGTGCGTAAAACTGATCTGCTGAGGCGGCAGATCGATGAAATTGCAGTGAATGAAATTGGTGTAAGGGAGACAGGGGGTGAAAATAAGGGACCGGAGATTTCCAAATACCTTGCCTATGTAGGCCTAGGTGAGGGTTATGAATGGTGTGCAGCATTTGCCAGCTGGTGTTATGGTCAGGCTGGTCTTTCAATGCCGCGCAGTGCATGGAGCCCCGCGCTCTTTCCCAAAGCGCGTCGTTATAGCAAAGCGCAGTTATTGGAAGGAGATGTGCGGCAAGCCGATTTGTTCGCGATCTATAGCAGCCAATTGAAACGTATCCATCATGTAGGGCTAGTCAAAGCAATTGATGGCCCGATGTTGATCTCGGTAGAAGGAAATAGCCACGACCGGGTGGAATCACGGCGGCGGCCCCTTACAACCATTTATGCCATTGCAAATTGGATCGATTGAGGAGGGCACTGTCAATGAATAAATACAAAATTTCGGTAGCTGGAAGCCTAATTTTTTTCCTCTTCATGATAAGCACTGCTGTAGTCATCAGCTGCAGCGTCTTCCAGGGGAAAAAGCAATTGGAACAGAAATCCACGCAGCGCTATAGTCAATATGAACATTGGGATCTGGCCTATCATCAGAAACAGCAGGATAGTTTATCTTCCTATTGGTATTTTAGTACGGACAGTCCATTATGGTTTCATTCAGATAGCGGATTATGGGCTAAGGGAGGAAGACTTTTCGCAGAGCAGTCGAACATAAAGCGAACTGAAGAGAATTTGCAGCTTCAGCGGGCAAACAGCGAGGAGGCAGCGGCTTCTGATTTGATTGTGAAAAGGGAAAAAGATTGGTTATCCTTGATTTTGATCGTCGTTGTACTGATGGCTATTTTGGTAGGGCTGGGCTATCTGGCTTGGAAAAGGATAAGAAAGTAGGCCTTCGTTTTTTATAAATGCCCCTGTTTCTATGCAGGGGCATTTGCTTGTTAAGTAGATGTAGGTCGGTTACATTAATTTGCGGTCAGCGCAACTGCATTGAGCTGTCTGGAAGTTCCGTCGGGACCTACAGCGACGATATTGTCAAAGATGACGCGTGTGCCAGGTACAATACCATTGAGGGCTGAAGACATGCTTGAACTCAACTGCCCGCCCGAAGTCGATAACACGATTGCATCCGCACGAGGCTTGGCAATGATCATGGTAAATTTGGTGACTCTGAAAGTAGCATCAAAATCGAAGTTATCCAGTTTCGCAAACAATGCATTTTGTGCTTTAAGTGCTACGGTAGCCATTGATCCGCCTGTTTTACCAGCAAACTTGGCAATAGGATCTGGAATCCGTTTCACACGGAATTCTGTCGAACTCAATGTCTGTGTTTTTCCTGGTGCTACCTCAGCCGAAACCGAAATATGTGCTGTACCCGGAGAACTTACTTTCACATTATACTTACCACCGCCGGCACTAGAAATACTGCCGCCACTCATGCTCACCCGCACTTTATCTGTCGGAGTACCCGGAGCTGATACCGATATCGGGTTGTTCACACCGATATAAAGTACATTCATTTTGTCTGGCGATACGACCGCTGAAGGACGCGCAACCTGGTAGGTCTGTACAGGGGTACGATATTCTTTATAAGACCCGTCTGTCTGTTTGACTTTAATCACACCGGTCCAGGTATAGATACCTTCGCGACTGGTGTTGATCGAATAAACACCTTTTCCATCCACCACCTGAAGCGATGATCCATTAACCGAAATGGCCGGTTCAGATTTGGAATCGGATGCCGTCAGAAATACTTCGGCTTTATAAGGTTGCCCTTGGACCAAATAGGAGGTCGGAGCAACAGCAACCGCTGCAAATTTGTCTAAGTTCACAACGGCCTGATCCATTTTGCCCAAGATAAGCTTAACCACATCGGACTCTGCATTCTGCGCATCGGTCTGAATTTTAGTTAAAATGGTCATCGCTGCGGTCAAAGGTGTGCCACTACCGAAATTAATTTCTTCCCAGGATTTTTTGCCGTTTACAGACTTCTCTGGATCTTTAGCCTCTAAAGAGAACGAAACCATCTTTTGTTCTTCAGGTGTCAGTAGGGCCAATAGTTTGGTACGTGTTGTATTGATTTTGTCTTTTAAGACGGTTCCTTTTTTCTCATTGATCATGAGATTGGGGGAGATATCCTCGTTTTCACGTTGTGCCAGATCACCCTTTTCTTCATCGTATCCACCGCCTTGTTTAACGAACTCTTCTTTTAAGGAACCAATATACTGATTGAGTTCCCCAATGATAGCCTGTGCTTTTTTTGCCTTATCGTAGATTGGTTTGGCGCGTGCCGGCTCTTCCTTTAATTTGGTGTTTTCGAATGCGGAGAACAGTTGTTGAACCGCTGTGCTGACATTCGATTTGGATGTTTCGAGACTGTTGTTGATATTTTTGAATGCATCCAAGATGGAATCCGGTACATTGAGCGCCAATAAGGCGAGCAAGACCAGATAGAGGATGCCAATCATCCTTTGTCTTGGAGTTTCTCTTCCTAATGCCATTGTTTTTGATTTAAGTGATACAAGAATTAATTACACACGCGGTTGATTCATCGCGCTCAACATATTGCCATAAATGGCATTTAAGGCATTGAGGTTTTTCGCTAGCTGGCCCACTTCATCTTTAAATGCTTTAGAATCGTCCAGCGATTCGTTGAAGTTCTGCATGGTAAAGCTTAGGTTCTCATAAAACTTGTTCATCGATTGTAAATGTGAGGCCGAATCGCGTAATTCACGTTCGTACATTACATTCAATTGACTTAGGTTGGTTGTTAGACTTTTTACCTGTTCGTGGTAATTGGACGTATCGCCAGAGGTATTCGACATGGCGACTAGGTTTTGCGAAGCTTTTTCAAACGCTAGGCTCAGGTTGTCAAATTTTGAAGTTGCTGTTCTGAGCTTATTCGTGAATTCCTCTGTCGCAAGTGAAACATCGGAAAGTTTATTGATGGCGGATACCTTTTCACTAAAATCACGTAGGCCACGACCGAGATTTTCAATGCTTGCGGGTTCAATATTGGCATCGGCAAACATCTTATCCAAAGCGGCTGTGGCCGATGGACCTGCAGGTTGGGCAACAACAGTTTTTCCTCTTTGTGGAAGCTCGCCATTAAAATTGTCGTCCAATTCAGGATAAACCCGGGTCCAGTCTGGTTCCGGTGCTGGCGGATTGAAACCCATTAAAAAGAAAAGGAAGGCTTCTACTCCTAAACCGATTCCGATCATATAGTTGGCTGTGGTGCCGCCGATATGTAGAATCTTAAATAGTACCCCGATGATGACGATACTCGCTCCCCAGGATATGGCCACATTCAGCCATCTAGAATTGTCTTTTTTCTTGCTCATTGTTATCTCTATGTTTTGGTTTAATTTTTCTTGGAAAGCTTATGCTTCTAACTAATATACATCATTAATGAACGGAAAATGTGTTTTCTATAGTATATCGTCCAGATGATGTGCATAAGTTGTTTCTTGCCTACAATTGGCTCTGTAGGCTCAAAAAACATACCAAAAGGCTATTCATCACTAGCAAAATATTTAGATACTGAGAATTTAAGTTAAGGGGATCAAGTTCTTGGACATATTTCTGGTGATTTGCTAGAGATTGATTGTATTTTGCTTTGGAGAATGTTCAAAGAACACATTTTTTGATGGTTAAATATAAAATAAAAAAAAGGTTTTCAGTCGGGGAGAATGAAAACCTTTAAATAACCAATTATAAACCTATCTAGGTGCTGTAAATATATGCTTTTTTTATTGTATTTTCAATTTTTATCTATTTTTTATCAAATTTTTTAAATAAAAATCTGTTTTTATTCCTTTTTTAGTTTGTTTTTATGTCATTTTTTAATGTTTTATTGTATTTGCTTTCTGTTTATTTCTGATATAAAGGTGTTTTTTTGATGTTTTTGTTGTTGTTTATTAATAATAGCGTCTTTGTGTTGGTTTAATAGTATGGAAGGTGTGAATATTTGTTCGATAGATGTTTTTTTGGCGGCGATCAGTGCTTATCTAAGATTGGCAAATAATAAATGTATTCTTCACTATTCCTTCAATCTTTCTCAAATTAAAACAAACGTTAGTCCAGCTTATTAGTTATACTTTAAATAAGAAACAAATCTTAAATACAAAAAAAGAACAGCTTGATGAACGAAACATTAATTCAACTTTCACAGAAATGGCCCGCATGGCTCTGGAATATTGCATTAATTCTATTTTCATTTTTGATCGGCTTCCTGATCAAGCTGATTTTTATACCACTTTTGCGCAAACAGGCCATCCAACAGGAATCTTATAGCTTATTCCGTTCCTTTGTCAGACGTTTTAACCGTGTGCTGAGTGTGTTTATACCATTGATTGTTTTTAACAGTTTATTGCCTTTTACCCAATTTAACGAACGCACACTGCGTGTGGTGAGCAAAACCAATGAACTTTTGCTGGTCAGTTTTTTTGCCATTGTGCTGATACAGGGGATCAAGGTTTTTGAAGATTACCTCTATCATCGTTTTGATATCAACAAGGAAAATAACCTGCGCGAACGAAAGATCAGGACGCAAATCGTCTTTATCCGAAAAGTCGTGGTCACCCTGATCATCGTGATCTCCCTGGCGATTATCCTATTAAGTTTTGACAGCATGCAGAAAATAGGTGCAGGCCTGCTCACTGGAGTAGGGGTCGGCGGTATTATCATCGGTTTTGCTGCACAGAAGTCCTTGGGAAATCTCCTCGCTGGTTTTCAGATTGCCTTTACGCAACCCATACGTATGGATGACGTCTTGGTCGTCGAGGGGGAATGGGGGCGCGTGGAGGAAATCAATCTGACCTACGTTGTCGTCAATATTTGGGACAAACGCCGATTGGTGTTGCCCATCACCTATTTTATAGAAAAGCCGTTCCAAAATTGGACACGCACGACTTCCGAAATATTGGGGACCGTATTTATCTACACAGATTTTACCGTTCCTGTGCAACAATTGCGTGAAAAATTAACGACTTTATTAACCGGACACCCACTTTGGGATGGTAAAGTAAATGTCCTTCAGGTAACTGACTTTAAAGAGCGTACCATGGAGATTCGATGCCTGATGAGTTGCCGCAATTCGGGTCAGGCTTTTGACCTACGTTGTTTTATCCGTGAACAGATGATTGCCTATATCCACTCGAAATTTCCAAATGCATTAGCCAAAACAAGGCTGGAATATCAGGAGGGTTCAGAAAAAAATTGAGTAGCTGAGGATTGCTTGATAAATGATGGTCTATTGAAAATGATAGGTATTGGTGATGGATGATCTAGAAATGTGTTTTGAATGCTCTACTCATTAGTTCTTTTTCTACTCTTGATATGCCAATCTTATCTGCAACATTTTCCCATTGATTTACGCTTTCCAGCACTTCTGCTACAATACTATTCATTTGGGTTTGGTCCAGTCTAAAAAAATCGCCCACACTTATCGCTAGATCAAAATCCAGCGCGTTATTTTCCATATCGATATTCAATGATAAACCATCTTTTTCAATTGAGGGGTTTAAGTCGTACGCTGGAGATAAAATCCAGCCTTCATCTGTTAAAATGAAACCGTGGTTTCGTAGATGATCGTCGGTATTGGATATCGCAATATTGAAAACAATCCTTCTCCATAACTGTTGCAAATTCTCTTCAATCATTGTTCCATTTGTTTGTATAAATTCTGCAATTTCCAGATAGCTCGCAGGATTGTCACGAATTGTATCTTCATTATTGCCGGTCATAGTCATTGCCGAAGCAAAATGGATACGATCTTTTTTTTCACGGTCGAATCGTTTAGTAAAAAAGGTATGATAATTTTCAGCTATCTTTTCCATTTTGGATGGAGCCATTTTTATACCTGCTCCAATGGCGAGTTGATATGACAAGAACTCCCAGGCTCCTTTATTAAAAATATCGTTTTTAGAGGGAAATTGGGCAATCCATAATTCATTATTATCATCTAAAATATTAGCCTTAGGTCTGGCTCCTCCCAATGAAGATCCGGGGGCCATCAATATAGTCAGCCATTCTTTTAAATCGTCGTTGCTTTTGTCATTTTCCAGCCGATCAGCGGCATGCTGTAGCTCTCTGACCGATGACCAGGGAGGAGTTGGCTTTTGATTATTATCATCTAAAAAAGGGCCATCTTTACTCGTTTTAAAGCGTAATGCTCCCATACGGCTCTCGTCATAGACCCCCAATAAATAATCAATATCATACAAAAAAGGGGGCTTTTCGTCACGCTCTTTCGCCAATTGAGCCTCGCGTCTTTTCATTAGTGTTCGCCCCCACGTGTCAGGCATACTGTCTAGAAATATACCGAAGTTTCCTTTTTCGCTAGCATATTGTGTTCCTGAAAAAAACTGTATTTCAGGGTCTAAGATTTGAAGTTGTTCCGATTTCAACCATATCTTATCGTATTCAAAACTGAATGCCTTTTTACCTTTAGCAAAGTGTGCTGAAAGTATCCCTATAAGTTTAGGTTCCGCCATCCCTTTCCAGTGCGCATATACGTATATATCAAATTTGTTGTCTGCCATTGATTGCTACTTTAATAATTCGAGATCTTGTAGTTTTCTTCCTAAATCATCGTCTGCTGCTAATTGCAATACATCATTTTGTAGCCCCAATACCCGGAGCACATTTAAATATGCACCAAATGCTACGCTTGTATCTCCTTTTTCAATAAGGTATAAGGTTGAACGTGCAATTCCAGCCCGCTCTGCAACTTGAATAGTTGTTAATTTACGACGCTTTCTTGCTAACTTTATATTTTCGCCTACTTGTTCCATAAGTTTGGTTAACTTCGGGAAAATGATTTGTTTCTTAGAACTCATATATTATATTTGTTCGATATTATAGACAAAAATACTTAAAATGATTGAAATAACAATCGTTTTAAGTATTTTTAGCTTTGGTTTTTATTTTATGACTTACGCTGTTTTATCCGTGAACAGATGATTGCCTATATCCACACGAACTTTCCAAATGCATTAGCCAGAACAAGGGTGGATTATCAGGAGAGCATGCAATAGGGTATGTAATAACTGCGGAGCGCTTGATAGATGATGGTCTGTTGAAAATAACCGTAATTTGTTTAAGTTTGTTTAAAATGTTTGCGCGAACGATATGCTGATTTTCTATACTGTTTTCTCAGGGTTATTAATTTTACTGAGTGTGTTACCTTTTATCCAAAGCCAACATTGGATTTTTCGGGTAGCTGAATTTGTCAAGTTGCAGCTGCTGGTATTTCAGGTGCCGGCATTGGCAATGGGTTTTTATCTCGTGGGGAAAGATTCATGGATATGGTGGTTGCAGGCTGTACAGCTGGCCCTGATTGTATACCATGCCTATATATTGATACGCTACACCAAATTTTGGCGTCGCGAAAAATATGAAAAGGGCCAAGATGCATCTGATAGTATCAAAGTGATCTCCTGTAATGTGCTGCAATTCAATACGGCTTATGATCGTTTTATTGACCTGATTCAAAAAGAACAGCCGCATATTTTTTTGACCATGGAAAGTGATGCCGCATGGGAAAAAGCCTTACGTGTACTGGAAAACGATTACCCTAATTTTGAGAAGGTAACGCTGGACAATACCTACGGTATGCATTTTTATACCAATCTGAAGATTAACAAATGTCAGGTGCATTATTTTGTTGCAGATGATATTCCGAGTATTGAAGCAGAACTGGAAACCGCCGATGGACATCGTTTTATCTTTTTTGCTGTTCATCCGCCGCCACCAAGTCCGACTGAAGAGGAGAATTCCAAAGAAAGGGATGGCGATCTGCTCAGTGTGGCCAAACGGGTACGGGATTATAAAATGCCCGTGGTTGTCACGGGGGATTTTAACAATGTGGCCTGGGCCAAATCTTCGCTCTTGTTCAAGAAAACCAGCAAATTGATCGATGCACGCATTGGTAGAGGGATTTTATCGACTTTTCATGCCAATTATTGGTTTTTCAGAGTGCCTTTGGACCTGCTGTTTCATAGTCCGACCGTATTTATCGATAAGCTGTTTATTTATCCTTCTGTTGGGTCCGATCATTTTCCGATGGGCTGTACATTCTTTATCGATCGCTACTCCGAAGAGCAGGCTGAAGATATTGAACATTTGGAAGCTGGGGATATGGCCGACGTCAACGAGATGATTGCTGATGGAAAAAAGGAAGAAAGTGATAATCGGAATTGATAAAGTTATCGATATCCTTTACGGAATCAGCAATTCATATTCCTTAACAGGGGCTACGGAAAAATAGCCGAGGGCATTATTGGAAATATTAGACTTAGGGTTCCCCGGAGCAGCAGTTGACCAGTTCGTCTTTCCATTCCCAAGTCTTTCCATATTTCAGACGGAGGTTTGTATATGGAAAACAATAAACTTACTTCTCGGTGCTTGCACGCATGTTTATTTATATGTGCTATAACTTGTTCGGTCGTCGCTCTTGCGCAAGAAAATAGATCCCTGTCAGATAAGGTTCATCATGCCGAACCTTTATATAATGATCTTGTACGGGATCTTGGCGCGCGGAAAGGGGAGAAGGAATTTAATGTCGGTGCTGATATTAAAAGGATGCACACGGCTGATGAATTTGGCTACCTCCTAGAATATGAATTTGCACCTATAGATCGATTGGGATTAGAAGCGGAAACTGATTTTGCCTATACAAAAAGCCGCATGGCTAATGTGTCCTCGAGCAATCAGTTGGAAAGGTTGCGTTTATCTTCGCAATATTCTTTTTATGTTTCAAAAAAACATGCGACAACTTTAGCTGTTGGGTATACGCAGATCTTTAATTTTGTGGATGGAGGTACAGCTTTTAATCCATTTTTTATAGCCGCCAAAAACTGGGAAAGTAATTGGCATACATTGATTTATACAGGGCCGGAATTCACTTATCACTATGCTTCATGCAAGATGGATATGGTCTGGCAAATGAATACCTCATTTCATTATACCATACCGAAGACAGATCACTTTATCGGTGTTGAGGTCAATCAGGGAATTGCTTCTGAGCATATTGAGACTGTCTTGCATCCTCAGATCAAGCTGGGACTGAGCAGCAAATTGGCTATTGGTATGGCGGTGGGACTGCCAATTAGCGGGCGTGAAAAGGCTCTTAGCTCATTTTGGCGATTAATTTATCAGCTATAAGGTAAATCAAATGAAGGTCTTGTTTTATTATTTTTTGCAACTTGAAGAAAGATAATCGGTGACGGTCTAATGAAACAAATAAATGGGGCGAACGCCTTCGCCCCATTATATCCATTAATATTATCAAGTCGAACGCAAAAAAAATGACTTGACGGGCCAAAAGTAAAAAAATAATATGAAAATTTCCGGGAAAAAGAATGCTATAGTTCTGCGAAAATTTATTGTGTAAATGAAGGGCTATAAATTTTTAGCTTTTTAATTGGCATGTATATGGCTAATTTGCATAAGAATGATTTGAACGAATTTAGAAATTCTAGTAATTATGTAAAGATGGCCTTGTTAAAAATTGCTTTAGGGGTTGCACGAATGTAACAAACAAGAGCCGTTCATAGAAACGACTCTTGTTTGTTATTTTTATTTAACTAAAATAGTTAAGTGAAGACGATCAACCTGTGATTAGTTCGGATAAACTGGCATAGGTTCATAATTCGCTGCTGCACTTTTTGCTGCCCATGTTGCATCACGTACACAGCGGATGTTCATTAATGGAGAGTTGATAACGCTTACTGCTCCGAGAAGACCTGCGCTCAAAAGGCTTGTCGTTCTATACGCTTTGTAAGTGTCGCTACCGATTAATGGATCAATTGTATGGCCTAGATGATATTTTACACCGAGATTGATGATAGGCGATCCGATTAAGTTTTCACTTGTCCAGAATGCATTATACTTGCCATAAGTATTCCCTAGCTCGAGAGTAATCAAGTTATTTATTACCCCTAATGTGTTCATATAGCCATTATAGTTGAAGCGCAATTTATTTACTGATGAAGCAGCTGCTCCATATGAAAGGTTGACCCCGGCCGTAGGCGTAAATTCAGAATAGGTAGCTGCTGGTGTTGAGTTTGGTACCTGGCCTGCTAATGCATCCTGAACACCTACCAAAAGGTCAATTCCAGCGACATTTGTTAACCCAAGATCGCCCAATAGGCCGCCAAGTGAAGCGGGAGAAATAACATTGCCTAATTGTGCAGCGGTAGGTGTCTTCCAGAGGCCTGCCGGATAAACGAGTGAACAAGCGTCTACGGCCGCATTTGCACTTGCTAATACACGTGGAAGATGGGCTCCGAAAGAAAAGAAACTGTTAGGATCATTTGTCTGCGGATTGGTGTGGTAAAAACGGTATGGTGTAGCATCACCTGGTTTATAGTACAAATTTGATCTTGACCATTGAGCCAATCCCGCGCCAGAACCAAACGTTAATGCAGATTCTGTAATACCTACTAAGAAACGGTGATTTTTACCGCGTACAGGAGTAATCGCTTTGTTTTGTGTAAGTGTGGTTGTGCCAAAGGTTCGTTCCGTATTGTTATCAAGCTGAATCTTTAGATTTGTTACAGAAACAGATAAGTTTTGAGTGGTTTCGTCTGCTGTATAATAGTAGGCAATTTTCCTGGCTGCATTGCCATCAAGATTTGTGAAATTCACTTCTGTAAGTGCCGGTGTTCCGCCGGATGCCGCTACTGTCAGCGCGCCAGTTGCCAGATTAATAGTTGCTGCTTTTGCATTTTGACCTGTAACTGCTATAGTAGCTGAGTTTATCGGTGCAAACATACCTAAAGTGTTAACCTCGATGGCGATTCGGGAATAAAGGCGGTTAAAAGTGATGTTCAAGGGAGCTGTATTGCTATTAATGGTGATATCTGTTGCACCTGACGTTGCGTAAAGCACATCTTTGTTTTGTGGCAATACAAGATTATTGGATGCATCTCCATCTGGTATTGCATCTGTGTTGTTGTAAGATAAAGCTACCCATTTGTAAGATCCGTTAGGCACCTGAATCGGAGCTTCTGATCCAGGGGTAAACTGCACAGATTTTGTGAAAGTATAGGTGCCGCCATTGTTTTTGTATAAGTATAAGCGATATGTGGTCGTAGATCCTAGTGGCGTAGCAGCCTTTAGCCCGTTTGACGCTCTTAATGTCGCTGGAGAGAATGCAGAAGCATCATTGGAAGGCACGTTGTTGTCTACTGCTACGATGGCATCAAAGCCATTGGATTGTACCAGTTCGATTGAATTGCTACTAGATTTGCCTGTAGATGTACTTGCTTTTTTGACCGTGCTTTCGCCGTCACTGATGCCAGCGATACGAACGACTAGCTGGCTTTGATCGGATGGGACTTCCTGGCCATTCTGATTTTTATCCTTGTTACAACTTGTCACCGCCAAGGTACCAAGCGCTAAGAATGCTGCAAGAGCAAACTTGCTCGCTAAATTGTTATTGGTTGTTTTCATAATTGAATTGTTTGATTAAGGTAATTGATTAGAAGCTGTCAGTGTTCCACCCACTACCGCCTGCGCCTTCTTCTTCATTAAGATTTGGTGCGCCTGGTGCGGCATTTCCTGTAGGTGACGCTGCTGCAATACCTTGTTCCAATTCAACTACGTGCTCCACGATGGACGGAGCAATGTACATTTTTTTTGCGTTCTTATTCATGATAATATTATTTGGATAATCCACGCTGTCGCCAGCGTGGGGTTTAAATTTAATGGACAATTTTAACCCTTTTTCATGTTCAAAAATACAATCGTTGCTGAACAGCTTTGTCTTTGCGTATAGACAAGTAATGCTGTACTCACGAATGTGTTTTTGATATTTATTTTATCTGTTTGTGTGTTTCTGATTTAATTGTTAATACTTTATGCTGTTATCGGCTAGCAATACTTTTCTGAATTATATTGTAATATTAAGACTTAATATCAACTTGTGCAAAAAAAAATGTAAAATTTTTTAAAATAAGTGCTTTCTTAAATTTAATAATTATAATCGATATTTTGTTAGTCTTCTGTTTTATTTTTTTTTAAAAGCTTGATTATTAAGTTTTATAGCTATAATTATCATCTTGGTATTTCCTCTAACAAGTTAACTTATGTTTTGTTTTTGTTTTTTGTTAAAAATTCTTTTTGATTATTAATTGTTTTATAATTAATATGTTTGAACAGTGGTATTTTTCTGGTCAATTTTTGATTGATGATGAATGTTTTTAAACTCTGTTTATGTGTTATGTGAATGGTTGTTGTTCTCTTAATGTTTGTGATCTTTCGTCCTGTTTTTTTTAGTTTCCTCCTGCTTTGTGTGTTGTAATTTTTTTATATGTGTATTGGTTTTTAGTCAATTATTTCCAATTATTAGTGCTTATTTGATTGCTTTTTTAACTTTAATGTTATTTCTCTGTATAGTAAATTGTATGTGCAATCAATTTGAATTGATGCGAGAATAGCTAAGCGGCTTTAATTGCTTAAATATGCTTAGATTTGATTTTTTGTTAATAATATATTTAGAAGATTATAATTGGTGCTTGGTTGCTGGTTAAAATTACTCGTATTTATTTTATCCTTTTCATACATTTTCTTTTAATATTATATGTTAATAATTGTCTAATTCATCAATTGGTTCTTTTTGAAAGAACCAATTGAAAGTCAATTTTTGTTTTCTTTTCTTCTTTGGTGTTTAATGATAGATTTCATTCTTACTGTCATATAAATGTCTTAGAAATTGTGCGTTTTGAGTGCTCTTGTAGTGGCTTCGCTACAGGAAAAGAAACACTGCTCAAATTCCTGTATCAAAATCCAAATATTATCTACTTTCGTGCAGCTTCTGAATAAGGAGTGTCATATTATTTTGTTTTAATCAATTCTTTATCAATTCAGTATAACTGTTTTAGTTGTGTAATATAATCGTGTGGTTAAATAAAAATTAGCGTATTTTAAAATATAAAAAATGAAAATGAACAAAGAAAACTTCGCTATTTCAAATAGCAAATTGGTTTATGAGGCACCCCGCCTACATGCACAGAAAGTTGAATTGGAATATGGTATTGCGGCTGCTTCGGTAGATCCTGGGGCAAGACAGCAATGGGAAAGCAGAGAAACACAGTCTCATGAAGTGAGTAATGAATATTGGGACTAAAATTTATTTTTCAATCGAATTAATTAGTTATGAAACTAAAAAATACTAAAACTTTATTATCGCTCATGACGGCGATGACCATGTTTATCTTTTCTTGTCAAAAGGATAATAATACAGCTGAATTATCAACAGGAAAAGCAATTGTCAATGTTAAAATGAACGGTATTGGGCCAGAAGGTGGTTCTAAATTAGCCAAAGCATCAATCGGTAGTTCCAGTGCTGCAACATCAACAGTGCAGCAAGTGACAGTTCCATTTGGTGAGGATCTTGTCGTAAGAGCTACCTTGACAGAAGTGAAAGCTTCTCAAGGGACTGCATTGCGTGCTTCTGCAACTAAGGCCGCGACAAGTTCAACTGGTGCTGGAGAGATTGTAGCTTTTAATGGTGACTACACCATTCGTGCGTATAAAAAAATTGATGCTAATAATGAAACATTGGTGCAGACAGTTAAGGGTGTAAGTAGTAAAAGTAATCAGTTTGAACTTGAACCCGGAAATTATAAGTTTGTTGTTTCAGCTTATGGTAATCCTGCTGCGACAGGGGAGGATAAAGATCCGTTGTCACAAGTTATTGAACAGACAGTAACTGTCGGTAATAATACGCTAGACGTGATATTGAAACACAAACTTACTGAGGTGACTGTGAAATTTGATGCGGGTAGTGGCCGTACAATTAACGCTATCAGCGGTAGTACAGTTAAACCAAACTATAATTATACATTCGATGAGGGGACAGGGGTTGTAACTTTTGGAGCTGAACTTGCAGCAAAAGGCTTTACTTTCCCAACGCAGGCAGCAGCACAGACTTGGACAAGCAGTCCTGTAATGATCGCTGTTGATAATTCAAATGGTGCTGGTGAAGTGAAATTGGCGAATGTAACAATCAATAATAAAGCAGGAAATGTGTCATTAACTGGCTTGACTTTGAAAAAAGGTGTTCAATATGTATTGGAGCTAAATCTAGGTGCTAAACAGGGTATTGAAGCTGGTGGAGAAGTCTGGTCTGATGGTAACTTGGAGTATGATCCGTCAACGGGCACGTATAGCTTTGGTGCTAAAAACTCCGCAGGAAATTATTGGTTTTCTGACCGCATAAAACCAAAAGTCGTACGTGCAGATCAAATAAATTATAATCAACAACCAAGTGATGTAATTAATGGTACAGCGGGAGCGCGCGGAGGGGACCCGTGTGCATTGGTTAAAACTGAAGGTACATGGAGATTGCCTACGACAACTGAGATTACAAATTTAGTAAATAGCACCGCTGCTGCAAATGGAAATCCTCCTTCAAGATGGCAAGATAACTACAACGGCACTGCTAATACTATTAAAGGTGTGTTCTTCGGCGTTAGTACAGCGGGCAGTGGTAGTCATAATCCGGGTGTAAATAGAGATAAATATGTTTTCTTCCCATTTATGGGCTATTACTCAAATGACGACACAAGTGTAACTTGGACGTATAATAGCGAAGGATCATATGTTGTTAAAGATGTAGATGGAACCTTTAAACATTGGGCCTTCTATAAAACAGGAGATGGTACTGCGCAACCGGCATATATTAGTGCTCAATTTGCTAATCCGGAAGGTAGAGCTTCACAAATCCGTTGTGTGAAAAACTAAGCAAAAATTATAATTTATTTGGATAATAAATTTGGTGAAAATGCATTCCTCCGTTTGGGGAATGCATTTTTTGTTTCTGCTCCAGCCTATGCTATCGCTGCATCAGGTTTTTTAGGAATGTTTTCCTAAATTAGACGATCCATCATATTGGATCGACCAGATGACCTTTCGCTACGATATTGGACTATTAAGAGCAATAGCTGTTTTGGCGGTGTTGCTATACCATTATGAAATCCCAGGTTTCACCGGTGGATTTATTGGTGTTGATATCTTTTTCGTGATTTCGAGCTTTCTGATGACACAGATTTTGCTATCTGGCATGGACAAAGATGAGTTTTCGTACAAGAAATTCATCGAAAAACGTATAAAGCGGATTGTACCGGCCTTGTTAGTGGTAAGTGTCTGTCTGCTGCTGTTTATCCCTTTTTTTTACTTTATTTCGGATCTTAGGTTAAATGCCAAATATATTGGTCTAGGGCTATCCTTTCTCTCCAATATCTATTATGCTCTTCGTTCTGGGGGGTATTTTTCCCCGGAAGCAGTCGATAATATTTTCCTTCACACCTGGACTCTGGCGGTGGAAATGCAATTTTATGTGCTGTATCCATTGCTGCTCCTTGCACTTCGAAAGGTATATCTGTATAAATTTTTGCAATTCCGTTTTATCTATGTAGGATTGACCTTACTTTCTTTCCTTCTATGTATGTACTGGCTAACGACTAAGGCAGATTATGCCTTTTACCTGATGCCAGCCCGAGGTTGGGAGTTTATGCTAGGCGGACTCGCATTTTTATATACGAAAGAAATTAGGAGGACTTTGAATCGCGTGTCTTCTGTTTTATTGTATGGATTGTTAATACTATTGATTTGTTCGATAAGCTGGTCGTCAGGAAAATATCCCTGGCCCTCTGTATTTGCGCTATTGCCGACTTTGGCAACGGCACTTATTCTTGGGTTGGCGAAGGAATTGGCCTGGCTCCGTAATCGTGGTATTCAATTCTTGGGGAATATTTCCTATTCATTATACCTCTGGCATTGGCCTGTCTATGTTTTATATAGAAAGTATGAATTTGCATTTCCATACAAATTCGGTATAGTCGTGCCCCTGCTGCTTTCTGTCGTGCTCGCTTCGCTATCTTATTATTGGGTTGAAAAAAAGAAAGAACAGATGAACGTGCGTTCTTTGAGGATTGCTTTCCCTGCTTTGACAGGATTGGCTGTTTTGTTGTATCTTGGTGCGAAATGGCCCTTATGGGAGCGGATTCGTTTACTAGGTACAGAATATGCTAATTATTTTGAATACGATGAGCATACGCATCTAAATCCCTGTAATTGCTATATCACAGATAGTAAAAATTACAATTTCTTTGATGCTGATCAGTGTTTGGCGATTGATTCTACCAAACAGAATATTTTATTAATGGGGGATAGCCATGCGGCAGAGCTTTCGACCGCTTTTCGAAAAGAGTTGAATAAGAACCAGAGATTACAGGAGATTAGTCTTAGTCTTACCTTTCCCTTTCCTAATCCTAGGGGCTACGGCAAATCGGTCGATTTATGGCGCTATTTTTATAAAAAGTACCTTCCTGAAAATTACCAGCATATCGATAGAGTCTTTATTTCGGTGCATTGGCTCATGTATCCTTACAAAGAGATGAATTATACAAAAGGGGAGATCGGACAGGGCGTCGGACAGATGCTAAGTATTTTTGAACAGTATGGCTTGGACTATTATTTTATCGGACAGACAGAAGAATATTTGCTTCCATACCACAAAGTTGCTTTGAAGATGAAAACAGATAAAATTTTGGATGAAAGTCATTATGTAAATCCTGTTGGTGCTCGGGTAAATTCATACTTAAAGACAATCATTCCTAAGGGACGTTATATTGATATTTATCAGCTGAAAGAATTGATGCATGACAGCGATAGCTTGGGGGGGCCTTATATGTTTGATACACATCATCTCAGTCCTGCCGGAGCCAGTCAGGTGACCAAGTACCTTAAGCAAAAAAACTATTTTTAAAAAGAGACTCCTCTGCTGGGGCTATCTGTTGCCGGATCATTGGTTTGTATACAATATGAACCGTGTTTTTTATGTTCAGGATTTATTTGCTAAATTGCTCCCTGTCTAAGCAAGTGAAACTTTTTTCAGGCAGTACATGTCGTAAATATTAATTATGGAATTTGGAGTTCATCGGGTAATTGGTTTAGAGCAAGACTTTTCGGAAATTAGGGATGCAACGGCCAAGGAAAACTTTGTCGTTCTTTTTGTATCAAATGGTGGCTGCAGCATGCTTATTAATAAACAGACGACGGAGATTGAGGAATATAGTCTGGTTTTGATTCCTCGCGGAATAACGATAGATGCAAATCAAAGTGAACAGCGTGCCTTTTTGATTATTTATTTCTCGGAAAGCTTTTTTGCACGCACCGAAGTCGACACCGCCTTCCTTCGCAACTTCAAATCATTTAACAAAAATGAATATACCTATAGAATACTCAGTGTGCCCAAAGAGTATGCGACTTATTATGAATTTGTCGGCATGCAGCTGAAGCTTTCCAAGCAGAATTACAATCAGGCAATTTATCGGGACTTGGCACATAACATTGTGAAACAGATTGTGCTCCTCGCGGCGATTTATGCGGAAGACAAGCAATCGGGAGAATTACTAGGTAAGCGTACAGAAGTTTCCTTGGTGAGACGTTTTCAGGATCTGGTCGAAAAGCATGTGAAAACAGAAAAACAAGTGGCCTTTTACGCAGATCAGCTGAATATTGGGAGTAAAAAATTGACCAATCTCACCAAAGAAACCTTGGGTACCACGCCCAAAGAGCTCATCACCGAGGAATTGCTCCGTGTCAGTAAAAAGCTTCTTGTGGAGTCGTCACTCAGTATCAAACAAGTAGCTTGGGAATTAGGGTATGCAGACGTGAATAACTTTAGTACCTTCTTTTTGAAAGAAACAAACCTGACGCCGACAGAATACCGCAAGCGCTGGCAACAATAACCTTTCTGTATTAAAAATAATACATGTTTTCCTATTAAAAAGAATTGTTCTTATTCTTTCGTTTTTTTTATAAAAGGTATATTTATAGTAGAACAACGAAAGTGTATGAAATATCAACATTGTGAAAATTCATGTTCTTCTGGCGTCAAAATTGCTAAAGATTCATAGGTGCTCAGGATAAGCATGAATATTAGAGATGATTCATAGGACCATTAAGAGGACAGTTTATTAGGATATGGAAAAGGTAGTATTGATTTTGGGGTTGGCTTTTTTGGGTGGCACAGCCTCCGCACAGACAGGTGTGCGATTGAACATTGAGCTCCATGATGTACAGCACCTTGTCATTAATCCAGATCAATCGACCGTTACCTTGGCCTACCATACCTTAACAGATTATCAAAATGGTGTTGAGTCAGTCCAAAAAGCACATCTTTCCGTATTTAGTACCTCGGGCTATGAAGTTAAGGTCAAATTGGCCAATCAGGACTTTGTAAAACTCGGCCAAGCGCAAACAGAAAAAATTCCCGCGCCATTGATTCGTGTTAAAGCTACTACCACTAATATAGGACAAGCGGTAAATACAGCTAGTGGAATCCTTTCTACAAATAAGGAAACGATCATTTCTTCAGATTCACCCACCTTCAATGGACTGTTCGATGTTACCTACACTGGGCCTGGAGCTGATGGCTTAATGCAATATGTAGAGAAAAATAACACGGTTACTTTTACAAACGATGTTCTTTATAGCATCGAAACAAGATAATATTCCCCTAAATTCAATTCTTTTGCCGTAGACACTCCGTGCTGTAGTAATCACGCTACAGGCTTTTGTAGCTGTACAGCTACAACATTTTACGCATTCCCTTTTTTATACTTTTCGGGTTTAAATTCATACTTTTTCCCTCATTTCCTGCTGTACTTTTGTGTTGTCCAAAAAGGATAAATAATAACGAATAAGTCATATTAAATTATAAAAAAACAAAATGAAAAAAATTATTTTCTTCGCAGCAGCAATCATCGGTTCAGTTACAGCAGTTAACGCTCAATCACAAGCAAAAGTAAAAGTGAATGTAGAATTGAATCCTTTTCAGTCTATTGAAATTGGTAGCGGTGCTGGATCAGAAGGTCAGCCGACTTCTGGTTATGATGACGAAGTAACCTTGAAATACGAAAAGGCATCTGACTATACAAATGGGGTAAGTAAATCGATTACAAAACAATTGAAAGTATCTTCGGTAGGTTCTGGTTACAAAATAAAAGCAACATTGTCTTCCAACGGTCAGTTCAATAAAGTAGCTGGAAATGGTGTTAATAGTTATGATGCTAAAAAATTAGTTGAAATTCAAGTGGGTGGAATGTCTGCTCCCACAGATGTGAACATGGAGTTTGGTCCTTTTGGAAGCACAAGTACAGCGGAATCTTCTGTATTGAACAAAGAATTGGATGTAAAATACATTGGTAAACCACTTAATGAAGCTACAGTTAAAGAATTGTTGGGTAACGGCGGTAAGGATACAAAAGCAAAATATACCATCGATGTGGTATACACTATTGCAGCAAACTAGTAGGTCCTATACTACGCTATGAAAATCATATAGATGCAGGTATCGGAAGATACCTGCTTTTTTATGTATTTTTATCCCAAATTGTATTTTTATGAAGAACCTGATTGCCTCATTTTCCTTACTTTTTACGGCTACAATAGCTTTTGCTCAAACGGGATTGACTGTTGGCCCGCCTAGATTATATTTTGTGGGCGATGCCGGACAGGCACAAACACAATATGTTGACGTAACAAATCCGAGTAAAGATTATACACTCGAATTGGGTGTTTCTTTTGAAGACTGGTCATATTCAGCCGTTGGTGATAATGAGCTGAGCCCAAAAGGGACACTGCCAACAAGCTGTGCGAGCTGGCTGTCGGTATCTGAATCGTATTTCTCGCTTAAACCCGGTGAATCAAAACGATTGCAGTTGAATATGCAGGTGCCTAAGGATGCAAAATTCACTGCCGAGGTGCCAATTCATACAGCAATGCTCTTTGTCACGCAATTGAACCCTAGAGCAAGAGAAAAACAGGAAGGGGCTAATATCCGTTTGGCGGTACGCTCCGGTGTGAAGGTTTATCATCGTTTCAATGGAAGGGAAGCGCCAGATCTTGAAATTACGAATCTAGTTTATAAAGATGTGGATTCTGTTGGACAGTTTTTGGAGGTCAGTTACGATGTGACCGGAAATATCTGGCTGGAAGGAAGGTTGCGTGCCGAGTTTTTAAATCAGGAAACTGGCGAAAAGGAAGTGGTGGACAATCTTAATTTTTACTGCCTGCCCGGAGATAAGCGTAAACAATATATTGCAATTCCCAAATCGTTGAAATCTGGGAATTACCTTGTTTCAGTATTGGCATTTTATGGCGATCAGGATGTGGTGAAGATCGCGGAATTGGAATTTAAACATGTGGCAAAGAACTAAAATAGGAGTACTCTTAATTTGGGGCCTGTTTTCAGCCATGCCTCTTGTTGCGCAATTGCGGTTTTCAGTCTGGTCGGATAACTATTTCGAAGTGACGTCCTATTTGGGTAAAACAACGCCGGATCGCTTTAATATATTCCAATTTGACCTGAATGGTCTCAACGTGAACGAGAAAAATTGGTCTCTCGCGGTCCGTTTACTGGCACCAATACGTACCATTGCTGGGGGAAAGAACCGTAGTGGAAATACATTTCCCGTAGATAAAATAAGTCTGCGGTGGACCGGCGACAACAATGATGCGAATTTTCGCCTAGATGGGATCGGTGCAAGCCGGACTCCGATTATTTTGCAAAATAGTAACGATGTGCTGTTGATTAATCGGGCGAAACAACCCATCAGTTCCAATGGAAATTATTATCTGCAATATCAGCTTTATAGTGCCTTGACCATTGCTCAAGGTAAATATCTGGATGATTATCTGAGTCCGGATCAGTATACCTACCTGAAGTACCGAATTCCCTTGTTGTTTACGCTGTATAGCGAAAGTGGAAAAGTTTTGGGAACGCAAGAAATTAATTATGAAATGCAATTGCCTCCCCGCCTTACCGATGGTGGAATGGTCGATATGGAGCCCGACTATAGTCTAGAGGTTGCCGCGGAAGCCGCTAATGCCACATTACAGTTTTCGACACAAAAAGATTATATACAGGGAGTTAGTTCGTTGGTTGCAAATGCAATCCGCGTGAACTCTATCACGGACTACGAGCTCCGTGTTAAGTCGGTTGACAGTGAGCTTGTCCGCAATGGTGGTGGTACACTTCCGTTGTCGGTACTATCGCTTCGGTTGACTGCTGGAACAGGATTAAATAGGATAAAATCTAATCCAAAAGTGTTTTTAACAACGCAAGAGCAGGTGGCGGTATCGGCGGCCTCGATGGATAAAAAGCAAGCGCAAACGTTTAATGTAGAGTATAAAGCGAATCTTACCGCTGATCAGGTGTCGGCTTCTAAATCAGGAAGCTATAGTGTGTCCCTCCTCTATTTATTGATTCCACAATAGTTTGATCTCCATCGCGTGTTTAAATGCTCTTATCATAAGATTAGATTTACAGTCTTCGTGCTGTTATTGCTGTTGATCAAGTTTGTTTGGGCACAGCAGGAAAAAACTGTGCACCTGATTTTGCCTGATCAGCTCCGTTTGGAAGCAGGTCTCAATAGTATTGATCTGCAGCTGGTCAACACGAGTGAAAAGGATTTTACTGGAGAAATCAACTTGATCTTGCCTCAAGGTTTACGCGCTCTTGGTTCGGATCGTTTAACGTTTACTGTACCCGCAGGAAAAAAACGCTTTATTACCCAACGTTTACAAAGTCAGACACCTGCACAGCTCAGGGGGCAGGCAGTAGTTGTTCAGCTTCGGGATCCACAGGGTAATATGGTCGACAATAAGACAATGGCTATCGATGTGCCACCTAAAAAAGCAGTAATCTTGCAGGATGTTTCGGAACAGCAGTATTTGAAGCATGTGGGCGACTCAATCTTTATCCGGACACGGGTTATAAATAATGGGACAACGGATGAGCAGATCAAAATCCTGTTTTCCTCCCCGGATCGAATCGGAAATACCAAATTTAAGGAAGAAAACCTTTTCCTTTCGGCAGGGCGTGATACGCTTTTCATACTCCGTTTTGCTGTGGAGAAATTTATGTTAAACAGGGCGCAATACACGCTCAATATCACGGGGCTATACGATAATGGCGATGTGTTTGGGAATCTATCGGTGCTATTGTCAAATATTGCGGCAGATCGAAATTACCAGCAATTATTTGACAACCGAGGTAATTTGGCCGCATACTCGCGTAATTTTTTTGATTTGCAGCTCGATAATCTGCTTGGCGAACAACAAGCTTTTTATTTCCGCTCGGAGGGGGAGTATCGTCTGGCCAATGGACAGATTCGATATAGTGCTTATTTGACCAAAAACGGTGGAATGGACCGGCCTACGTTAAGCAATACTTTTGCTGCCTTCCAGAAAGGGAACAATACCTACACGGTCGGAAATTTGCAGGAAAGTATGGAGGCTTCGGCTTTTGGAAGAGGAATCAAATTTGACCATGTTGATACGGTCCGTGCCGCCAATTTTACAGTAGGCCTGTTACAGCGGGCTGTGGACCTGCTGGATTACAGCTCTTCCAGGGATCCCGGTTATACAGCTTTTGGAAAGGTAGTGCTGGCCGAAAATAAACTTGAGCACCGGCGTTATGAAGGACAAATCTTCTACGATCGCAATGGATTAGATAGTACAACTAGTTTGCTTTGGGCAAATTCTTTTGACTTTCTGAAACAAAAATATGCAGGTAACACGGTACTGCGCGGTTTTGTCGCCGCTGGACTTCAAAGCCAAAACGGTCGACAAGTAGGGCCAGATTCATCCATGCCTTCATGGGCATTGGGTATGCGAATGGACCAGCGTTTTGCCAAATGGAGTTTTAGCTCAGACAATTTTTATAGTTCTCCTTATTATACAGGTAATCGTCGTGGTTCTTTGCAGTTTGTCGAACGTTTAAATCGAAATTGGGGTAAGTTATCGGCTGCACTAAGCTATACCTTTTACCGGTATAACCCAAGTTATCTAAATACACATTTTCTCAATTACGCAAGCCAATCTTCCCGATGGGATTTAAGTATGTATATGCCCTTGAGTTCATTTGTGACGCTATCCGTATTGCCAAACTATAATCGCGAGATTGGAACCTATATGTTTGCCGCAGGTACCCGTGAACTGAAGTCAACCTCATGGCGACTATTGTCAACTGTGAATGTGCGGTCGCGTAACCTACAGCACAACCTGAATGTAACGACTGAGACAGGGCTTGTGTCGATGACCGATCAAGCTGCTGGGCTTTTTGCGGTGCGGACAGATTTAAATTACAACTATAAGAGTCTGGGACTTTCAGCTTCTTATCAGCAGGGTGCTTTTCAAATTTCGGATCTGGTGAGTGCACTATTAATAGGACGTTCATTTGGAAATCGTTTTTCTTTAGGACCCCGTGTAAGCGGTACGT
This sequence comes from Sphingobacterium sp. 18053, assembly GCF_902706145.1. NCBI lineage: Bacteria > Pseudomonadati > Bacteroidota > Sphingobacteriia > Sphingobacteriales > Sphingobacteriaceae > Sphingobacterium > Sphingobacterium sp. 18053. The sequence continues at coordinate 385,278 of NZ_CACSJW010000006.1, forward strand.
TGCTGCAGGAGAGATTACAGTGGACGGCCAATGCCCGGGCGAATCTGAGTAGCAGTTATGGAAATAGTTTTGGGGGGAATGCGAGTGTAAATTATCGTGTGCTAAAAAACACTTTGCTTACAGGACTTTTTCAATACAATTATAGTGTCATGAAAACAGGATATAACTATGATTTCAATAATTTACGGATTGGTGTTCGACAAAACTTAAAAGGATCAAATCTTGATCGTCCAGTAATCAAGACCGGGAATTTACGTGTCTTCTGTTTTTATGATAAAAATTTTAATGGAATATTTGATCAAGGGGATATTCCGATGGTTGACCATAGCTTTACGGTAAAAGGGGTTTTGTTTGTAACGGATAAAGCAGGATATGCTTCCTTTAAAAAATTACCATATGGATCATACTTGTTTTTTTCGCCAAAGCAGGGACAGTATATGGCGGTTTCGAAAGAGATCGCGATACAGCGGTCAAATCTAGAAATCCAGGTTCCGCTCCAGCGCGGTGGAATGGTACAGGGAGCTGTTCGTGTCGAGTATACCCAAGGGCTTAGCTTGGAGACTGATCTGAATTTAGATATTTACAAAGTGTTGGCAAAAGACAGGAACGGAAGGATCATCGAAATGTATACGGATAAGGATGGACATTTTGAGTCTGGTCTACCAGAGGGTGCCTATAGTTTCTATTTGGATAATGCGAGCTTCCCGATAAACGTATTTACAGATCAAGAGGCACAATCGGGAACGGTGAAACTTGATGCCGACTTGGTCCTTGAGCCTTTTGTTTTAAAAGTGAAGTCAAAAAAGGTCAATGTCAAGCGCTTTGGACAATAAGTTTCCTATCCGGCGATATGCTGAGACTTGACATCGCTGATATGATCTAACAATGACTGGTTCAAAATGGGGGATGTTTTTAACATTTCTCGTACGGGATATTTTTCAGCAATATCCGTAAGGGCTTTGAGGTGTTTTTCATGGTGAAGGTCAGTGCCCACAAAATCATACATACCTGATTTCAATAAAGTCATCGCGATTGCTTTGACGTCGACACCGTAATAACGGCTGATGGATAGCAGGTTCAGTTGGAGCAAACAGCCTGCATCTTTAATCTGCTTATAGATATTAAAATTGCTATGGTAATAATTGTATCGTTCCGGATGTGCTAGAACGGGCTTATAACCTAGTTTTTGAACGTCTCGTATGGTATGGAAAAGAGCCTTCGCCTCGGATAAATAGGACATCTCAATAAGCACATAGCCTCCAGGTATAACACAAAGCTCATTATCCCGGACAAGATCAGAAAGTCCGTCATCAATCATATGTTCAGCCGCTGCGAAAATTTCAACCTTGCTGCCAATATTCTTCAGGCCATTTTCGAGATTGCTGTGTGCTTCTTCAATACTCGATTTGGTATTGGGATGAACACCCGCCATAATATGTGGCGTGCAAATAAACTTCTTCAATCCCAATCGTTGTAACCCATCAATATAAGTGAGCGAGTTTTGTACAGAAGTGCTACCATCGTCAATACCGGGTAGTAAGTGATTGTGCATGTCCACTTCCAGGAACTCAAGTTGTGCCAAAGGCCTGATAGATGATTTTTTATTGGTACCGAACAAATTGCTAAAGAAGCCCATAATGTTGATTTTAAAATACTAAATTAAAAGGGACATGTGCTTTTGTTGGTGTTCAATATATGATGGTGCTGGCATTTAGATCTGAAATTCATATCCCCAAAAGAACTTTACAAACAATATGCCAGTTTTTTTGTTTATCGGAATGGATGTATAGCTTGAGTAAAGCATTCTTGAGCGGAACAATCTTGCACGTAATTTTGTTTATGTTTTTATATTTTAATTTGCCTTTGTAACAGTTTCGGTATAATACTTGCTTGTCCCCCCATAGTGGACAAATAACAAAGAATAGGTTTTTGTTATTGATATTTTAGGAGATTGTTTAATTGCTTGTTAAATTTTAAGTATCTTGGCGTTCTCTTACAATTATTGCAAAAGCCATATATACTGGGTTTAAGGCAAAAGCCTTAATAAAGGATTATAAAAAAATAAAAATAAAAAAGTGAAATTTATGATGGGTTCTCTGGGAGATTTAAGACGACGTCTTCGAAAGGACAATCCGCGATGGGTTATTTTATTGATCGATATGTGGTTTGTGTTTGCGAGTTATGTGTTTTCAAATTATGTTGTTAACAACTTCAGAGGAGTATTTGACGTAGCTTTGATGTTGAAAAAGGTGGTCTTGGTACTTCCTGTTTATCTTATTGCTTTTCTTTGTTACAATACATTTAAGGGTATTGTAAGACAAACTGGAATTCGTGATACGATCAAAATCTTTAAAACAGTGGCTTCATCCTATGTGATTTTAATGGTGCTCACATTTTTGATCAAGGCTGTTTTTGAGAAAGGTACGGTGGCAGGTGATTATCTTCGCTTATCCTATGGCGTTTTGACCATGCAGGCTTGTATTTTATTGGTTATTATGGTGGGCGCGCGCGTCGTTTATCGCACCATCTATGAGTATCTTTTTTTACCTGCTCGGAAAGGTGAAAATGTACTGATTTTCGGGGCTTCACGCCCGGGCTTGGTTTCTTATTCCTTGTTAAAAGAAGATCAGCGTATCAAATATCAGGTTGTCGCTTTTGTGGAAGATAAGATCTCGCGTATTGGCAAGCGTCTTGCAGGATTGAAAATTCGTGATATTACAGAAATATCAAAAGAATTTGTTGAAAAAAATCAGATTTCGCAGGTTATTATTGCTGTTGAAAACAACGATCCCGAACGATTGGAATATGTGTCGGATTGGTTCCAAAATATTGGACTGGAATTGAAGATTATGCCTTCGGCCAGGATTTTACTTAATTCAGGTGCCAAACGTGAAATCAGGCCATTGAAGATTGAAGATTTATTGGGTCGTAAGCCAATCAAATTGGATCACCCCGAGATCGAAGAAGAAATGCAAGAAAAAGTGATCCTGGTTACCGGTGCTGCTGGATCTATCGGTTCGGAGCTGGCCCGCCAGATCGCCAGACGTCATTATAAGGCGTTGATTCTGTTAGACCAAGCCGAGTCGGCGCTATATGATATCCAACAATCGATTAAGGCTACACAACCTGAGCAGATGCACTGCGTGGTAGGTGATGTGCGTAACTATGCCTTTATGCAGCGGATATTTGCGCAATACAAGCCCGATTTGGTATTTCATGCAGCTGCTTATAAGCACGTTCCTCTAATGGAGGCTAACCCGTACGAGTCTATTCAGACAAATGTATTGGGTAGCAAAAATGTGGCGGATCTCTGTATGCAATATGGAACTAAAAAGATGGTCATGGTGTCTACGGATAAGGCTGTTAACCCAACCAATGTTATGGGAGCAACCAAACGTATGGCAGAAATTTATGTGAGCAGCTGCAGCGGTAAATCCAAAACGAGTTTTATTATTACCCGATTTGGAAATGTGCTTGGTTCAAACGGTTCTGTGATTCCGCTTTTTGAGAAGCAAATGGCAGAAGGGGGACCGCTAACCCTGACCCATCCTGAAATTACCCGTTTCTTTATGACGATACCCGAAGCGTGTCAATTGGTTCAGGAGGCCGGTGTGATGGGAAAAGGAGGCGAGATCTTTGTATTCGATATGGGAAAATCTGTTAAGATTATTGATCTGGCTAAACGCATGATTAAATTGAAAGGCTACCGTTACCCTGAAGATATTGATATCAAAATTGTGGGATTGCGCCCAGGAGAGAAGATATACGAAGAACTGCTGGCAAACAATGAGAATACAGTAAAGACGCACCATCCAAAGATCATGATCGCAAAAGTAAATCACGGTGAATTGCCCCTTAAAGCGCAGCGCATTAATGCGATCTGTCAGCAGATTTTGGATGCGGACACCCAACTGCCAGATTTTATGGCGCTTGTCGCCGGAATGAAACAGATTGTTCCAGAGTTTAAATCTCAAAATTCAGAATATGAAGTGCTGGATGTACAGGAGGGGAAGGAAGAAATAGAAATGCTGGATGAGGCGCCGGCAGAGGTGCCAGTTTATTCTTTAGTAAAGAATGTTTTATAATCTGAGTATAAATCAGCTAAGTTGTTGGCTAATTGAAATATAAGAAATTAAAAGCCCTCTTTTGGAGGGTTTTTTTTAATGATTATGTTTACTCAAGGATTAAAACTTGTCAATTAACAAAAATCATCCTAATTTTAGCGAACTATTTGGTGAATTCATCATTCCTAGGTCAATGGCCTAAACATTCGATAGTCATTATATGAATAAAACAATTTTAATTACTGGAGGAGCAGGATTTATAGGCTCGCATGTTGTACGTGAGTTTGTATTAAAATATCCCGAATATCGGATTGTTAATCTGGATGCTTTGACCTATGCGGGTAATCTGGAGAATCTAAAGGATATAGAGCATTTGCCCAATTATACCTTTGTGAAGGGAGATATTACAGATCAACATGCTGTATTGGCTATTTTTCAAGAATATCAGCCCGATGGCATAGTCCATTTGGCAGCGGAGTCCCATGTCGACCGTTCAATTGTCGATCCAATGGCTTTCGTTATGACCAATGTTATAGGAACGGTCAATTTATTGAACGCGGCCCGGATAATTTGGAAGGATAATTTTGAAGGAAAACGTTTTCATCATGTGTCAACAGATGAGGTTTTTGGCGCTCTCGGTAACGACGGATATTTTACGGAAGAAACAAAATATGATCCGCACTCACCGTATTCAGCTTCCAAAGCAAGTTCGGATCATTTTGTGCGGGCTTACCATGATACCTACGGTTTGCCTATTGTTTTGACAAACTGTTCCAATAATTATGGTCCTAATCATTTCCCCGAGAAATTGATTCCGCTTTGTATTCATAATATTTTAAATAATAAATCACTCCCTGTTTATGGTGATGGAAAATATACCCGCGATTGGTTGTATGTGATCGACCATGCAAAAGCCATTGATCTCGTTTTTCATGAAGGGAAAAATGGAGATTCCTATAACGTGGGCGGATTCAACGAATGGCAAAATATAGATCTGATCAAGGAGCTGTGCAAACAAATGGATGAGAAATTGGATCGTGCCAAGGGCTCTTCAGCACAATTGATTACTTTTGTTAAAGATCGACCGGGACATGATTTGCGTTATGCCATTGATGCTACGAAGATCAATAAGGAATTGGGATGGAAGCCTTCAGTAACTTTTGAAGAAGGACTGTCGTTAACTATAGATTGGTTTTTGTCTAATCAGGAATGGTTGGAACATGTGACATCTGGGGATTATAAAAAATATTACGACAATCAATACAAAGACGCATAAGGATGAGGTATACGGAAACTAAATTAAAGGGCTGTTTTATACTTGAACCGACTGTTTTTGAGGATGAAAGAGGTTATTTTTTTGAATCATTTAATGAAACGAAACTAACTTCCATATTAGGTTATAAGCCACACTTTGTGCAAGATAATCAGTCAAAATCGCAGTTTGGTGTCGTACGCGGCCTACATTTGCAAGGCGGTGAGCATGCGCAGGCAAAATTAGTCCGTGTTGTTGAAGGTAGCGTATTGGATGTCGCTGTCGATGTTCGTCCAGGATCCCCTACGTTTGGACAACATATTAGCGTAGAACTTTCAGCTGATAATAAAAAGCAGCTATTTGTACCGAGAGGTTTCTTACATGGCTTTTCGGTATTGTCAGAACATGCGGTGTTTTTCTATAAATGTGATAATAACTATCATAAAGAATCAGAAGATGGTATAAATCCTTTAGATCCGCAATTGGCGATAGATTGGCAAATTCCCCATGAACGAATGATTCTCTCAAAAAAAGACCAGGAGGCACAATCCTTTGAAGGATTACGCCTGAAATTAATTTAAGAGTATATGCGGATTGTTATAACAGGGGCTTCGGGGCAAGTTGGGTCAGAATTAAAAGATCTTTTGCTGGAGGATACAGAAAAAGAGTGCTATTTTTTGGATAGGAAACAATTACCGTTGGATCAAATCCAGATCATACAGGAAATCTTGGCGATATATCAACCTGATCTCATTATTCATGCAGGTGCATATACAGCCGTAGATAAAGCGGAGGAGGATCAGGTGACTGCGAATCTGGTCAATCATTTAGCCTGTGAAGAGATTGCACAATACTGCCACATCAATCATACAAGACTTATCGCTATTTCAACTGATTATGTTTTTGATGGGACATCTAATGTGGCTTTAACAGAAATGGCTGCAACGGCACCTATCAATGTATACGGGCAAACTAAGCTGGCCGGAGAACAGGCGATTCAGAAATGGTGTCCTGAAGCAATCATCATACGTACCTCTTGGGTATATTCCTCTTACGGAAAAAACTTTGTAAAAACGATGTGCCGTTTAATGGCTGAGCGTGATGAAGTCAATGTAATCAACGACCAAATTGGAAGCCCCACCTATGCAAAAGATCTTGCTGCTGCAATATTAAAAATTGCAGATTCTTCCGGATTTGAATCCGGCATCTATAATTATAGCAACGAGGGGGCGGTTTCTTGGTATGACTTTGCTGTAGCGATACGTGATTTTCGTTCGTTTGATTGTCAGGTAAACCCGATTCCCACAAGTGCATACCCAACACCTGCGCGTAGGCCAAAGTATTCTTTGCTCGATAAATCAAAGATCACGGATACTTTTGCGGTTGAAGTGCCCGAGTGGGAAAAAAGTCTGGCTAACATGTTAGCCGAAGAGTTTAAAAATTAAGAGAGTGTTCTCAATTTAAATACAAGTACTATGAAAGGAATTATTTTAGCAGGCGGCTCAGGAACACGATTACATCCATTAACACTGGCTGTAAGCAAGCAGTTAATGCCTGTATACGATAAGCCCATGATATATTATCCCCTCTCAACATTGATGCTGGCGGGGATACGTGAGATTTTGATTATATCAACGCCTCAGGATCTTCCGAATTTCAGAAAATTACTGGGCGATGGTACACAATTGGGCTGTCGATTTGAATATAAAGAACAGCCGAGTCCGGATGGATTAGCACAAGCGTTCTTATTGGGGGAGGAATTTATTGGAAATGATAAAGTTGCTCTTATTTTAGGCGATAATATTTTCTATGGCTCCGGGTTGTCCAAACTTTTACAATCCTGCGCTGACCCAGACGGTGGAGTCGTTTTTGCATATCCAGTACAGGATCCGGAACGCTATGGTGTAGTTGAATTTGACGATGCAAAGCATGTTGTTTCAATTGAGGAAAAACCAAAAGAACCTAAATCCAACTATGCGGTGCCCGGTGTTTATTTCTATGATAATGATGTCGTCGCTATTGCTAAAAGTATAAAACCCTCTTCACGAGGAGAGCTGGAAATTACGGATGTCAATAAAGAATATCTTCGCCAAGGCAAACTCAAAGTTGGTGTTTTTGATCGAGGAACAGCGTGGTTAGATACCGGGACTATTCAGTCCTTGATGCAGGCGGCGCAATTTGTACAAGTGATCGAAGAACGGCAAGGAATGAAAATAGGTGCCATAGAAGAAGTAGCTTATCGAATGGGCTATATCGATCGCCAACAACTTGTAAAGATAGCAGCTCCGCTGAGTAAGTCCGGTTACGGTGAATATCTTAAGAGAATAAAATAAGCCGGTTAATGAAACTTGAATGCATACCAAAACTAAGCTATCCATTTTTTGATATCTGAATATAGAATGTACTTCCAAACCCAATCGTACTTTCGATAGAAATTGTACAGTTAATTCGCTTTGCAAATTCGTGGCATAATAGAAGTCCTATTCCAGCCCCTTTTTCATGAAAAGTGCCTTCGAAACTCTTTTGAAATCCCTTGTCCTGAAGTGAACGGATAGTAGCTGCGTCCATGCCTAGACCTTCATCTCGAATAGAGATAATAATGCTTTGGGGATTCTCCTGCTGACCAATTACAACAGATTTTCCGCTGAGACTAAATTTGATGGCGTTGTTGAAGATATTGCGGATAATAAACTCAAACCGCTTTAAATCTGTTTTGATGGCCAATTCGGCAGAGATGTCAATCGTTACATTTAATTTCTTAAGGTGAATTCTATCCGCAAACAATTGCTGACATTCTTCTATCACCTGTAATGGATATACTGTTTGGATTTCGAGTTTGTCATCGGCCATCTGTTGCGAGGACCAGACTAAAAGATCATCTAGCATCTTTGAAGCAACTTCTACCTGATAGCCAATGTTGAGCAGCATTTCTTTGATTTCATTGGCTGGCAGATCTACGATTTTTGCTACAGAGAGTAGAGTCTGGAAAGTCGCAATAGGGCTGCGAAGATCATGCGACACAACGGAAAATATACTGGATCGAAACCGATCGGCATGGAGGAGTTCTTCATGTTGATGCCTGATCTCGGTGGCCTGCTGATCGACTTTCCGTTTTTCTTCACGTAATAATCTATTCTTTCTGATCAACAACAACACCATAATCGAGATAATTAAAAGAATAAAAAAGGTTGTTAGCCACATCAATTTTACCCAATGTGCTTCACGTTCTACACTCACGTTTTTTAATAACAAGTTTTTATTCTCAAGTTCCTTCTTTTCACTTTCATACTTCTCTCGAAGTTCTTCCCGAATACGGACGCGTAAAACCTCAGCATCTTCGTGAAACTTTCGATCCGAACTATCCTGATCACTCAGTATTAAATGTGCATCCTGCTCTTTGATCGCTTTCGCTATTTTATCGAAATCTCCCTGAAGATCTTCCGTCAGATTTGTGAAGCCGCTTTCTGCGATCACACTTTTGATAAGAGCTACTTCTTTTGCGGCCAGATCAAACCGCTTTTCTTTGACGTAAATGTTCGCCCGATTGATGCGGGCATAACTTTCGCCGACAGGATCCTTTTTCTTCGCGGTAATGTCAATCGCAAGATCGGTATAGTATGTACTCCATTCGAGCTTATCTGCCTTGAGATAGAGATAGCTTAATAAAATGTAGGTATTGAAAAGGTCAACTTCGGGTGCATTGGCTTTACAGAATTCAACCGTTTTTACCAAATAATCGATTGCATGGGCAACATCCTGCTTCTTCTCTCCATTCAAGGCGTTTTGGGCATATATATTCCCAATATTAGTCGATATGTTGGCACGATTCCTAGTGTCGCGCAATTCCTTTGCGAGATCAAGTGCCCGTTGATAATATTTTAAGGCCTGGTCGGGATCATAACTTTTATTGAAAACATTTCCTATGTTAAGGTAAGAAAGCATCACCCCTTTCTTATCGTTTCGTTCTTCCCGTTTTTTGAGTACCTTGAAATGAGTTTTTACACTTTCATCGAAGTTGTTAAGTTTCAGGTAAATGACACCTTGTAGATTTAATAAATCGATTTGTAAGGGTTCGAATTTCTTTTCGCTGATGAGGTTTAGCCCTTTGGAAACGATCTCCTGTGCTTCTTGGGGATTACTGCGGTAAATTTCTGAAGCAACTTTATAATAAGCCAATATTCGTGTAGAATCGCTGCTTGCTTCCGCCAGCTGCTTGTCTAACTTGTCCCAACCACTATTTTGGCCATGTGCAGGAAAGATAAACAACACTGTTAAAGTAACAATAAATAGGATAGATAGACGACCCATCGGGATTTTTTTTCAAATATAATTAAGTTTTTAGTAATGTGTGGACCACGACTTGTAGAGCTGTGAATAGCATATGATGTTGTGACATTTAATTTTCAGTCGAAGAAATTTAGATTTCTAAATAATAAAAATTATATTTATATAAATCGTATTTAATCTATTTATTGGCCAGTATATAAATTATTGTGAAATTCATTTCTAAAGTGATTAATTTCACTTCGTCTTAAATTTTATTATGATTATTTTTTTTCTTTAGAAACAATTTTAAGGATCGGTTTGTCTATATTACAATAGATTGATAGCATAGAGTTCTAAATAGCGTGGAAATCGGTAGGGTTTATAGTGTTCAGTTTAATTAAAATGTGAAATATCATGATTACAGTTGGGATAATAGACATGGATGAGCAAGAACGGGTGGAAACAAAAAAAATCATCTCGGAAAAAAATATAGCTGAATCAACAATCCCGATCCATGTACTCTTTGATCGGGATACACTTGCGTCTTCAGGGCGCAATCAAGTTCCTGATGTTATGATTGTCGACATTGATCATCAGGATAGCTTAATTGTCGAAAGGGTGAAAAGCGTGTTCCCAAGGGCTGAAATACTGGTTCTGACCAATAATTGTGATGTAAGGATGGTGCGTAGCTGTTTTAGGCAAGGTGCGGTGGGGTATATGTTGAAGAAAACATGTCTCCAATCTTTAAAAAATGCGATAACAATGACATTGGGAAATGGTTCTTTTATTAGCCCTTTTGTTAATCGCGCTTTGATTGAACAGGCCTTCAGTGCCAAACAATCCGAAAATTTGCTGACTGCGCGCGAGTTGCAGATCGCTAATGGTATTATTGAAGGCCTTAGCTATAAAATGATTGCCCAAAAATATGCAATCTCGTTGGACACGGTACGTATTTATATCAAGCGAATATATAGAAAGTTTCAGATCAATAGTAAAGGTGAATTGATTGCGCAATTGACGGCTTAATAATTCATTACATGAACATGTGACCTCCTAAATTTCGATCTATTTAAATTTAGCCTGATTTTTATAGCTACTTTAATGATATGCTATGCCAATAAGAAGCCTTTTAGTGTTTGTGTTTCTTTTCTGCTACTCTGCTCTTTTCTTATCCATAGCGAAAAGTCAGCAACAATACGATATTGCCTTCCATTTCGAGTACGATTCCATCCTAATCTCTTCGTCCCAAACATTCTCCAACAAATTAACCATTGTGAACTACACCGATAGAACAGTTGAACTCACTGCTCGGTCCAATGATACGAAGGCTTTACAAGGTCTGATCAAATTGCCACCATTAATACAGCTTAAGGCACATGAAACGAAAATGTTTCCCCTGAAATACATGACTGATCGACGGACAATCTCGAATGCAATACAAAAATTTAGTGTCGGACTGAATTCGGAAGACACCACTCTAATTATTCAGCCACCTCAGGTTTTCTATACAAAACTGGATGTTCAAGCGGCTTTACTGATTCAATCTGAGCTGTCCGAGTATTTTATTGATCAGTCAACTGGACAAACTCAGTTTTTGGTGCGTGCACTTAATACGGGATTGATACCACTTACATTTCAACTGCAATTTGGCAACCTTCCTTCCGAACTGGAAATCAACGGCGAAACATTGCCAATAACATTGGCTGCGGGCGGACAATCGCTATTGACATTTACAGCTCGTATGCGCACAAAAAAAATAGCTACTGATGTAGAACTGACTATGATAGCTGTCGAGGCGGGTGGTAAACAACTGGCATCGAGCCGGGTTCGCATCATGACAGTAGGGAGCGTAAAACGGTTCGGTTCGGCCATGAACTTGCAGAATCAGCCTTATAATAATATGATCGCCCTACGTTATCTCAATATGGGGCAGGATATTTCCGTGTATCAACTGCAGGGATATGGAAATCTTGAGCTGAGTAAAGAGAGCTCGTTGAGCTATCGCATGAATGTTGATTATTTTCGAAGTCAACGTGCTCTTAATATGTATGATACTTATCTCAATTATCAAACGGAAAAATGGGGGCTGAAAGCGGGTAATATTTACGAAAATCTTGATCAATATGTTAATGGTCGCGGACTTAGAGCAAACTATAAATTTGATAAATCGCGTTCGATCAATGTATACGCTGTCCAAAACAATTATTTTCTTTGGAATCAGATGAATAATTTTTCGCCTGGGGGTGGCGTTTTGGGGCTAAAGTATGCGTTTACATCCGAGAAAAACCAAGAAAGTAGCCTTGCTTATTTGCACAGCAAAGACAATTATCGAAATGTCCGAAGCCATCTGCTTAGCGGAAAGGGATACAATGACTGGACGGAAAAACAAAATCTTACTTGGGAAGCAGGGACAAGTGTAGAACAATTGGACGCAGGAGGGCATAAATTCGGTTTGGCCGCAGGTGTGAATTATAATGGAATCTTTAATGAAGTGCAGGTATCAAGTATCAATTATTATAGTTCTCCTTATTATGTTGGGCTCAGAAGGGGACTCCTGCAGTCGGATTCACGTGTTGTCATTCCGCTGGATGAAGCCAAGAACATATCGATCAGGATGAGTTTTATGGATAACCAACCCAAGTATCAAGTTGGGGATAGGAACTACCTTTTTAACAACAGCAATCGTATTGAAATTTATGAACTGGGGTATCGTACTGCATTAGGGAGGTTAAATGTTGATTTGAGGCCTTATTGGATGAAGCAGCGTGCAGATTATCACAGCTGGTTGGGTTTGGGAAAGGCTGCTGTAGCTTGGAAGTCCAGTTCCTTAAGAACTGTTGCAGACCTTAATTTTTTTACGCAAAGCCATCGTTTCTCGCTCCAAACAGACTATGGTTATACTTACAAAAATACAGCTGAAAAGCCCATTGCACCCTTTCATTCATTACGTGTATCGGGTAACTACGACAATGCACTTTTCGGCTTTAATGCATTTGTTCAGATCAACCCCTATTATTTGAGTGATCTTTTGGCTACCTATGCCAATTCTAATTATAGGATGTATTCACTGGGACCTAACACACACTTCGAGGCATTCGGTCATAATTTACAGGTACAGCTTGCGACCATGTACAGTTATTATGGCTTTTCGAGAAGCAATAATTTGTCCATCAATGGGAATGCACGTTGGCGAATGAAGGACAACTGGAGTCTCACTGCAGATATTTTTTATACGTTTATTAAAGGGAAATTACTGTTTATAACAGATCCAATAAATCCGCCGCAACCGCAACCCCTGGACCGCTATTCGTTTAACAATAGACAGATTCGAATAGGGATAGAAAAGAATTTTGGCCATAGGGGGCATTATAAGGGCTATCGCTTGCAGCTGACCTGTTTTGACGATAAAAATAACAACGGAATCCGGGATGATGATGAGGCATTTGTAGAATCTGTGTTGATTCGAATCGGAAAAGAAGCTGCCATAACAGATGGAAAGGGGCGGGTCAAGTTTGTTGACATGGAAGCTGGCTCTTTTTCCATTCAAACAGAAAACCATCAAGGTTGGGTTTCTCAGGGACCATCGACGGTTGTACTGACCAAGAACCAGTCCATGGATATTCCACTGATCAAAACAAAGTCCGCAAAGGGTAAACTGCAGCTAATCGCCAGTAAATATCTGGAATCAAAGCCTGATTTGAGTGGTATCCGAATTACCGCGAATGATAGACAGGGCAAGAGATATAATACATTAACCAACGAAGAGGGAGAATATGTTTTCTATCTGCCTATAGGTTTTTACAAATTGACGGTTGAGACGGAAGGAATGCCTTTTGTTATTGAAAATTCAAATTGCGAAGCAGAAGTGAAAGCTGAAGGACTGACTGAGCTGCCCTCCCTTCGATACAGCGATCAAAGGCGTAAAGTCGGTGTTAAAAGATTTTAAGGAGCTACAAAGCTATAGATGATATTCGTGATATAAGTGCCGGCTGGTTTGCCAAAAAGATTACTAGTCTGGGATGCTGGAATGCTGTATTGCATGTCAAGTGTTCGATCAATGACAGGGTCTGCATTTTGAATGAGTTGTTGGGCTGTTGTGGAGAGGGTGACTGTATTTACTCCAGTCTGACCAGTCATTGGACCGATACGCAAAACACTTAATGGAATACTGTTGACGCCGGAGGTAAAACTAGAAGAAGTGGCGCGTACATACAAGTTGTAGGGCGTGGTCTTACTCAGTTTTATATGGGTGGGCATATTCGTACTAACTCCGTTAACATAATTACTGGTTGTCGTAAAAGGAAGATTAACAGACTGCTGATTTGCGATGATTTCTCCCAAGTCGCTGACAGCAATTGTCAAATTTCCGCTAGCCTGCGCCTGTACCGGTGTTGTAGGATAGGTGGCCGAGGACGACTTGTTCCAGGTGTAGGTGAGGGGAGCGGTATAGGTTCCGGCTTGTATAAAGTTGCTTTTTAGGAATGCGGCGCTAATGGCGTACGTATGTGTGATCGAACTGCTGTTGTTGGCAGGAACGGCTATTCCGGCAGCGCTTGTAAGTGTTTGGTCACTGGTCGACAAAATGGCCGAGGTTGCTGTTGCGACACCACTGAGTGAAGCGCTCACTGTGGAGACAGGTGAAACAGGCGAAGCGTTGTTGGCAAAGGTTGTACTAAAACTAAATTGAGCGCTGCTTGATCGGATACTTGGGACGTAAGGTACGGTGCTTGATACTGGTATTACCTGACTGGCGCTGATCCCATTGGCAGAACGGTAAAAACTAAGATCGTTTACAGCTATATTGGTTGTTCCTATACTGCTTGGTGGACTGATAAATCCGGGGATGGTGATGGATAGCGTGAAGCTTGCTGGAGAGATAGACCCCGCCAATAATCCTTGCGTGTAAAAGCTGACATCATCTGTAAATACCCCAGAAGTCCAAGTCTGGCTCGCAGTAGCAATACGTGCATTGGCGGTTACCGCGCCCGAAGCGACGCTAGCTACAGCCGCATAGAGTACACCGCCACTAGTTGATAGGGCGACTTCATTATTTGTGCCCAACCCAAGTAATACAAGACTGCCAATACTCGAAAGTTTCATGTGCACTAAACTGGCCGGAAAGCTTCCACTTGTCGTGCTGGTAAAATTTGCTGCAGTGGATTTTACGGAAAAAGAAGGAAGTAAGGTGATGACACTGTTATAGGTCCCCGCATTAATAGTCGTATTATAGTCGGTTCTAGCCTGTATGTTCGCTTGAGGTAAGGTGATGGAAGTCGTCGTCTGTGCATAAGTACGATGCCCATAGAAGCTAAATAAGCCTAGGAAGTAAACCGCAAAATTCCGCTTAATATGTAATTTCTTTCTCTGCAATTTTCAAATCATATTGGCTGCCCGCGTCTAATATTGCAACGGCAAGATAGCGGCCGGCAGCAAGTTTCTCTGGAAGGTCTATTTGTACCCACTGTCCCGAATTAGGGAGCATCGCGATAGCGACGGCTTTAATAGGGATTTCCTCTCCCGTTTCTGTATTGGTTAGCTCAAAACGTACATATGCATCCTTGTTAATTTGTCCGGTGTTTTTAACGTGTACATCCATGCGGCGCACAGACTTACCCGTCTGAGTCGGAATCAAATGTCTGTCCTCAAAAGCAAGGAATTCCAGATCTCCAGGATTTAATCCGGAAGGGGTATGGTAAACCTGAATACCTACTTCAATAAGCACGTTCATATTGAGGCCATTTTGCAGTGCGGCCTTTTGTTCTTTCACTTGTGTAAAAAAAAGCATGGTGTTGCTTAGCTGCTGCGGAGCTGGGTTTTTGGGGATCGTCATGGAAAGATTCACCGATTTGGTCTCCCCCGGAGCCAGGCGCACAGTATTTTCTGATAGCGTAAGCCAGGCCGCATTTGATTGCTCTTTTTGACCCGGAGAATAATATTTTTTTACCCCAATAGAATCGCGGTCCCAATCTTTCAAGTTGGCGACAAAATTGAGCTCAGCGTTCGAGGTGTTGCTAAAAGTAATCACCTGAGAAACTGTCTGTCCCGGTTCGCCAGTAAAAAAAATGCGGGAGGGAGAAATTGAAATACCCTGTCCATAGGTCAGGGTATTACAGATATAAAGGACTAATAATGTTAAATAATATCTCACAAGCGAAAATTATTTTTCTAATTAGAGTTGCGTCGCTGTATAAGTGACCGTAGTACTGTAAGCAGATGCCCCAAGATTCAACAGGGATGCAGGATTGGCTATGGTATAATCCACTGTGTAGCTTGCTCCTGTAGAAGCTGTTGAATTAGTAACCAATGATGCAGCAGTAGTGCTAAGT
Source organism: Sphingobacterium sp. 18053 (assembly GCF_902706145.1). Taxonomy (NCBI): domain Bacteria; kingdom Pseudomonadati; phylum Bacteroidota; class Sphingobacteriia; order Sphingobacteriales; family Sphingobacteriaceae; genus Sphingobacterium; species Sphingobacterium sp. 18053. The sequence goes on from NZ_CACSJW010000006.1 coordinate 401,186, forward strand.
GGTACGTTCGCCACTGGGGTACCTCCATTGGCACTCGCTGCCGGAACTGTAACTGTTACAACATTTAGGGCAGGACCTCCGGCAGGTGTAAATGCTCCCGTGGCGACAACGGTAAGGTTATACGGCTTATTGCTAACGACGGTAAAGTGGCCTGCTTTTTCAACAGTTTTCGATGCGGTATAGTCGGCCGCAGTGGTGTATGCAAAATTGACTGTTGGGCTTGCGCCTAATGTGATTGAAATAGCATCTGTCAAGTTGATATTTACAGTAACAGGTTGGGAGGTCGCTGTCACTTGGGCTTTGGCTTGATGTCCAAAACATATGGCTGCAAGTGCAATGAGGGGTATAAATAGGTTCTTTTTCATAATTTCCTCTATTTTATGGGATTAAACTCTAGTAAAGTTACTCAGCAACCGCGCTAAATGCAATGTAAACAAGTCACATAATGATGTTATAAAGTTGAGTGAGAGCAGGCGCTTTTTGCCGGTGTCTTTTAATAATAGCTGTTATATGGCATCTGTTATATAGCGAGTATATTGCTCCTTAAAATTTTCCGGAAACAGCGTATATTTGCTCTCAAATGTCCGAGTCCAAAAGAATCTATCAAATCGATCTGTTTCGCTTTATCGCAGCATCCGCCGTTGTATTATATCATTATTTATATCGGGGGTATGCAGCCGGGAATATGTCGCTATTGGGTTTCGATGGAGTCGGAGAATATTTTAAATACGGCTATCTAGGGGTAGACTTATTTTTTATCATTAGTGGTTTTGTGATCGCTTTTTCCATTAAACATCTTTCGCTACGTAAGTTCTGCTATTCCCGTTTCAAGCGTTTATATCCAATGTATTGGATTTGTTTGCTGTTGACTTTTATCGTTTCTTATTTTTGGGGCGCACCACGTTATCATGTCACATTTACCCAACTATTGGTCAATCTGACTATGGTGCAAAAACTATGGGGACAGGGGGATGTCGATGGCGCTTATTGGTCACTTTATGTGGAGTTGAAATTTTACCTGATCATCGCTTTATTTCTAATTCTAAATCGATTTAAAAAAATAAGCTTGGATTACTTGGTTTATTTTTGGCTGCTATTGTCCAGCTTACGCTTTTTTGTTGGGCCTTCGGAAATTTATGATGGGCTCCACAAGTTTTTTTTACTCGACTGGAGTGCGTATTTTATTGCGGGAATTATATTCTGTCAGATTTTTCTGCATGGACCAAAAGTCCAGCATTTTGTCGCTTTACCTTGGTGCTTGTATATTTCCATCGATGGCGCTATAGGTCGGATCCATTGGTTGGAACGTACTTTTCACAGTGATTTTTCCCCTTATATTATTGGGGCTTCCATTGTTGTGTTTTACCTGCTTATGTTACTGGTTTCCTGTAAAAAGCTGCAGGCGATCAATTCGTCCAAATTTGTTAAAATTGGCATGTTGACTTACCCGCTGTATTTAATCCACCAACACATAGGCTTTATTATTTTTAATCACCTTTACCTGCATGTCAATAAGTACTTGCTCCTTTCAGCTGTTATAGTGCTTATGCTCGCACTTGCCTATTTCCTGAGCGATCGGATTGAACCATGGATTATGAGGCGTTTTAAATATAAATAAAAGGTCCGAAGGTATTATACCCCGAACCTTTCTGGTTTTCATAGGAGATGTTTTCTGCCTGCGTCGTTTATTGGCTTGTCTTACGGCTAGAAAACAAGATTTCCTTGATAGATAAGTGATTTTACGGGCGATATTCTTGAAATAGCTTCCGCTGAGCAACTTGCGTCAAGGAATGCAATATCTGCACTGTCTCCGACTTTTGGCCATTGCATATTGCCTTTGTCATCCAATGGAGTAGGGCCTGCGGTAGCAAGTTTCAGCATACGGGATAGTGCATATTCAGTAGCCTGGCCGTATACCTGAGCTGCAAGATTAGCTTTTTGTAGCACGCTGCCTGTTCCGAAAGTATTCCAATGATCGACAATACTGTCATTCCCCGTCATGACTTTAACATTATTTTCCATGAGCATCGGAATAGGCATAATCAACCCTCCAAATGGGATCGTAGAAACGATACCGATTTGTGCGGCACCCAGTTTCTCGGCCATTTCTTGTTGTTTGGCTTTTTCCAGTCGACCAAGCACAAAACAATGGCTGAGGTAGGTCTTGCCTTTGAGAACAGGGTTCTCGTTTACCTTATTAATTAAGTATTCTACAGTTTTCAAACCCGATTCTCCAGACTCGTGTAAGTGAATGTCAATTCCTTTGTTGTTGTCCAATGCCAGTTGAACCGTAAAATCCATTGTTTTTTCAATAGCGCCATCGATGGAAAAAGGATCGACCCCACCGATAAAATCAATATTGGTTTTAGCCGCTTCCTTGAGATAAGGTACCGAATCGGTATAGAAGACACCGTGTTGTGGAAAAGCAACCAATTCAGCTCCAAATCCATTTTTCTTGTTTTCAAGTGCCAGTTGCAGATGATGTAAAGAGTCTAGTTTGGATGTCGGTTCAATATTGACATGACTACGTGCAAAGGCAGTTCCCTTGGATTGTAACAGTTCAATTAGTTTTTCTGCTTTATGGGTAGAGTTTTTGAGCAGTTCGGGCAAAATTTTCTGTTCAAGAGCAATCATACCCTTTACACCTCCGGGGCCACGTCTTACTGCCTGCCATTTGTCGCCATAATAGGTCTTATCCAAATGGATATGCATATCTTTAAAAGAAGGCAGCATCAAAAGTCCTTTTGCATCGATCGCATCAACACTGTTGCTGTTGGTACTTATATTTTTGATTTTGCCGTTTGCTATCTGAATGGAAAAAAGACCGGTCTTTGTTGCGGTTACATTGCCATCACCATCGTACTCAAATCCGGTTTCCAACAACACGTTTTTCAACGTGTAACTTTTTTTGCCTTGGTAGCCGCTCAAAAGTGCTTGATGAACCGCATTATGTTGATTTTCTGCAAATAGCATTCCTGGGATAAATGTTGCACCCGCAAGAGCCAGAGCAGAGTTTCTGATAAATTCCTTGCGTGTAAGGGCCGTTGATTTCATTTGATTTCCTATTATGTTATTTTGTGACCGGAATAAAAAGTCTACCAGTCTTTTACAAAGTTACATAGCTGGTACCCTATTATTGCTGGGAGATTTCTGCCATTCTTTGTGTGATTTATCTTTTTTTCAAGTTGCTTTCAAGGGACTTGGAGTTTCCCCCACATGAATGTTTTCTCTAAAGTCACTTGGACTTGCCCCAGTTTGCTGTTTAAAAAAGTTCGAAAAATAAGCTTGATCTGCAAAGCCCAATTCAAAGGCAATTTCTTTGATGGACCGCTCGGTGCTTTGCAAAAGACGTTTGGCTTCAATGCTGACCCGTTGGTGAATAAGTTGTGTAGCGGATATTTTCAGATGTTTTTTACACAGTATATTCAGATAATTGGGTGAAATATGAAGCTTTTCGGCATAAAAGGCGACGAGCTTTTGCTCCCTAAAAAATTCATCAATGAGCATATTGAACTTGGCAAGTCGTGGAACAGATTGATAGACTTTGAATTCGGTGAAGGAAGACTCCGCCTCTCGACTTACAATCGCTGCGATGACTCCCGCTCGGGCAGTTATCAATGGAATAAGTGAATTTTCTCTTTTTAACTCCTGCTTGACAGATTCAAATTCATAATGCAATTGTGCAAAAGCATCCGCGGTAAGATCAATGACAGGATGGTTTTGGTAATTGGTGAATGAAAAGCGGAAAAAAGGAGCAAAGTGCTCAAAAAAAGATCGTTCAATCATGAGTTGATAGCCTATTGTACCCGCATAGACATGCCATTTGTGCATTTGCCCCGGAAAGAGCACATGAACCTGATGGTCTTTTATGATATGGTCAATCGAATCGATGGTATGGACGCCTGATGCTTTATCGAACAGATTTATGATAAAAAAATCATGTTTATGCGGTTTGTCGATGAGCCGTTCGCCATGCAGTTCATTAAATAGGAGTTCGTCGCGTCCTGCAGTCTGTTCCTTGCGGAAACCATCCAGACTGATCACTGGTGCCCAAATTTTTGAATTTCGTTTATCCATAGTAGATCATATCGAATCTAAAATACAAATTACCGAGGAGTAATCGATCATAGCGAGCTGAGTTTGCGCATGTTTGTATCTTCGTAATATATTGGCGTTTTTTACCGCTCCTACGGGGGGGAGGGGTTGTGGCCCCATGGACGGCAGTCGACGCGATACACCTTAGTTAAAATCTGGAGAATATCGGCTAAAATAAACCTATGTATAATGATGTAGAGTCATTAATTTTATAAATGTCAAATAGACAGCAATGCGGAAAATGTTCTTCGACTTTGGAAGCTTATTAATTTGGAAGCTTATTAATAGGCATTGCTTTTCTTTTTGATTGTCATCTTTTGAAGACAATCAAGGAAAAAGGATACGTTAATAGCTTTTACCTGGCTAGAAGGTGATCTTTAAACAATAAATCATTAGCGAATAAAAGATAGCGATATGAAAAGATATACGATATATTTTGCGGCAATTCTTACGATTTTAATCAAAACGACAGCTATAGCTGTGGCACAGGGTGGGGATCAGATCTTGGATGGTATCGGGGAGACAGGCATGGTGGCCCGTTACGTCTTTGATGGGGATTTTAAGGATTGGTCGCGCAATGGACTACATGGTAAATTCCAGGGGACAAAAGCGTCATTTGTGTCAGATAAGCAATTTACAAAGGTGCTTTCTCTCGCTGGAGGAAAGGACGATTTTGTCGTACTTCCACCGCAAGTACTCGCTGATCTCGAGTCGATCAGCATTACAGGCTGGATGTACTTACGTGCAGCGCAGTCTGGCCAGTATTTATTCGATTTTGGACAAGATATCACCAGGCATTTTGCTGGAACACCAACAGGTACAGCGCTACAAAATGGCTATATGGGGATAATCACGCAAAAGAAGGCCGAAGTAAAAAATGCGGTCTCTTCGGCAGTGCCTTTAAACAAATGGGTGCACTTGGCCATTGTGGTTGATATTGCTACGGGGACCATGCAAACGTATTTAGATGGTATGCCTACCGGAGAAGTTAAAGGTATCCCACAGGAGTTGACCGAGGTTTTTGGACAGACAGGTAGTAAGAGGACACTATACATTGGAAAATCCCTGTTGGGTGGAAATGTAAGCTTAAATGCACTGTTGCATGATTTTCGCATTTATCGTGTGCCACTGAATCGAAACCAGATCGGCATGGTGTACAGAAATGCGCTGAAAGGTGTGCGTGAAGATGTTACTTCTAAAGGTAAGGCTGAGGATGACTTACCGCGATTTCCAATGAACAAAGCAGAGCTTTATAATGCCTTTTTAACCGGAGTTGCAGATGTCACGGTAGAAACAGAGGTAGGCGAGCTGCCACGATTGCCGAGTTATGTCGTCGGTACATATAAAGACGGTATGGTGGGACCAAAAGTGCGTGTGTTGTGGCCTGCACCAACCGACAATAGTGCCGTCGCGCAGCAAACAGCTTACACCGTCACGGGGCGTGTTCCCGGGACTGATCTGAAACCCAAAGCCATCATTACAGTCAAAGGGAAGGTAAAGTCCAAGATGCCTAGCTTAAAATTGGACGCATTTCACTTGGATCAGGTTTCCCTTAATACGGATGTAAAGGAGCATCAAACGAAGTTTATTGAAAATCGCAATAAATTCATTGATACATTGGCAAAATCGGATCCCAATTCATTCCTCTATATGTTTCGTCACGCCTTTGGGCAAACACAACCGATCGGTGCGCAGCCCTTGGAGGTATGGGACAGCCAGGATATCAAGCTGCGCGGTCATGCTACAGGACATTACCTGACGGCAATTGCACAAGCTTATGCGAGTACAGGCTATGATAAGGTACTCCAGTCAAAATTTTTGGGGAAGATGGATACCATGGTCAACGTGCTTTATTCCTTGTCAAAGTTGTCGGGTACGCCGAGACAAGCGGGACAGGCTTCTATTGCGGATCCTGCTGCGGTACCTTATGGCCCCGGTAAATCAGCTTATGATTCTGACCTGAGTGACGAAGGAATCCGTACAGATTATTGGAACTGGGGACTTGGTTTTATCAGTGCCTATCCCCCGGATCAGTTTATTATGCTTGAACATGGCGCAAAATATGGAGGGCAGAAGAACCAGATTTGGGCACCTTATTATACCCTGCATAAAATTCTGGCCGGTCTGATGGACGTTTATGAGGTAAGTGGGAATAAAAAAGCATTGGAGATCGCAGAGGGAATGGGCAATTGGGTGTATACACGTTTAAATAAAGTCCCGACAGAAACATTAATCAAGATGTGGAATACGTATATCGCGGGTGAATTTGGGGGAATGAATGAAGTGATGGCAAGGTTATATCGTATAACGGGTGAGGAGAACTATTTAAAAACCGCCCGCTTATTTGACAATATTGATATGTTCTACGGCAATGCCGCGCACACACATGGACTGGCCAAAAATGTAGATACTTTTAGGGGCTTACATGCCAATCAGCATATTCCTCAAATTGTGGGTAGCATGGAGCTATACCGGGTGTCCAATGAGCCCCAATATTATAAAATCGCGGACAACTTTTGGTATAAGGCCACCAACGATTATATGTATAGTATCGGTGGTGTGGCTGGGGCCAGAAATCCGGCCAATGCCGAATGTTTTATTAGCCAGCCGGCGACATTATATGAAAATGGATTTTCTGCAGGCGGGCAGAACGAAACCTGTGCAACCTATAACATGCTGAAATTGACAAGTGACTTGTTTATGTTCGATCAGCGCGCAGAGTTGATGGATTATTATGAACGTGGATTATACAATCATATCTTAGCTTCTGTTGCAGAAAATAGTCCAGCAAACACGTATCATGTGCCTTTACGCGCAGGATCTATTAAGCAGTTTGGAAATGCCAATATGAAAGGCTTTACCTGCTGTAATGGTACGGCTATTGAGAGCAGTACTAAATTGCAGAATACAATCTATTTTAAAAGCAAAGATGACCAGTCGCTGTATGTCAACCTGTATATTCCTTCTACCTTACACTGGACGGAACGCGGAATCAGCGTCGAGCAACAAACCAGTTTTCCGAAAGCGGATCAAACAGCGCTGACCATACGGGGGAATGGCAAATTTGAACTTCATGTGAGGGTGCCAAGCTGGGCAACAAAGGGATTTTTTGTTACAATAAATGGAGTCGATCAAAAAATTAAAGCTGAGCCGGGTACTTACCTGACCTTAAACCGTACCTGGAAAGATGGGGATGTGATCAACCTCAAAATGCCATTTCAGTTTCATCTGGACCCGGTTATGGATCAGCCCAATATTGCAAGTCTGTTTTATGGACCAGTCTTATTAGCAGCCCAAGAACCTGCAGCAAGAAAGGACTGGCGTAAAGTAACCTTAGACGCAAAGGATATTGCTAAGTCTATTAAAGGGAATCCCGAAACATTGGAATTTTACATTGATGATGTGCTTTATAAACCTTTTTATGATACTTACGGACGTCATTCGGTTTACCTGGATGTCAGCTTAAAATAGGAGGCTAGCAGTGTATTCTTAAATCTTTCCTAAATTCAAGGTACCTTTGTCATAAACAATTGTGTATGTAAATTGTCATTTAGCATGGACAGATTACTATTGTTTACACAAGTTTTCCTCTAAATAGAATTAAGAAGATGAAAATATTGGTTATTGAAGACGAAGCGGATTTAAGGGAAATTGTGAAGGCATCTTTACTTAAGGAAGAATATACGGTAGAAACTGCCGCTGATTATGGATCAGCCCTTGAGAAAGTCGCTGTTTATGATTACGATTGTATCCTGCTCGACATCATGCTGCCTGGAGGCAATGGTTTGCAGATCCTCGATCAGCTCAAAAATGAGGGTAAGTCCGATAATGTGATCATTATCTCCGCAAAGGATTCTTTGGACGATAAGCTAAAGGGACTCGAACTTGGAGCCGATGACTATTTGACAAAACCCTTTCATATTGCTGAGCTGAATGCACGGATTAAAGCCGTGTTACGAAGGAAACAACGGGAAGGTAAGCATACATTGGAAATGGGAAACATCGTGCTGGATCTCAATGAACGCTGCTTATTTATTGCACAGGAGCCTGTGCCTTTAAATCGGAAGGAGTTCGATATGCTCAACTACTTCTTATTGAACAAAAATAGACTGGTCAGCAAAAGTGCGCTGGCAGAACATGTATGGGGCGATAATACGGACCAGGCGGATAATCTTGATTTCATCTATTCACAGATAAAAAACTTGCGCAAAAAATTCTTGGCTAGTCATGCTGATGTGGATTTTGAAGCGGTATATGGAATCGGTTATAAACTTGTCGAAAAATGAGATTAGCCAACCAAACACTAAAGTACCTTTCTATCTCCGTGTTGGTGGTCATCGCCCTCTGGTCAACAGTGTTCTATCTATTTATGTTGGAGGTGATCCACGATAATATCGACGAAGAACTCGAAAACCAAAAACGGCTCATTATCCAGGAACTTTCTAGCAATCCCACCGTAGCTCCAGATTTAGAGTTTGGGATAAATAACTATAAGGTGCGCCAGATCTCCGAAGAACAAGCTCTTAAGATGCAAAACGTTTATAAGGACACCATGTTGTATATGCAGGACGATGATGATCCCGAACCGGAGCTGGAACCAGTCCGAATGTTGACGACAGCATTTGAACATCAAGGACATTATTATGAACTTTCGATCATCAACTCGATGATCGAAGAAAGCGATCTAATCAAGAATCTCTTTTATTCTGTTGTTATTTTATTTGTTTTGTTGGTCATCAGTATCGTATCCATCAATAAAGTCGTAATAGAACGTTTATGGGGACCATTATATATTTTCTTGGATCAGTTGACACGGTTTCGTTTAGGCAAAACCAAGGAGAAGCCTACTATGGATACGCAGATCCAAGAATTTAAAGATCTACAGCTTGCTGTGGCTACCTTAATTCGCCATAACGAGGAAAGCTATGAACAGCAAAAACAGTTTATTGGCAATGCTTCGCATGAATTACAGACACCGTTGGCCATTATGATCAACAAATTGGAAATCATGGCGGAAACAGAGGGGTTGAACCAGGAACAGTCTGAGACTGTTGCAGCGGTATTGGCAACTGCCGAGCGGCTTGTTCGCCTCAATAAATCCTTGTTGCTGTTGAGTAAAATTGAGAATAAACAATTTTTGCACAATGAGGATCTTTCGTTCAATACGCTTGTACTAAATATTGTGGCGGAGTTTGAGGCTATTGCTGAATTTAAACGGGTAAAAATCAATGTTGTACAAGAAGATCAGCTGAGTGTACAGATGGATGGTGCTTTGGCAAATATAGTGGTATCAAATCTCCTACGAAATGCTTTGTTCCACAATAGATTGGGCGGCGAGGTGAATATCCATATAACGAACAAAGGGCTGGCCGTGTCCAATACGAGTACACATGCTGCGTTGGATGCTAACCTGGTATTCTCCCGTTTTTATAAATCAGATGCAGCATCCAAAGGTACTGGCTTGGGGCTTGCCATTGTGCAGGCCATCTGTCACCTCTATAGTTTTGCAATCGTCTACCATTATGAAAACAATCAGCATAGCTTTCAGCTCAATATGGTCCCTTAGAAAATATTCCAGGAGCAGGCATGTGTTCCCAAATCTTTACAGATTCGCTTTTTTACTTTGTAGTACACTAAAAAATAGAATCATGAACTGTAAATTAATCTGTAGTGCTTTCGTACTTGCACTGACAACCACAGGAGCTATTGCTCAAGATATACCACAAAGTCAAGTTCCCGCTGTCGTGGTGAATAGTTTCCAGCAGAAATTTCCAAAAGCCAAAAAAGTAGATTGGGAATTGAAGGGGAATGTTTATGAAGCGGAGTTTGAAACGGGCTTATTTGGCATTGACCAGGAAGCTTGGTTTCAGCATAACGGAAAACTTTTGCGCTACAAGACTGAAATCAACAAAAGAGAACTACCGAAGAGTGTGCTGGACCGGGTGAAAAGAGATTTTCCGGGCTATCGCATTGAAGACGCAAAAAAGATTGCAGCCGAGCAGAAAGTGAGTTATGCGTTTGAAGTGAAAAGTCGAAAAGAGGAGTGGAAGTTGGTACTCGATCCACAGGGAAATGTTCTTACGAAAGTAAGGGACTAAGCCGATATTTCTGTACAAATAAAACCTTCATGATTTTACACGCATTCATAGCGGCGAAATCATGAAGGTTCTTTTGGGCAAGTAAGCTAAGTTTATTGCGCTAACTAATCTTCTCCTTCCTCTGCGTGGATTTCAAAAGATAGCTTTATGAGGTCTTGACCAGCAAACTTAGTGGCATAATCCGATAAGTTCCAGTCCGCACGGGTAACTTTTGCCTTTGTGCTGGCATCGTTAAACTTGCGAAGTATAAAGAATACATTTTTCTCGCCTTCATTATCTTTTCCTGCCGTAAAATAAGTGATAATCCCTGTCGTCTCCGTTGCTCCGTTGACTGCAGAGCCATCACCGTAGGTCGTTTCTTTCGTTTGAAAGATCGCACCATTTCCTGTACTGCTATTCGGATTTAAAACAAAAGAACCACCCGTAAGGAATGCTTTGTAGTAATCTGCAGTTGCTTTATTGCTGATGTATTGACCCTGAATTTCTTTTGAAGAAGCATCAAATTGTTTTAATTCAATTTTATAGATACCTGCAGGATTGAGGTGAGCATGTCCTCCAGCCAATGCTGTTCCCTTCTCATCAAAGCTGATAGCGATTGGTTCTACTTTTTCTTTGTCGGCAAGATCATGGAAATGGTCTCCATGGGCTTCGCCGGCTACTTCCGTAAATACAAGCTTATAAGCAACTTTGGCATCTGAACCTTGTATGGTTAATGGAGATTCTACGGTGGTTGTATTTCCGGCTTTGTCGGTTACCGTAAAATGAAAATGATATGCCCCGGCGGGAGCATCAGCAGGAACATCGATGTGTTCATGAAATGTTGCATTTTTCACGCCAATGTATTTCCCATCCGTATAGGCTTTTGTAAACTTATACTGACCGCCACCTTCTTGATGAACCTCAATTTCGATTTTAGCAATCAGTGCTTCGGCAACAATATCGCCTTCAAGATGAAGATCTGATCCCGCTTGGACAGTTTTGTTATTGCCACTGCCGATTTCAAGTGTGCCTACCTGGGGCTTTGCAAGTGCTGGAATTTCTTCGTTATCTTTCTTACAGGACGATAGGAAGCCTAAAAGAATTGTACTTAACAGGAAGAAGAAGCGAATGTTTCTAGTTTTCATGTAAAATGGATTTAATTAAATTGAGTTGATAAATATGTATGGTATTACTCGAGTATACGGATGCTGATTCCCTTCTGGCTGCTCCATCCCGCCAGGTCAGTCACCTGAATCATAAAGTGATAATTACCCGGATCGATATCTGCTGGTACATCGATTTTTAATTCAGCATCATATTGCTGTGGCTGCCCCGGAATATTAACTGTCTTGACCAAGGTGAAGGGCTTGATGGGAGTTTTGATCGCTTCAACCGTGCATTCGCCGATTTCTGTACTATGCGAATGATGGTCAAAATTATGGTGTACGTCGATGCTATAGCTCCCGAGCGCTACATTATCAGATAGCTTACTGTGGAAAGTAAAACTTGTACCTCGTTTAATTGTGCTGCATTGTTTTGGGAAAGCCGTTTCCGAATCGATGGCGATGGTCGGTTTTTCGGTATCAATGCTTTCCTTATCTTTTTTACAGGCAACAGTCATGGCAAGTAACACTGTAATAAGTGTGTATTTTTGAAGTGTTTTCATATATAAATTTTATTCATTCGTGTATGTGTTAAGCGATATTCATGAGCTTGCGATGCTCGTATATTGCTCAACGGTTGTTTATAGGGAGCAAAGGGTTTAGTTTTAATAATCTTATGATCGGGACTGTTTCCCAAAGGGAACTCCAATGGATAGAATAAAATTCCTTCCCTGTTCAGGCAAAGAGATCAGCCGATAAAAGCTGGTATGATCCATATATTTCTTGTCAAAGAGATTTTGAACCTGTAAGCGCAATTGGAGGACAGATCCCGAAAACCGAAGTTGTGTTCCTGCCCGGAAGTTGAAGACTTGATAATCTGCTGTGGACTCTTCTGGTGGAACAACGTGATACTGCGCTGCTGTCCATTTGCAATCGACGGAAAGGTAGGTCTCTTTAAAATGTTTGCTATTTTTTGCTGTCCAGCTGATGTCCATCAAAGCTGAAGGTGCCGGAGAGAAAGGAAGTGTATATCCTTTCTTTGCACCCGATAGTTGTTCCGATCGAACATATTCACCCAATAATTCTACTTTCCATTGTTTCAGAGGCTGGTAGCTGAGCTTCAATTCTGCTCCATAACGGCGAACACGGCTTTCCATATATTCAAAGATTTGATTGCCGGCGCCATAATATTGATCGTAGCTTGACGTGGGATTGAGATAGATATAATTGGAAAAGTAATTAAAGAATGGTGTAAAGGCGACAAAGACTTTTCTGGGACTCCAGGTCAAGGATAAATCCAGCTGGTAGGACTGTTCGGGAGACAATGATTGATTGCCTCTTTCATAACTGAAGTAGTGATAGTTGACACCATTGGCGCCGAGCTCCTGTGCAATGGGGGCCCTGAAACTTTTTCCTACATTGATTTTTGTTTCTAGATCTCCGAATTGATGTGCCGCTCCTATAGACCAAACCAGGCTATTGAAACGGCGACTGAGCGCCGAAGCCCGGACTATTCTGCCCGACTGATTATCTTCCAGCTGTGATTCGAACCAATCCTGATACGGTGAGGTCTGAATATGGCTGTAATCGTAACGCAATGCCCCATATAGCATGGTTTCGTCCGCGATCTTGTATTGATCGTAAACGAATAGGCCCATTGCCTTTTGGCTAAAAGTGGGGATGAGAAAGCTCCAACCATCAATCCGGTTATCCTGATACTCTCCATTTGCACCAATGGTAAGTCGATGTGTGGCCAACTCAAATTGGTCTTTTACAGTGATACTATAGACCTGTTTGTCATATAACCTTTCCAAATTGATTGGGATAGTCATATCTTTTGGATAAACAGGTGGCATATAACCATGCGCGGTGTAATTGTTATATTCTTGCCGGTAATTTTTCTGATAGCCCAGGTCTATCCAAAGCTTATGCGTATTCAGATCGATAAAGTTGCGGTTAATAAGCTTCAGGTGATTGACCGTCTGGCTTGGGAAACCAATGTCACGACTGGATTTGTCATAAAGTGCTGTATCTACGCCCCTTGGTTCCAAGCCGTGCGCATTGGCAAAGAAGCCAAACTTTGTATGATAATTACTCAGGTAGAAAATCGAAGAAAAACGATCTGATAGATATCCGCCACGTAGTTGAAAATGTGTCTCTCGTCCCGCAGTGTTGCGAACATGCCGATCTTTCAGACGTACCGCATAATTGTAAACATAGACTGTATCTGTGGGGACACGGTAATCGCCATATTCCAGATGCGTGAATCCTCCTCCAAATACCCAATTTCCTTTTCGGCCCTGTGTTTGCAGCGATCCGCCAAAAGTCGCGTTGTTTGACTTTGTCAATAGGTTAAACTGCCCCTTAAAACCTGTCTCCTGTAGTTCCGCTGGCGGTGATAGCCGAATGACACCGCCAATGGCATCTGAGCCATACAGAAATGAGCTGGACCCCTTTAGTACCTCGGCACTCCCCACACTGAATTGATCGATTTCCAATCCATGATCCAGCCCCCATTGCTGGCCTTCATGTTTAATGCCATTTTCTACCGTGGCCACACGATTAAATCCGAGCCCTCTAATCTGCGGTTTAGACTGATTGGCACCTATGCCTATGGCACTGACACCGGGAAGTCTGCTTAATGTCTGCATTAAACTACCTGCTTGGTATTTTTGTATAGAGTCGGCAGTTAATAGCTGGATCGATAATGCTCCTTCTGCTGCCCGGTGATAACGTCGCCCTCCAACTTTTACTTCTTCAAGCTCGATATTCTTCTCCTGTCCATAACATGGGAAAAATAGCTGTTGTGCTGCGATAAGTGAAAAAATGATATACCTATTCATCTATGTGGATTCGATTCGTAAAGAGTAATCAGTGCAATCAATATGTATTACAATTAATATGTATTGCAATTAAGTTGCAACAAATATAAGTAAAAAGATTTTAAAAGCAATATAGTTGCATTATAATAAACAGAATTGACTGTATGATACAGTGGCAAAGTTTTTGTTGCTTTTTGGCGCCTAAAGAGTATAAAAAGCATGTTTTACAAGTAGTACATACGATGATATATGAAGTTAAGTGAAGAATATTCTATTAAAGTTGCCGCATTGCAATCGGCTGAACATCAATTGACAGTTGACCTTTCGAAACGAATTACGCCCGATATATGGCTTGATGTCCTGATTTATTTTGAGCACAACTTGGAGCAGTCCAGTGCGGCTGCACTTTATGATGCATTATTTGAAAAAGGAACTGATTTTGCCGTAAACGTATATCTGAACGAAGAGGATTATACCTTTTTTATCGATAAAATACGAACAATATTAGAGCGCTATGCTGCGATCAATCCTCATGCATGGGTGGAGCTTGGCTTACAGCATATTTTATGTCGCCGACATGTGGTAGAGAAAGAAAAGGCTTCCCTTTATTTGAAGAGAGGCATCGATGCTGGGGTTGAATGGGCAAGACCCCTTTATCTATACTACAATTATTTAGGTTTGCTGGCCGATATCGACCGCGATATCGCCAAGGCCGAACTGGATGCACTCGCTTTGGGCGGATATCTTTGGGGAATTGCATATGCTGCCCATATTGATGTCTGGACCGATAAATATGAAGAAGTCTTTGACCGTATTCAGCTGCTCAAGCAATCTCCGGAAAGGAAAATACTGCGCCATTATTATGAGGCGCTCCAATTTTACTATGCGCGTAAAGAGGATAAGAGCAAACGCTTGGAAGCCCTGGAAGAGGGTATCACGATGGCTGAATCTCGTTATTGCAGATTTGTGCTGAATGAAATAAAACGTGCGGAGGCGGCTTCCATAGGTGAACAGGAGCTTCTTGTACCGGAATATCGAGAACTGTTTGAATACGGAATGATGGACGCCGCGGTGCAAATTGCACTTATCAAACTTCAGGCACTGGCCAACAACAATCAGGAAAAACAGGATTTCGAAGAACCGCTGTGGTATCTTCAGAAAGCATACGACTATAATAATAATTATGCGGGTTATCGTCTCGCCTGTCTGTATCTCTATCAGGAGGCTGTGCAGGACATCGAAAAGGGACTATCTTTATTACGTCTGCTCGACGAGAAAGACGGGTATGTGGAAGCTCAGGTTGAACTCGCTGAAATTCTCCTCGAAGGTAGGTTCCTCCCAAGGGATGAAAAATTAGCCTTTCGGCGCTTCAGCGCAATGGCGGAAAAAAACATTGCTTACGCCAAGTTGCGCATGGGTAATATGGTCGAATCTGGCTATGATGGAGTTGCTCCGGATTACAAAACCGCCTTTGCTTACTATCAGGATGCAGCAACAGATAAATTGCCTCAAGCTTTATATCAGGTTGGTAGGTACCTAAAATATGGTATCCATGGAGAGGAACCAGATTTGGCCGCTGCATTGCCTTATTTTGAAGAAGCGGCAGGATATAATAACGCCACTGCGCTAACGGAAATGGGTTTAGCTGCTGAATTAAAGTCCGAACCGGATTATAAATTGGCCTTTGATTATTTCTCGCGTGCGGCAGAGCTTGGTTATCCATATGCGTATTATTTAAAAGGTATTTATTTGGAAAATGATTATCACCAGTCCGGAGCTCCCCAACCGAAAGCAGCTTTTACGGCGTTTGAAATTGGAGCCGATATGCAGGAGTTAAATAGTATATATGAACTGGCGCGCTGCTATCGGGGGGGCATAGGTACGGAGATAAATCTGGACCGGATGATTGCTTTATACCAACAGGCTGCTGAACGAAATCACGTACAGGCTTTGACTGATCTGGGTCTCTGTTATGAATATGGTTATGGATTGAACCAAGATACATTTAAAGCACAGGAAAATATTAAGAAGGCTGCTGATCTGGGGTTCCCTTATGCAACTTATGTATTGGGACGATACTATTTGACCGGATTGGTGCAAAAGGATGCAGCTCATGGTCTTCAGCTTTTGGAAGAGGCCGCGCAAAAAAATGTAGCTGAGGCGCTCTTGCTGCTTGGCGACTACTTTTTCTTCGACTATGATCAGCTGGAAGAATACGACAAAGGCTTTGATTACTACACGCGTGCCGAAAAACTTGGCTATCTGACGGAGGGAATTGGCATGTGTTATGAGTTTGGTATCGGCGTGGAAGCACAGCCAGCGAAAGCTTTTGGATATTATAAACAAGCTGCAGAGCGACGAAATCAGGAGGCGAGCTACCGATTAGCCCGTTGCTATTATTTTGGAGTAGGTACCGAGATCGATAAAGCAGCTGCCTATGGGTATTTTATGGAAGTAGCACAGCAAGGTAATGTGTATGCCTGTTACTTTGTTGCGGTTCAGCTGCTGGAAGGAGATGGCATACCGATGGATCTTCGCGACGGTGTAGAATGGCTTATGAAGGCCGCTGAAGCCGATCATGCTGAAGCACAATATAAACTGGCCAACTGTTATCTTATGGGTGATGGGGTAGAAGAAAATGAAGATCTTGCCCTGGAGTGGTTTGAAAGGGCGGCAGACAATGGACATGAAGAAGCTATTCGATTGACAAAGAAAACGAGAAAGTAAGAAAAACATGCAAGAAGAAAAATCCTATTCCTTTCAGGTCAATCTGAAAGGAATGATCGCACTGCTCTCCGAGCACCTGTATAGCGATCCCAATACATTTATTCGGGAATTGCTTCAAAACGGCGTGGATGCAATTACAGCATTGAAACACTTGGATGAACAGCATCAGGGTAAAATAACGATTGAGCTGCCAAGCATTGAACAACCGAAGTTTCTGTTCAGCGATAATGGGATAGGCCTTAAGGAGACCGATATTCATCAATTTTTGTCGGTTATAGGTGAGAGTTCAAAGAGTAAAGACATTAAGGATGCTCAGGATTTCATTGGTAAGTTTGGTATTGGACTACTTTCTTGTTTTGTGGTCAGCGATGAGATAATTGTGGAAACAAAATCGGCCCTTGAACAACTGCCTCTACGTTGGACCGCGAGAGCTGAAGGGGACTATAAAATCGAGCGGCTTACTGAAGATATTCCTGTCGGAACACGTGTTATCCTAAGCCCTAAAAAACAATTCAACTATATCTTTGAAGCGGATTATCTTGAGAAAAAAATCAAGTTTTATGGAGATGCGCTGCGAGAAAACATTTCGATTGTAGTTGGAGCTACCGAAAAGATTATTCATAAAGAAGAACCCCAATGGCTTGCTTCATCAGTTTCGAAAGCAGAATTGCTGGCTGTTGGAAAAGAACTCTTTCATGTCAACTTTTTAGATGCAATTCCATTTGAAACGACGGCGGGAAAGGCAAAAGGGGTGTTGTATATTTTACCTTTCCGTACGCAGTTTAGCAGTAAGCAGCGTCACCGTATCTACTTGAAGCGCATGTTTCTCGCTGAAGAAGATCAGTCTATTTTGCCAAATTGGGCTTTTTTTGTCCGGATGCTTGTCAACACAGAGGAACTTAGTGCCACCGCCTCACGGGAGTCTTTGATGAAAAATGATCTACTACGGCAGGCGCGAAAAGAAATAGCTGCTGTGCTGAAAACGTACCTGCAACAGGTGAAGAAGATCGATTTCGATATATATATTCGCATTATCCAAACTCACTATCTCCACTTGAAAGCTTTTGCGCTTGAAGATCCGGACTTTCTAGCGATATTTTTGGCAGATATTCCGTTTGAAACCAATCGCGGACAACGAAGCTTTCAAAATATCATTGATCATCAGCAACAGCTCTATTACTGTGCTGATTTTGAAGATTTCAAACAGATTGACCGTATGGCCGATACACAGGGGATGATTCTTGTGAATGCGTCCTACACATTTGATACCGAGTTGCTCCGCAGGATCAAACAAAAATATAGCGATTATAAGATAACAGAGATGTCGCCCAATCAGCTCCTGGAAACGTTTCAGCCGATTCATGAAGATGAGCACAATCACTATGTTTCTTTTCAGAAAGAAGTGCAGCGCATTTTAGACGATTATAGCTGCGTCCTTGAAATTAGACGGTTTAAACCGATTGATACGCCGGCTATTTTTACAAAAATGGAGCAAAATAATGTAGAAAATACGATTAGCCAATTAAAGGAAAATGCAAATCCTTTTGCGCAAGTACTCAAGACATCGAGGCCGAATAAGATCCAGAATACGTTATGTTTAAATGCTGACAATGCGTTGATCAAAACGCTAATGGATATAAAAGATGTCTACATGCTTCGTTCAGTTATGGAAGTGCTTTACGTGCAGGCGCTAATTTTGGGCAAGTACCCTGTCCAGGAGCGGGAAATGAAGGTCATGAACGAGGCCTTGAAAAGCCTCATCGTCATGGGGTTGGATAATTTTGTGAATCTTTAAAGCGGTTGAGTATACTTCTCCGCGTAAGGATTTCCTTTTATTGCATAGAAAATATATTAAAAAGTAAATATACTCAAAAAAAAGAGGGAGTAATTAGATGTACACACTTAAAATTCAGAAACTTCGCAATCAGGTTGCACGAGTAGACAATACCTTGGAAAAGGTTAACCTGTTGACACAGGCTATTCGGATTGCAGATGAAAATCAAGATATTGAATGGGGATATGACCTTCGCTTAGATTTAATCAGCGAAGAGATAGACCTTGCTTTTTCAACCGAATCATTACCTGCATTTGCGTGGATATTACAGGCTTACGATGAAAATCCTGAACTCTTTAATGAAGAAGACTTCTTGTGGCAATACAAATGGATGATGTCCGAATTATACGATAATCCTGCTGTCAGCCGTGAGCAGATTGAAGCGGCTTTGCGCGACTTTGAACAACGATTGATCCGCAACGGTTATGGTAAGCGTGCCATATACAATGAGGAGCTGAGTGATGCGCTGGCGCAAAAAGATATTGTCGCCATCGAGCGCGCATTGAAGAACGTAAATGCTATGCAAAGAGATGACATGAGCGATTGTGAAGCCTGTGAAATGGATGCAGAAGTATCAGCAACACTATTACAGGATGGCTATAGCCAAGCAGTCGATAAAGCCTTACCTTTAATTGAAGGCCAGTTTACCTGTTCGCATGTCCCTTTGCGTACGGCCGTGAACCTGGCATATGAAGGTCTTAAGCAAGGTGATACTGAGCAGGCCGATAAAATGGCGCAGCTGGCAGAAAAGGAGGTGTTTAAGAAAGAAAAGGACTCCGCAATTTTGATTTCGGCAATTAAACTAGCAACCTATTTTTCCTATACCAATATTGGTAAAGCGAAGGAATGGATCGAACGATTTTTGCCTTGGGCTGATGGTCCCGACAATCGATCCATGTTTCAGTTGGCCTGCTATATCTGTGAAGCCATGAGGAATTTTGGCCCTGATGAATCTTTTATGCTTGAGCTCGGCAATCAGCATAATTTTTTTCAAGGGAAAAATACCTACACCGCAAGCGAATTGGCCAATCATTATGGAAAACTGGCGGATCAACTCGCAGACCGCTTTGACCAACGTAATGGCAATCACAACTTTCGCAATCAGTTAATGTCCCTTTAGCTTGGAATGGCTGCAGAAATCCCTGATTTCCGTGATGAAATTCAGTTGTTTTGAAGGCTATCTTTGTGTAAATGAGCATTAAATACTGAAATACATCAACAAAATAGATTAATATGATTAAACAATTTATTACGGGCATGATGACCGCAGCGGTTCTGAGCCTGTCAAGTTGTGGTTCGGGAGAAAAAGATCCTGCAGCATACAACAATTCAATTATTACCGTTATAAATAGTAGTGAAAAACATGTGACAAACATGAATGCCGCCATGAATGGCTCCGATTATACGAAAGCCGAACAGGTCCGCGCAGATTGGGAAAAATCTTTGAATGATGATATCAAGAAAGTCGAAGATCTGGGAGATTTTAAAGGCGATGCGATATTCCAAAAAGCAGTTCTTGATGGCTTAAATGGGTATAAAAAAATCGTTACAGAGGATTATCCGAAATTGATTGAACTCCGAAAAAATAAGACACCTGATGCTGCTAAAGAGTCTGAATTGCTTGAAAATATCAATAAAGCATTTGAAAATATGAGCAATGGTGTCAATCAAGCATCTACAGCATTTGAAAGTAAATATAAAAGTTAACCTTATTGCATGAGCAATTGGGTAAGCCACATCACCAAGAAATGATGTGGCTTTGTTTTTTGCAGTACAGCTGTTGCTTAAGAAATACGGCTGTATTGACTTGTATTGTTAGAGATCGTTTTTAGGGGTCTTAAAATCTTTGCGGAATATTGTAGGAATGCGCCTAGCAAAACAAAATGCTAACAAACGTTAAAACTCCGAAGGCCGAACTTGAATTTCATATTTTTATGTAGTTTTACATGAAGCTTGGACGGAGAGTGCCAAGTATATCATTAATACAATCAAAATAGGTTAATAGGTGCATAAGCTATTGACAAATACAGAGTCCAATGAAAGCCATATCAATTTTAACTGCCGTGATTTTGTCTTCCTGTGTAGGCATCTCGATCACAGCTCACGCACAGGAAGTCGCCAAAAATTTAGACTACTTAGTGCTTATGAATGCAGATACCCTTTATGGGAAAATCTCCTCTGTAAAAGATCAAAAACTCAAATTTGAGAATCAGCAAAAAGAAAAGTTAACGTTTGAGCCGGGCGATATCTATCGTGTATATTGGCAATCCAAAAAGAAAGTTTATGCGCCCTCTTATGTAGAAGATGGACTAGAAGTGGTGCCTGGAACATCTCCAAAGATGTATCGAATTCAGAAGGGGCTCAATCAAAATCCCACTTTCGCAGAAGTACTGGCTGATGGAGAAATTATTGCATATTATGTTTCGGAAACGAAGGTCAGTGGTGGGGCCGGCATAGCTATTGGTGGTGGTGCAGGTACGATGGGAAATATCATGGTCAATAAATATAAACATGCTTATGCATTGAAAAAATCAACTGGCGAGGTCATTGAAATCAATAGCAACCATAATGGGTGGTTTAGTGATGTGAAAAAGAAAAGACCCATTACTTTTGGTAAATTGATCAATGACGAACCGGAGTTGTTTGCTGAGTTTGAAAATGAAAAAAAGTATGATTATGATCTTTTTATTAAATACATCATGCGATATAACGAATTACAAAAATCGAAGAGCTCTCCGGAATCAACAGAGCGATTCTTTATTTATTAAAACGAATTTATGATACTTATCATCTTTATTGTATTGACTATAGTCGCAGCCTACGGCTTTTGGTTGCTATTTGAAAAGGCAGGGCGCAAAGGCTGGGAGGGAATTGTTCCCGTCTATAGTCAGTGGATACAATCGCGTATACTCGGCAAGAAGACCTGGCAGCTTATCCTTTTGCTTGTTCCGATCGTCAATGTTTTTGTCTTTTATAATCTCTACCTTGATTTTATTCATTGTTTTGGAAAAAGAAGATTTTGGGAAAACTGCGCCGCGGCGCTGCTTCCGTTTATCGTACTGCCACTTTGGGGCAGAGATAAAAACGTGCAATTTCTGAATGGGCTATATGCCAAAAATCTGAAAGCAGCGCATGCCGAAGGTCGCGTGGCGACAAAGGAATCTGAACTGGAAATTGCGCATCAATCGTATATAGACTATAAGAAAAAATATCCCTATAAAAAATCGATGGTACGAGAATGGGCGGATGCGATTGTTTTTGCGACTGTCGCTGCAACCTTGATTCGTGGTTTTTTATTGGAGGCATTTATGATTCCTTCGGGGTCTATGCAACAGTCTCTCCTCATAGGAGATTATCTTTTTGTCAGTAAACTAAATTACGGCCCCCGTATTCCAAATACACCTATAGCGTTTCCTTTTGCACATCATACGATGCCATTAGTAGGAGGAAAAGCATTCTCCGAACTCATTAAAATTCCTTACAAACGATTGCCCGGATTTCAAGAAATAAAACGGAATGATGTGATCGTTTTTAATGCGCCTGCCGGTGATACCGTTGCTGTCGAAAATCAAGACTTGCCCTATTATGACTTGGTGCGTAGCATGGGGCGTGAAGCAGTACATCAACAATTTACAATTCAGACCCGCCCAGTCGATAAACGCGAACATTTAATTAAACGCTGTGTGGGAATGCCCGGGGATAAAATTAGCATGACAGAAGGAGTATTGTTTGTGAACGACCAACCAGGTTTTGTAGCCCCGGAAAGTCAGATGGATTATACGGTGATCACAGATGACACAGGTCTGAACGAACAGCGCCTGAAAGATATGGAAATAGAAGTCTCTTTAATTCAGCCTGGAGTTTACCTAATCTTTCTAACAAAAGACCAGGCAGCCATGGTAAAATCTTGGTCCAATGTCAAATCCATGCAAATGAACTTGGAAAAACCGGGAGTGGCTCAAGCAAATACCTTTCCGAACGACCCACAATACAAATGGAATTATGATAATTTCGGCCCCTTTGTTATTCCTCGAAAGGGCATGACTATTCCACTGAATGCACAGACCTTACCACTCTATGAGCGAGCCATAAGGGTGTATGAAAATAACCTGTTGGAAAAGAAAACGGATGGGCTTTATATCAATGGAAATCGAACAGATTCCTACACCTTTAAAATGGATTATTATTGGATGATGGGAGATAATAGGCACAACTCGCTCGATGCGAGGGATTGGGGGTTTGTTCCTGAGGATCATATTGTCGGAAAAGCATTATTTACCTGGATGAGCTGGAACGCAAATGGCAATGGGCTTTCCAAAGTACGGTGGAATAGAATTTTTAAAGGTATCCATTAAAAAAGAATGGATTAAAACAATAAAAAAGGGGAAATGATTCTAATCATTTCCCCTTTTTTATTGTTTTAATTGTTCTAGAAATGCAGTGAAAAACCTATTCTTGCGCTGAAAGCATTGATGCCATCGGCATTGTCGTTTAGGCCATGATCATAACGTACTGCCGGCTCTATAGCAATGTTTTCTTTTACAAATAGGGCATAACCAAGTTGACCTCCAAAAATGAAAGCATTCTCGCCACCACTATTAATACCACCTAGATCTATCTGCACGGGCAATTGATTGATAATATAGTATTTTAATCCCGCTTTATAAATAAACGAATGTGTAGAATTCAATTCGATTTTTTGGCCATCAAAATCGAATGCATACCTTTGACCAGTGAAACCTAATCCTGCTTTGACAGCTAGTTTATCTTGGAAAAAATAACCTGCTTCACCGCCTACAGACCAGAGCCGGGCGCCATTGTTGGAATAAAAGCTAAAGCCGGAAGTAGAGAGGCCGGTAAGTGGCGAGAGATTCGTTTCGACCATCCATTTTCCTTTAGAGATCGCTGTTGGTGTTTCTTGGGCCGATACAGTTTGCAGACCCAACAGGGTAAGCATTATAAAAAATATTCTTTTCATTGGTTAATTATTTTTATGGCGAATATAGTATTTCAATAGTTAAATGACTAATAAGGGGGATTCTTTTTATTTTTTAATACAACAAACCTGAACGGCTGCATTTTGATTGAGTGATGCAATTTGCGTAAATCATAACAACGCCTTTTGTGGCTTATGTTTTTCTCGCGAGCGCTAAAAATAATAAGACCAAATGGTGGACAAGAAAAATCAAAAAATATTGCTTGTTGATATACCGTATTAATAATCGCTATTTCCTTTCGATATAACCTGTGTAGATCAATCAGTTAAGGATGTAATTACTTGGGATTTAAGTGTATTATTATTTTTTATAACTATCTAATTTGCAATACTTTACACTTTATTTTAGTTGTTTTTTTGATTTGATCGAATTAATTTAGCTTCCATAAATAACCCAATTAACAATTATTTGAACGCTAAATTTCCATAAATTATGGCCAAACAATTAACGCTCCTGATTACAAGTGTACTTGCATGTACCTATATGGCAAATGCACAAAATCGGACAGTCAGCGGTACTGTAGTGGATAGCCAAGGGAAGCCAATTCCACAAGTATCTATCAAACTGAAAAATCGTTCTGGGGGAACGACAACGGATGACCAGGGGAGGTTTTCTATTGCTGTCTTTCCTAAGTCTACGATAGTATTGTCAAGTGTGGGCTTTCTGAATAAGGAGCAGGACGTCGATGGACAGACAACGTTGAATATAACCATGGACTCGGGCAATACCGAATTGACCGAAGTTGTTGTCATCGGTTATGGAACCGCTTCCCGAAAGGATGTCACGGGCTCCATTGCAAGTGTAAAAGCTGAACAGCTTGAAAACGAGAACCCGCAGAGTGTTGCGGATCTGCTAAAAGGGAATATCGCAGGTCTTAGCGTATCACAAAATACTTCTGCGAAAGGAGGCGGAGATCTATTGGTGCGTGGTAAAACCACGCTCAGTGCCTCGACTTCACCATTGATCGTATTGGATGGGATTATCTACAATGGGCAGCTTTCTGATATTAACCCCAATGACATACAGACCATAGATGTCCTGAAGGATGCGAGCTCATTGGCTGTTTATGGTGCTAAAGCTGCTACAGGGGTAGTTGCCATTACCACCAAAAAAGGAACAAGCGATAAACCCGTGTTGACGGCGAATACCAACTGGGGATTAGCTACCCTAGCGCGTAATCAACGTGTTTACGATGGCCCTGGTTTTCTGAAATGGCGAGCAGATGTGGGGCGCGCTGGTGGTACAAGGCCATCCTATTTCTATGACGATCCGCGTAACCTCCCTTCCGACGTGACATTTGATCAATGGCTTTCAGGGGGCAATAAAGATTTGGATCCAGTAGATATTTGGTTAGATAGGCTTGGTCTAGTGGCGAATGAAAAAGCCAACTATATGGCGGGTAAGACCATAGATTGGTATGATGAGATCTTTAGAACAGGAATTCGTCAGGATCATACGGTGAGTATGAGCGGAAGAAAGGAAGATGTCAATTACTACATGTCGGTTGGGTATAACAAAAATCAAAATCTGATCGAGGGTGGTGAATTCAGTACATTTCGGGCGCGATTGAATCTCGAAGGTAAGGTGACGAACTTTCTGCGTATGGGGGCCAATGTGCAATATGCTGATCGCGACGAGGGAGCAATTGAGGCCGACTGGGCACAGTTGACAAATCTATCGCCCTATGGTGATAAATACAATCCAGATGGTACATTAAGAAGGATTCCGACAGATGATAGCGGATTGAATGCCCGTAATCCTTTTCTAAATATGACCTACAATGACCGGATGAACAAGCAGAATACCCTTTTTGCAAGTCTCTTTGCAAAAGTTAACTTGCCTTTTGGTATTACTTATCAGTTCAACTTTAGTCCCGGTATTGATATGTATCGTACCTTCAACCATAACTCTTCTGCAAATCCCAATGTGACTATTACTGGTGGATCGGCAAGTCGTGATCAGGAAACGCGTTATAATTGGCAGATCGATAATCTCCTGAAATGGAACCGGAAATTTGCTGAAATCCACAGTGTGGATGTAACCCTTTTGGCAAATTCTGAAAAATATCAAACTTGGTGGACGCAGGCGGCCAATCAAGGTTTTGTTCCCGGGGACTATCTTGGCTATCATAATCTAGCCAGTGGTAATCTGCCTACTGTCAATAGCGAGGATAAAGTATATACCGGTGACGCCCTGATGGCACGGGTTAATTATAGTCTTATGGATCGCTATAATTTGACCTTATCGGTGCGTAGGGACGGTTACTCTGTGTTCGGAGTCAATAGTAAGAGAGCGACTTTTCCGGCTGTAGCTGGAGCATGGACCTTCTCCGAAGAATCGTTTATGAAAAACCTTTCCTGGCTAAATTTCGGTAAACTTCGACTTTCATATGGTATCAACGGTAACAGAGATCTTCGTAATCCTGATAATGGAACTGTCGATCCTTATGCCGCTTTATCGCAACTGACGGTCAATAAATACCAGACTGTCGACGCCAACGGTACACCGGCTGAGGTCAATACAGTTGTGGTCGGTTCCCGAATGGGAAATGAAAATCTCAAATGGGAGCAAACCACCTCACTCAATGCAGGATTGGATTTTTCAATTTTCAAGGATCGAATCAGTGGCTCAGTAGATGTGTATAGTAAAAGGACAAATGACCTTTTGGTCAAACAATCGCTTTCCAGTGTGTCAGGTTACCAATTTGTTTATTCCAACTTGGCTGAAGTGAAAAATAAAGGACTCGAAGTCAGTTTGACAAGTCGCAATATTGTCGACGGAAATGTTAAATGGAACTCCAATTTTATCCTTTCCTTGAACCGAAATAAGATTTCACGTCTTGCAACACCAAATAACGACCCCGGTAACGGTTGGTTTATAGGACAGGATATCGATGTAATATGGGATTATAAAGTATTGGGCGTATGGCAGGAAAATGAGGTCGAGGAGGCTAAAAAGTATACAAAAGCAAGTATACGTCCCGGAGATTTCAAATTAGAAGATGTAAACGGTGATTATGTCTATAACGATGAAGACAAGCAATTTATAGGTTACACTTCCCCACGTTTTACTTGGTCCTTACGGAATGAGTTTAACCTGTTCAAGAACTTCGACTTTTCATTTCAATTGATTTCTAATTGGGGTCAGAAAAAACAATTTAATCAGGCGAAGAACAATCCCGGAAGTGTGGGCTTTATGCGTTCAACGTCCTACGTTCAACCGTATTGGACTCCAGAAAATCCGAGCAACGACTATGCGCGCTTAGGAAGCGGCGCGAACGGAACGAGTTTCAATGTCTATTGGAAAAATAGTTTTATACGTATGAACAATATATCGCTGGCCTATTCCCTGCCGAAAACGGTGTCAGAACGACTTAAAGTAAGAAACCTGAAAGTGTATATGAACGTCAACAATGCTGCGGTATATGCACCGGTTTGGAACTATTGGGATCCGCAGAATGACGGTCCTACGCCGCGATATTATACACTAGGTTTGAATGTATCTCTTTAATCAAAACGAAGAAAATGAAGAAAATAAATATAAAAGTAGCTGCCGTTTTTGCGTCAATCACCTTGTTGGCTGTCCATGGATGCAAAAAGAGCTTTTTGGACTCTGATCAGCTATCGCAGTACTCTCCGGATAATCTAAACAATGTCGATGCTCTTAAGGGTGTATTGAACGCTTTGGGTAAAGCTGCACGGGGCGAATTTTTTGGTGATGCTGCACCCATGTTGACCGAATCTATCTTCTCGGATGTTGCTGTGGAAGGAACAACAGACAAGGCAACACCGGCTCAGAACCTTGTTTCTTTGATCACACCAGATGCCAACCTCAATAGTGACGACTTCAATAAAATTGGTTGGTATTGGACCAATTTTTTCGCTGCAGTCCGGTCGGCAAATACGGTGATTAGTAATATCGATCGCCCAACATATAGTTCAGAGGCTCAGAAAAATGAAATCTTGGGCGCAGCTTATTTCTATCGCGCTTATTTTTATTATCGATTGGTACACGAATTTGGCGATGTACCGCTACAGTTGAAAGATCTTTCGGCTCCGAAATATGATTTTTACTCAACCAAAAGAGAGGTTATTCTTAAAAAGATGAAAGAAGACCTGGAGTTTGCACAGCTCTGGGTTAAAGATGGTGTTAATAAAGGGGAAGTGACAAATGGGGCAGTCAATCACCTGTTGACGAAGATAGATCTGGCATTGGGAGACTTTGACGGAGCTATTGCTGCTGCCAGTAGAGTTATTGACGGTGGTAAATACACCCTGATGAAAAACCGCTTTGGTAGCACCGCGGCAGACCAATCTAAAAATGTCGTATGGGATTTACACCGCATGGACAACAAAGCAATCCCTGCAAATAAAGAGGCTTTATTCCTGGTGATTGATCGACAAACGCTGCAAGGCCGTACGGATCTTGGTTCACAGCTGATGCGGAATACCGTTCCAGCTTGGCATTTTGCCAACTTAAAGATCCCACAAGGCGGATTGCAAGCTATTGTCGATGCTGTGAGTGCAGAGATCCCATTGACACGTATGTATGGTCGTGGCATTGGTCGCTATCGCGGTACGTACTACAGTACCAAAGAAATATGGACAGATCAGACAGATTACCGCCATGCAAAGGGAATGTGGATGGATATGACGGATCTTGTTTACAATAATCCGGCAATCAAAGCTTCAAAAGACCCCGAAATCAGTAAACTTTATGGTCAGCCGATCCAACAGTTTACAAAAGAAAATATCAATAAAGTGTTTACCAATGGTTCGTTGGATACCATTCGTCACTGGTTTGGATGGCCTCATTATAAGGTTTTCATCAATTCAACCAATCAATTCGCCGAAGATCCAAATTGGAATCCACCGCGTGGAACAAACACGGACTGGTATGTCTTCCGTTTGGCTGAAACATACTTGTTGCGTGCAGAAGCCTACGTATGGAAGGGCCAGCAGGCACAGGCTATGGCAGATATCAATGCCGTTCGGGGAAGAGCAAATGCTGCGTTACTGCAAAATGCGGCAAAAGTTACTATCGGTACCGTATTGGATGAAAGGGCACGAGAACTCTTTTGGGAAGAAGCACGTAAATCAGAGTTGACACGTATTGCCTATATTTTTGCACAGACCGGCATCCCTGCTTATAATGGCAAAACATATAGCATGGCCAACTTCGCACAAAACAATTTCTTCTACGACCGTATTATTGAAAAAAATTCCTTCTATCGCGATAAGGTTCCTACTGTACAGGGGGTACATTATGAGATTGCTCCATACCATGTGCTATGGCCTGTACCTGCATCCGCGCAACGATTTAATACCAACGGGATGATCAATCAAAACCAAGGTTATGCCGGCGCAGAAAACAATGTGCCGCCGCTCGATAAGATTGTTGATTAGCTGCGATGGTCAGGTCGTAAATGAGCACTATAAGCTTTCTGATAATTTTGTTATTTTGACCTTCTAAAAACCGGATAGGATCCGTATCCAAATACGAATGCCTATCCGGTCATAAATAACCAAAAGAAAGAGGTGAGACGAGCTATGTATACTGTAAAAAGGATGAGAATACGCGGATTTGCGTTATTGCTATTGTTATTTCAAATGGGTTTGCTATTTGGTCAAAAGCCTATTGCGCTATTGCCCGGTACAGCCGAACATATTTTTAAGACCACAGAAGTATACTATATCGAAGATAGTACCAATGCCCTGTCATTTGCAGAATTAAGATCACCGGAATACGCAGAACAATTTAAACCTAATGAGCGATACTATCCGAAAAATTTCAACCGATCCTCAACTTATTGGTTTAGGGTGCGAATGTCTTTTGATCAACACATATCCCGTGACCGGATTATCGAACTGTTCGATCAGACTGCCGACATGGTGGAAGCATTTATTCCAAATGGAACTGGCGGTTTTGTACATTATCAGGCCGGCGCTTCGATCGATTTCGAGAATAGGCAATTTATGCACAAGAATTTTGAATTTCTAATTCCTGCATTGCAGAAAGGTACTTATGAGGCTTATTTTAAGGTACGATCAAGACAGATGGTCAACGTAATTTTGGTCTATCGTACGCTAGATCGTTTTGTTCAATATACGCTGACTGAATATTTTACTTTCGGCCTGTTCTATGGGATGATTATTCTGTTTAGTTTCAACAATTTACTCATGTATTTTGCTGTCAGAGGACGTCAATACCTGTATTATGTCCTCTATATCTTGTGTGTAGGACTATACGAGATGTCTTCGGATGGTATTGCTTTTCAGTATCTATGGCCCGAAAATCCCTGGTTCAATCAATACGCAACAGCAGTTTTTGTCTGCTGTGTCAGCGTTTTTGCCTTGTTATTTACGAAATCCTTACTGCATGTAAAGGAAAAAGAACCTAAATTGAATCGTTTGTTGGATCTGGTCATTATTTTGAGAATAGCATTCTTTCTGTACTGCTTAAGTTTTAACCAGAACTGGTTTATCTACAAATTTGTTGAGATCGTTCCATTGTCAGTTGCCTTTTTTTCGGGGATATGGCTTTGGAAGAAAAACTATCGTCCAGCCCGGTATTTCGTACTTGCTTATACGTTTCTTTTCCTCGGCTTTGTAATGAAGGTAATCTATGTATTGGGCTATGCGCGTTTCCTGCCCAGTTCGATCGGGCATTATAGCATCACATTTGGTTTTGTACTGGAGATGACTTTTCTCTCATTCGCAATTCATGATAAAGTTCGGCTCTTGAAAAGCAAGAAAGAACGGGCGCAAAAGAGAGTTATTGAACAGATGCAGATCAACGAGAAACTCCAGGAGAAACACAACAGAGATCTTGAACGGAAAGTGCAGGAACGCACGCTGGAAGTGATACAGAAATCAAAAGAACTGTTTGAAAAATCCGAAATTATTAACGATCAGAATCGCGAACTGAAAGAGATGAATAGCCTGTTATGGGCTCAGTCGGAAGAGATTGGCCGGATGAACCAGTTGTTGACAAAGGATAATAAAAACCTACAGACCAATATTGAACGGATTACCGATGATCGGGTGCTTTCCAAGGAAATGAATTTTGAAGAATTTGGGGTAAAATATCCAGATAAGGAGACCTGTTATAAGGTCTTGTCCGAGCTGAAATGGAAAAAAGAATACCGTTGTATAAAATGTGGGTACGATAACTACTGTGTCGGTAAAACACCCTATAGCCGAAGGTGCACCAAGTGTACCTATGAAGAATCTGTGTTGAACAATACGATTTTTGAAAACGTACGTATTCCAATTAATAAAGCTTTTTATCTGGTTTATCTCGTCCATTTCCATCAGGGCGATATCTCTTCCTATAAGCTTTCGCAGAAATTGGGTATTCGGCAGAGTACCTGCTGGAATTATGCAAGCAAGGTAAAAGACATCCTGACAACAAGTGGTAAAAAACATAAAAAAAATGAAAAATCAGGTTGGACAAGACTGGTGCTGCACGCACTGGATCGACCAACATAAATGCTATACATGAATATTATATTTAAACAACTCATCAGCCTAGGCTATATAGCCTGTCTATTTTTCTCTTCGAGCGTACATGCGCAAACCGTACTAGATGGAAGAGTTTCAGTTGATTTCTCGTCAAACTGGAAATTCAGGAAGGAGGAATCTTCCACAGACCGTATAGTTAAACAAAAACAAAGGGAAGAGATTGTTGATCTACCGCATACCTGGAATATAGCTGATGTCATGGACGATACGCCTGGCTATTATCGTGGTGCCACCCAATATCAAAACACCCTCTATTGGAAAACCGCCTGGCAAACTAAACGAATAGTACTTCATGTAGGGGCCGCCAATCAGGAAGCAACCGTATTTGTCAACGGTAAACAGGTGAAAGCACATATTGGTGGTTATACGGCGTTCAATGTCGACATTACAGACTATCTCAATCGAAGAGTAAATGGAAAAGATACGATAGTCATTCAGGTCACCAATCGCTTCAATCAGGATATCGCGCCATTAAGTGGCGATTTTACTTTTTTTGGAGGTATTTACAGAAAAGTGTCTTTGCTGCTGTTGGATCAGATCCATTTTGCAGATCCTGTTTACGGAAGTAGTGGTTTGCGCGTAAATGCAAAAGTTGATTCCCGAGAAAATGCGACAATTAATCTTGATGGAGCTATTCAGAATGCTTCAGCATCACAACAAGCTATTGTGATTGAAACTACGCTTGTGGATGCCGATGGGGTGGCGGTAAAAAAAGTACAGCAGAAAGAAAATCTGAAACCTCATTCACAGAACAATTTCCAATTGAACATGGCTGAAATTGAGCACCCAAGATTGTGGTCGCCAGACTTGCCGTACTTGTATCGTTTAATAACGCGGATTTATGATTCCAAGGGCCGACAGCTGGATCATCTGGATAATTCCGTTGGTTTCCGCTGGTTTTCATTCCATCCCGAAAAAGGCTTTTTTTTAAACGGGAAACCACTAAAATTAGTAGGAGCCAGCCGACACCAGGATTTTAAAGGTATGGGCAATGCTGTTCCCGATACCCTACAAGTACAGGATCTTGTGAAATTAAAAGCGATGGGTGGTAACTTCCTGCGCGTGGCACATTATCCGCAGGATCCTGCCGTATTGAAAGCCTGTGACAGCTTGGGCTTGTTGGCATCGGTGGAAATTCCGCTTGTAAACGAGATTACGGAAAGCCCTGCTTTTGCCGATCATAGCTTTCAGATGCAGAAGGAGATGATTAGACAATATTTTAACCATCCGAGTATCATTATCTGGGGTTATATGAACGAAATCTTTCTTCGGCCCCATTTTCCAAAAGATAAAGAACGTCAGGAAAAATATTTTAAATCAGTGGTATCATTGGCGGAAAAACTGGAAACGCTCACACGAACAGAAGATTCTACACGCTATACGATGATCGCCAATCATGGGAACTTTGATCTCTATCATCGGACGGGGCTGACCAAGGTTCCTATGCTTGTGGGCTGGAATTTGTATCCGGGCTGGTATGGTGGTAAAATTGCAGATTTTGGCAAGCAGTTAGAACATATTCATCAACAGCTGCCCGAGAAACCTTTATTGGTAACCGAATATGGAGCAGATGCCGACTATCGAATACATTCGGATAAACCAGTTCGTTTCGACAAAAGTATTGAATATGCTATTAGGTACCATCAGGGCTATCTCAATGATATCCTACAGAAAGCATTTGTCGCTGGCGGGGTGGCATGGAATTTATCCGATTTTAATTCGGAGACCAGGGAGGAAAGCATGCCACATATCAATACCAAAGGATTGCTGACCTGGGACCGGAAAGCGAAGGATAGCTACTTTCTATATCAAGCTTATCTCAAGAAAGTCCCTTTTGTAAAAATAGGAGGTACTTTTGGAAAAAAATGGGCTGTAAGGACTGAACCGGACCGAGCATTAATAGGATCCGGATGGCTAAAGCTGCCCATATTCAGTAATGCTGATTCGGTGGAACTCCTGCTGGATGGTATGTCGTTGGGCGTAAGCAAGCCTGTGGATCGGATGATATTATGGCCTGTAAACCTAAGCCGTGGATTACACACTGTGAAAGCCCAGGCTTTCCATAACGGAAAATTAAGTTCTATCGATGAAACCGTAATGGATTGTGAGGTATTGCCTTATGATCTGAAGAAGGATAAAGACTGGCAAGAACTCCGCATCAATGTTGGCGACAATCGAGAATACATTGACTCCATGGGAAATCGGTGGTTCCCAGACCAGCCTTATGAAAGGGGAAGCTGGGGCTATTTAAATGGCGAGAAATATCGTCTAAAAAATACAGGCCGTGAAAACCTGGGAACCGATGTGAATATTAGAGGTACAGAAGACGATCCGCTCTTCCAGACACAATTGCAGGGATTGGAATCCTACCGATTTGATCTGCCTAATGGCAATTACGAGGTCGAATTATTTTTTGCCGAATTGGATGGCCCGAATGACAAGGAAAATCTCTTATATGATCTCGAGCAGCGAGAGAAGAAACAGGAGCAAAATGGGATAGATCGCGTTTTTGACATTCGCATTGGAGACCATGCGCTTGCTACGGATTTAAATGTGTTGCTTGAAGCCGGGGCATTTAGGATCCTTCGTCGAAAATTTCAGGTGAAAGTGCACGACGATGGTAACTTAGTGATTTCGTTTATTCCTAAGAAAGGTGAACCTATGCTGAATGCGATCCGACTTAAAAAGATAAACCAGTCAGTCAACCCATAAAAAAATAAAACTTATGCAGCCATTTAGAAACTATATTAAGCCTATTATAGCGTTGTTGATGATACAACCCGTCCTTGCAGGAACAAGCTATAACTATAATCTAATTAAACCAGCCTATACTGGGGCGCAAGGAACTACAGTAGCCGCCGTTGTGGTACATCAACCTGATCTAAGTGAGGTAGCGGAAAGACCAAATGGCCTAAGGAAAAAGACTGCGGCAAAAGCCAGGGCACAAACCGCTGTTGAGAAAGATAAATCCCAGGAAGGAAGTCCAGAAGTCTTCATACAAAAGGGGCGAATATGCCTTAACTTTAGTAAACGGCTGACCGATAAAGAGATAAAAGGGCCCTTTCTTATCCGACGGAGCCAGGGCAGGTTGGGCGATTATCAAACTATTGCCAAAGTCACGCAGCCCAAATTTGTGGATCAAGTGCTCGATGGTAGTCCATACGACTATTATTATGAGATCCAGACCGTAAAAGGAGAGCTTGTTGCACGTTTGAGTCTAGAACTCCAGCTGTTTGGTGAAAATACGTTTGTTTATAGTCCAACAGATAATAAGGCGCGTGTCGGCAATGAAGTCAATCAGCTCCATGAAAAGATGTTTGGAAAAGAATTTAGTCCCAATCGTTATGCATTGCTGTTCAAATCGGGAGATTACAAAGAGGCAGGACTATTGAAGATTCCTTTTTATGTGCAGATTGCTGGATTGGGCAAAGTACCTTATGATGTTGCGATTTCAAATATACACACGCCGCCTCATCTTGCCGATGGGAATGGGACCTGTACATTCTGGCGTGCTGCTGAGAATCTGTCTGTCATTGGTCCGGAGAGCTATGAGGAAGAGCAAACATTTAAATGGGCGGTTTCCCAAGCGGCCCCACTGCGTCGTATTTATTCCACACGGGCGGTGCGCAATCAATGGGCAAATGGATGGGTTAGTGGTGGTTATACCGCAGACTGCTATTTTGAGGCAGCGGCAGGCTCCAAAAATCAACAGCAGTGGTATACACGAAACTCATTTCTAAACAAAGGAAGAGGTGAGTTTGAAGAAATTAAATACAATTATTGTTTTCAGGGGGTCGATTTTGGACCTTCTGTTGATAAGAATAGCTATCAAAATAATTGGGCAACAGGGGGTAACGTGACAGTCATTCCAACAACACCCGTGATTCGTGAAAAGCCCTTTGTGTTTTTTGACAGAGATGGACGTTATAAGGTGTTTCGACCAGCGCTAAAGCATAATCATACAGGCGTATCCTATACACGGGACAATATGGGGGCGGGAGATATTATTGATGTGGAGAAGGATTTTTATGTTGTCAAACCCGGCGATACAGCGGCGGAGATGAACCGACAGTTAGGGAATGGCAAGCATTTGCTGATTACACCTGGGATGTATGAGTTATCCGAACCCCTTCATGTCAGCAAGGCCAATACCATCATACTTGGACTTGGGTTGGCCACATTGATACCCGGCTCGGCAAATCCGCAGACGGCAATAGACGTTGATGATGTTGCAGGTGTCACTGTTGCCTCATTGATGTTTGATGCGCATTATAGTTCGCATAGTTTGATTCAGGTCGGGCAGGAAAAGAGCGGAATAAGACATGACAGTAACCCAACCCTGCTGGCAGATCTATTTCTACGTATTGGCGGATTTCGGGCCGACAAAGTTCATGTAGACCAATCGGTTATTATCAATAGTAATGATGTGATCGGTGATCACTTTTGGATATGGCGTGCCGATCATGGGGTGAAGGGCAGTGTTGGCTGGGATATTAATACGACACGCAATGGCTTGGTGGTCAATGGAGACTATATGACCATGTATGCCTTGTTCAATGAACATTTTCAGGAGTATCAAACCTATTGGACCGGTAATTATGGCCGCACCTATTTCTTTCAATGTGAAAGCCCTTACGATGCGCCGAATCAGGCGGCCTATCGAAGTGAGCATGGAACGCGTGACGGATATGCGGCCTATAAAGTTGCCGATGCGGTACAGCAACATGAGGCCTATGCTTTTGGGATATATGATGTGCTGGTCAATCCGATTCGCATTGAAAGTTCGGTGGAAGTACCGGTAAAACCTGGTGTAAGACTCAAACATATCTGTAACAACAGCTTGTCCAGTGGTCCCAATCGCGGCTATGGCTATGTGATCAATCAAGTTGGAAAAAGTACCTATAATACCTGGCGCGATAACCGGACGTATGTGGTGGAGTTTCCTTGATGAGAATTTGATTTAGGAATTACACTGCATAGATGGACGAAATACAGTACGTTTTATGGAAAAAGTTTTTTACGTTACAAAAAAATTAAGATTTTTTAACATTTTGAAAATAGCGAAATCGATTGCGTAACAAAACGCAATCGATTGTGTTTTCAAAAGCACCATTTTTAGTAAAATCGAGGTTTTGATATATTGATAAATTGGAAGATTTTAGTGTTGAAAAGAACACTATAAACCAAACCCAATTTATGGAAATGGACATCTACACCAAAAGGAAGTGGACGAGAATAATCCCGCTTCTGTTTAGCCTAATGCTCTTTCAGTTATTTTCTTTTGCACAATCGAAGATAACGGGAAAAGTTTTAAACAATAACCGACCTCTCCCTGGAGCAACGGTTTTTATTAAAAATAATACAAAAACTGTCACCTCAACCAATGGTACAGGAACATTTGAAATCCAGGCCAAATCAGATGATATTCTGGTTGTTAAAAGCGTAGGGTTTGAGACGCAGGAGATAGCCCTAGGAGGGAGGCAAAATGTCTCAGTGAATCTAGTTGAATCAAGTAACGAACTCGGAGAGGCGATTGTGACAGGATATACAACAATCAATCGTAAAAAAAGTACCGGTTCGATTGCCAGCGTCACCAGTAAAGATATTGAGAATCTTCCTGCTGCTAGTATCGACGTGTTGCTTCAAGGAAAGTTACCTGGAGTAAACGTGCAGAACTTCACCGGACAACCTGGAATGAAGACCTCTTTGGTCATTCGCGGGAATACTAATATTCCTCGCTCGAATAATGATTTTGACGCGGACAATTTGACGAGTAACCCATTGTATGTCATTGATGGAATTCCTACATCAGAAGATGAAATCAAAAGTTTTAATGTTACTGGAACCAACTTTCTTGCAAGTCTAAACCCCAATGACATCGAGTCTGTTGACGTTTTGAAGGATGCATCGGCAGCAGCGCTATATGGAGCGAGAGCGAACAACGGTGTTATCTTGATCAAGACAAAGCGTGGTCAGCTGGGGCGTCCCAAATTTAGCCTAAATACCTATCAAGGATATGTGACTAAACCTGCAACAGTTGCTACATTGATCGGTGCGGCAGAAAGAAGAAAGAAACTGGAATTGATTTATAAGTTTGCGAATGATGCTCAACTTCAAACAATACCTCAGTTATTGACAGATAGTTTGAATCCAGCATTTAACAATAACAATGATTATCAGGACTTATTTTATCAATCTGGGTACGTACAAAACTATGACCTTTCCGTTTCGGGGGCTACCGAGAATTTAAACTATAGGGTCAGCGGCGGGATGTATAATGAAAAAGGAATTGTAAAAAGTACTGGTCTAAAGCGTTACTCTTTTACAAGTAACTTGATTTTTAATATCACGAAGCAATTGGAATTTCTGACCAACTTCAAGGCTTCAACAAACAGACGCATGGACGGTAAAGGCAGTACGGAGTTCTTAAAAACTAATAGATACCGTAATGTTTTTGCTATCAATCCAGTGGATATGCCAACGTCATTGCTGGGTATGAGTCAAGACGATATCAATAGTATTGTGAATCCCTATGACTATCAGCGCAACGATAATATTAATGTGGACCTAAGTGGAGTCGGTGAGTTAAGATATACCTTCTTAAAAGATTTCCGCTTGAGCACACGTAGTATTATTAACTATTCTACGGCAAAAAATGATTTTGCTTCACCATCTATTTTAAATACTGATGGTCTAGCCTATGCGAAATCGACTTATACCCAGTACAGAAAATATTTGTTGACCAACTCTTTACTATGGACAAAATCCTTAAATGACGTACATAACTTCACGGCTACGGCAGTTCAGGAATATGAGACGCGTAAAAATGAGGGTTTATATTTGTTAGGAAAGGATATCCCAAATGACAATATTCAAGTGATTAAAGGTGTGAGTTCTCAAAACCTAAATGGATATTCTGATCAATCGACCTATGCGAAGTTGTCATTCCTTGGTGCGTTTCATTACGATTATAAAAGTAAATATTTGTTGGATGCCGTATGGAGAGCGGATGCTTCTTCAAGATTCGGTAAGAATAACAAATGGGGATATTTCCCATCGGTAGGTGCTGGATGGATTGTTTCGGAAGAACCTTTTATGGAATCCAAAGAATGGGTAGATGAATTCAAACTGCGTGCTAGCTGGGGACGTACGGGTGATGAAAGTAGCATCGGTGATAATGATCGCTATAATGCGTTTGTTGCCGGAGACGGATCTTATCCAGGAAATTCTGGAAATACTTATGGCGGTGGCACAGCAATTATTCCAAACTATTCAGGTATAACCAATGATAACATCACCTGGCAGAAATCAGATACTTGGAATGCTGGATTTGATGCATACCTATTAAAGGGCAGACTTACTGTCAATTTTGACACCTATGTAAGAACAACGACAGGGCAGATGTTGCAAATCTGGATACCAGAGTATTCAGGCTACCTGCAAACTTTTACGAATGCTGCAGGAGTGCGGAACTCAGGAATCGAGATTAATATCCAGGGAAAAGTATTTGAAAAGAGTAAAGAATTCCAATGGATTCCGCAACTGAACTTATCGTTTAACAAGAATGTTGTCACAGCATTGCCTAATGGTAACCGAGACTTATATTATGATCAAGGTGTATATGTTGTGGGTAAACCCCTGAACATGTTTTATGGTTATCTTGTGAATGGAGCCATTAGTTCATCCAATGATATTATCGTAAACCCATACACTGGAGCGGTAGGCGCAACAAAATGGGGTACACTTAAGCCGGGATATCCAAATTGGGTGGATGTGAATGGTGATTACAAAATTTCAGATGCCATTGGTGAAAATGATATGACCTTTTTCGGCGATCCCAATCCTAAAGTGACCGGTGGTTTTATCAATAATTTCACCTATAAAGGTTTCTCTTTACAAGTTTTAACAACTTTTACCTTAGGAAGAGATATTATCAACAGTACTTTTGCGCGCCGTATGTCCAATGGATTCTTCTACGGAAATCCTAAAGACCTATCTAAAGCATCGATCGGAGATCTAGACAAGTATGATTTTTGGCGACAAGAAGGCGATATGGCTAGATACCCTGCGGCAAATCCATATATGGGATTGTATGCTTGGAGAGCCGGTCAATCGATGTTTATGGAGCCAGGATGGTACGTGCGCATCAAAAATATCAACTTAGCATATCGTTTCAATAAAGGTCAAAATCCTTGGATGAATCGTTTAGGAATTAATTCACTCAGATTATATGGTACAGTGGATAACGTTCACATGTTCCAAAAATTCTCAGGTGTAGATGCCGAAATGGTTGATGCGAGAGGCTTTGATTATGGTGACGGCTACCCTTTGCCATCTAAGTATACTTTAGGTGTTCAATTCGAATTTTAATAGCTAGCAATATGAAGATTTTAAAAATAACATATAAAAAGATAGGAGTAGTCGCGACTCTTTTCTCCGCTATGATTCTAGGATCATGTAACAAGCAATTGGAGAATAATTTAATTAATGATACCTATGCGG
Source organism: Sphingobacterium sp. 18053 (assembly GCF_902706145.1). Lineage (NCBI taxonomy): Bacteria > Pseudomonadati > Bacteroidota > Sphingobacteriia > Sphingobacteriales > Sphingobacteriaceae > Sphingobacterium > Sphingobacterium sp. 18053. The sequence goes on from NZ_CACSJW010000006.1 coordinate 440,866, forward strand.
ATACCTTTTGGAAGAATGAAAAGGATTTTACGGGTGCTACGTTGGGAATGTACAGTTTATTCCGAAAAGCCATGGTGACGAACCAAGCTTTTTTCGCATGGGGAGATACCCCTGTTGGAATTTTGACAACCAGCGAGGGTACATTGCATTCGGATATCTATACGAGTGGTAGCTTTAAATTGCCCTATCGAGAAGGGGGCGGGCTTAATTGGACAAACTGGTACCGAGTCATAAATGAAGCTAATTTGATTATCAAGAGGATTCCGGACATTTCGGAAGATAAATTTTCAGCTGGAACCAAAAACTACCTTCTTGGTGAAGCATATTTTATGCGTGCACTTTCCTATTTCTATATGACACGGGTTTGGGGTGACTTACCTTTACAAACTGAACCAACGGAGACAGCTGATCAGGCTGTATTGATTGGCCGTACGTCGACCGATGAGATCTTGAAGTTTATTGTTAGTGATGCGCAGAAAGCCTCAAGTTTATTGACTTGGGAAGGGGTTGACGGGCTTGGTCGTCGTCGGGCAAATAAAGCTGCAGCTTTGGCCTTGTTAACACATGCGACTGCCTGGCAAAATGACTACGCGAAAACGGTAACATACGCGGACTCTATTATCAGTCGTCCAGATCTCTTCGCATTGCAGACAAAAGGAAATGTCCGAAACGTTTTTAAGGAAGCGAGCGCGAAAGAAAACATATTCGTGTTTACAAATAAGGATGCGGAAAATGAATCTGCGTCTTATCAAGGGATGGGGGTATTTTCAGGAGCAGTGGGTTTTATTACGGTAAGTAGTAGTATATACGTAAATATGCCGTCGTTGGTTCCAGTCTATTATGTGACAAATACAAAATTAGAGGAAATGTATGGTAAGGAGGAAGATGGGGATACCAGAAGAACTGACTTCTTTAGAAATATCACCAATTCGCAAAATAATTCGCTGATGAAGTATTCTGATATTGTCTACAAAAATGCGGCGACAAACTCGGATCCTAGGGTTGAAAGTAATTTGGTGATTTTTAGATTGGCCGATATGATCTTGCTAAAAGCGGAGGCTTTAAATGCGCTTGGAAAGGATGGTGAAGCGTTGACAGCTGTAAATTCGATCAGAAGCAGAGCAGGTGCCAAAACCATGATTAGCAGCGGTGGAGCAAATCTAAAGCGTGATATATTGAAAGAAAGACAACGTGAATTGATTGGTGAAGGTCATTGTTACTTTGATATTGTTCGAAATGCCTGGAAAACGAAAAATAATAATCTTTTCGTGCAGTTGGCTTCCTGGAGTATGGATGCTACGCGTATGGAACAAAAAGGTTATCTATTCCCAATCGAGAACAGCATTTTAAACTCGAACCGATTAATCTCACAGAATCCTTATTGGATGGGTAAATATTAAGCGAATCAACATGAAAAATACATTTATATATTTAAGTATTATTGCTTTGGTAACAATTTTTAGTTGTAAAAAAGAAGCGGTAATAGATGGTGGCGTAAGTGATCCACATGTCAATATGACAACCTATGATTTCTTGAAATCGCATCCACAGCACTTATTTGATACGACCTTGATGATTATCGATAAAGCTGGACTAAAAGATAAAGTAAACAGCGCGGGAACCTTTTTTGTCCCAACAAATTATTCCATTCGTAATTTCCTGTTAGCGAAACAGAATGAATGGCGTAAAAAGGATGAACGACTTAACTTTAATCTGGATTCATTGTTTAAATATTATCCACAAAAAATGCTCCAGGACACGATGAGTGTTTATCTTTTCTCTGATCGTATCGTCCGGGATAATTTAACCGAAACGGGAACTATGTTTCAGACACAGGAACCAATGACAAAACTCTTGGTGACCTTGGAAAAATCAAGTAGTGATGATTATTTGGAGGATGGTGTCATTTCTCAAGGACCTAAATTGCTCTATTTAACCAAGATCTATGGCGAGCGTGATGTCATGAAAAATGGCTTATTATCTGATCCTTCAGGAAAAGCAAATCTGAATGACACCAAATTGCTCTGTCAGACGTCGGGCATTATTTCAACAACAGGTATAATACACGTGTTGAACAACCAGCATATTTGGGCATTTAGAAGATAAATTTAATTGGTATTGATATGAAAAATAGATATAAAATATTTGTATACATCGGTGTATTGGCATCCTTAATGTATGCAGGTTGTAAGAAAATTGAAGTTGGTTACCTAAGTGACAATATCCGTTATGGATCAAATCCGATTGCTGTAGATCAAGGAACGTTCTATATAGCAACTGGAATTATCCCAGATGCTTCAACGCCGCCGTTTACTGTCACTCTTTTGGATGTCCGTAATAAAGCAACTGGCAAGCGAGAAGAAACTTTTTTTAAGGAATATGACGTTACTGTTTGGAAAGAGAAATATGATCCGAAAACAGATACAACACTTGAATTGATTAATAGTAAACGAGGTATAGAGAAGAAACTGCCGTTTACAGTTTTAGAAAAAAGCGGCCAGTTTATGTTTACCCAAGCGACAGATAATGTACCTACGGGAGAATATGAGGTCGATATACGCGTTCAAAATCCAAAGGGTACAAAAGATTATAAGAATATAACAACAATCAAGTTGTCTGCGGTAAAAGAATATACCTATGAAAATGTTCCTTACTTTATCGCGGTTGAGGCAAATAGCGAAACAGGTATCCGTTTCCCCTATGATGATCAATGGATTGATCAGACCAAAGGGCAGAGTACTAGTTTGACCTTAAATATTAAACGTGTAGCAGACGGTCCAAATCAAATTGTATTGAAAGTTTACGACAAAAATGGAGCATTATTTCCTGGTAGTGCTTTGGACAGAAGACCATCTGGCAATGATTTCCTTAAAACATTAGCGACCTTTGCTTATAAAACAACAGTTACAGATACTGCTGTGGTCTACGATTATGCGCAGGTGAGATTCCCGGATGTATATTGGGATAGTCAGTCGAATGGTATCAACTGCTATTACAGAATCCAATCAAAATGGATTCAGTCAATAGACTATGCGGATACTAAAAACTGGAACCCGCCAACGGATATGAAGTATTTGACTTATGATCAACCTGTTAAACTTAACATAAGGTTTAATACGAAGATTTACAAAGCCGGAAAGTATATTTATGAGCTACATTTAAAAGCGACGAAAAATCCCACAGCGAAGTAGGAAGCGTTGTGTTTAGATTATAACTGAATATATTGAGAGGGAGAGTGTGAAATAATACTCTCCCTTTTTTTGCTAACAGAAAATTATAACCCTTTTATATTTTTTAATTAAACTTAAATTTTTATGAAAAATTTTAATTTCCTTATTCTATTATGTGTTTTGATCGGTATCAATTCAGGTTGTTCAAAGCCCGATGTTAACGATGTTGTTAAAAATGTAGATTCTCCAAATCAAGTTTTAAAGGCTAATCAGCTTACGCAGCCAACAGTTACTTTGCAAGCATCAAGTACAGGGACGGCTATTACGGCAAATGTGAGTCTAAGCAACTTTGATCCAAATTATGTGGTTACTGAGGTGAGCGTTAGTTGTAATGGGACAGACGGAACTGTTATGAATAGCGTTTTGGGTGCCGGAGGAGGAAATGCGATATTTTATGGAATTAAGGGATTTAGCTATACGGTTGTAGCTACCGTTTCTTATCAATCCAAGACGGGATCCGCAATGTCCCCAATTACAAAAACAGCAATATTGAATATTTCTCAGTCCGGAGGAAGCGCATCATGCACTTATCCCCCAACATTGGCTTATCCCAGTTTTCCCTCTGTCATTGATAGAAACGGGAGCTATTTATGGATGGAAGATGGTGAGTTATTTGTATTATATCCAACTGATAATAAAATTAATGTAAATATAGTAGTATTATATAGAGAAAAGGGATCTAATCAAGAGTGGAGTCAAACGGATCCAATAAATTCAATAGGAGCTTATTTCACTGGTGTGGGAAAACTTACTCTTGTACGAATTGTTGGTTTAAAGCCTACAACAGAATATGAACTTAAATCCGCAATTCAATGTAATGACAAACTTGTTTTTACACCTGAGTTATTCTTTGCATCAACGCTAGCGATGTAAATTGTCCTAATTGCTGCGGTGGTCTATTGGTTATTTTTATATTACATTAAATTAATGATGAAAAGAAAATTTATCGCTTTCGGGTTAGGTCTTATACTAACCGTCAATCTAAAAGCTCAAACCGCTCAGGATTTTAAACAAACCTATGCCGATCTTTCTGTATTCGAAGATCCTCTGGCATTAACACTAAAAAAGGGGATTAAGAAAAAACAGCTCAATCAGATTGCTGATACTACCCTGCGCAGGGTTGCGCAGTCTATACTTGATGGCAACTATAATAAGGATTATAAATATGCAACTTATTATGCCTTGTTGAATCCGACAACATTAGGAGATCACTTAAGTATTGGGGACGGTTACAGTAAATATGAAAATATGACCGGTGTGTATCTTCCCAAAGGGAAGCATATTGTTATCGTGGACGGTATTGCAGCTGGTAAAGAGGTAAACCTTGTTGTACCCAACTGGTTGCGAAAAGCCCCTAATCCGCAGGATCCTACAAAAGACCCGAAAGGTTGGGGATTGGAAAAACAGGAATTCAGATTGCAGAATGGCGTGAACATTATCCAGCTCGATGATTACGGAAGTTTAGCTTATATCGATTATTTCTCGGAAGAACCTGAAAAGGAAAACCCGATTAGTGTTCATTTTCCGACAGGGCAGGTAAACGGTTACTTTGATCTTAAAAAACAGGGGAATAAGGAATGGGATAGTCTGATCGATCATGCTGTATTCCCGATTATGGATGCAAAAGGCGAGCATATTCAGACCGCTTATCCAATAGAGGCATTGAAACAGTATGCTTATGGAAAAGGCGTCGAGCTAATTCGTAATTATGATTCGCTGGTGTATAGGCAACATCGATTGATGGGACTGGAGAAGTATAATAAAGTACCTAAAAATCGTATTCTGGCGCGGGTGAACTATAATTATTACATGTTCCGTGATGGAGATGGTGTTGCCTATATGGGTGATAAAGTTGGTTACGCGATGAAAATGGTGGTAACGCCAGAATCGGTGATTAAAGGGGATCCTTGTTGGGGTTTCAGTCATGAGGTGGGCCACGTACACCAGACACGTCCAATGTTTAATTGGGGTGGCTTGGGTGAAGTGAGCAACAACCTGTTCTCCTTATACGTAACACGTTCGTTTGGTAATAAAACTCGGGTTTCAGAACAGAACAATTTTGAAAAAGCGAAGACCAATATTATTGAAAAGCGAATTTCTTATTTGTCAGATCCGGATGTATTCGATCGTTTGATTCCTTTTTGGCAGTTACAGCTCTATTTTGAGGGCGAAGGAAAACGTTCCGATTTTTATGCGGATCTATTTGAAGCCTTCCGTCAGCAGAATATGAATAAACCCAGAAGACAGCGTTCAGATTGGAGCTCCGATCGAATGATGGGAGAGCGCAATCCTGCCGTTCATCAGCTGAATTTTGTTAAAACAGCCTGCGAAGTGGCCAAATTGGATTTGACGGATTTCTTTGATAAATACGGATTCTTTTTTGTTGGTACGTTGGAATACGACGATTATGGAAAGTATACCTATACCATGACGCAGGAAATGGTTGATGCCTGCCGCCTGGCAATTAAAAACATGAACTTGCCCAAGCCTAAGGCTGATCTTACAGCATTAAGAGACTAGAGAATGTAAACTATAATAATGTCTGAGGCTCCGAATCATCTAAATTGATTCGGAGCCTTTTGTTTGGTTGTTATGTCTTTTGAACTTAGTCGTTATTCTAAACGTTTTACAAGCTGAACGCTTTCTCCTGCTCATTTTCTTTAATCCCATAAACCCTCCAAAAATGCCTATATCATGGCGATTCTGGTTGGATGCTGGGACACTTTTAGGGCTATTTGTGTAGTGTTCTATTTATTCGCTTTTATTTAGTTCTTCTTTAAGCTAGATTTTAATTGGTATTTAGTTAGCTTTTAGTTAGGGTTTGTTTAGGTATAACCTAAGCTATACCTAAACAAACCCTAACTAAACCCTAAGTAAACCTTGAGTAAAAGCTATACCAAAATGAGAATTGATCAAGGTTTACTTTAGACTGGTTCCGCCATCCTCTATTCCGCTGCGGTTGCGGTTCGCTGTCACGTCCTATCTCTATTATGTATATCGATGGTATTAAACGCTGCGGAGCTCTGTTGTTGCGTTGCTTATGTTCAAATTGAATATTGATTTGTAATTAACAGCACTATAGCACCGCTTTAACAGGGGGTTAATAGGGGGTACACCCCTGCTAACCCCCTGTTAACCCCCTGTTATCCCCCTGTAATACCCCTTTTAATTAGGAACAAAAGTTGAACGAAATTGGTAATAGATCCGATGCGAAGCCTGTCTCCATACTCTATATGATGACCTGGGGTTCTCCAAAGGCCCAATCTGGGGGCCGGATCTGCCATCCTGGCCCTCCGATCACCTGTTTTACAAAAAGAATCTCGCACCGTTACAGGCAGTTAAGGGCGAAATGAAAATAATAAGAACAAAAGGCTTGGAAGTGATTGTTAAAACTCCCTATCTTTGCACCACTCCGCAAGGGAGGAACGGTTACCCCGAAAGAGGGAATCATGAAAAAAGAAGGGTTTAAGAGAAGCCTGACAGGATTTAAAATCCCGTTCAGTTTATTTTAAACGCGGAAATCGAAAAAAGGGAAAAGAAAAAAAACTTTAAAAAGTTTTTGGAAGTTCAGAAAAGATTTCTACCTTTGCAGTCCCGACGGAAACGAAGGGAAAAACAAAAAAGATAAAGACGGCGCAATGCCATCGGAATATAGCGGATACGGAAGTTGAAGCGAGAAAAGTTCTTTAAGAAAACACAATCATGTAAGCGTGACGAGTAGACAAACGAAAGTCATGAACAAATTCAAGAATTAGTTCAATTCGATCCAAGATCAGAGATATAAAAAAAGAATTCTGATTATG